>NZ_JACBGN010000123.1 GCF_013401435.1 Streptomyces sp. BR123
GGCGGGGTGTGCTGCGGCCTCCGGGACGTGGTGGCTGCGCCGCCGGATACCGGGCAGACGGCCGGACGAGGCAGAGGCGCAGGAGGCGGAGCGCCAGCTGCCGTTCGCGGCCGATCTGCTGGCCGCCTGCCTCGCGGCCGGGGCCGGGCCGGTCGAGGCCGCCGAGGCGGTGGGAGAGTCGCTGGGAGGCCCGGTGGGAGAGCGGTTGGCGCTGGCCGGGGCGGAGGTGCGGCTCGGCGGTGAACCGGGCGAGGCATGGGGAAGGCTGGCGCGGATACCGGGCGCGGGGGCGCTCGCCGCGTGCCTGGAGCGGGCCGCGCGCACGGGCGCGCCGGCGGCTGAGCCGGCCGCACGGCTGGCGACGGCCCTGCGGGAGGAGCGGGCCCGGCAGGCGACCGCGCGGGCGCAGCGGGCGGCGGTGCTCGTCACCGCACCGGTGGGGCTGTTTCCTCCCCGCGTTCCTTGCGGTCGGAGTGGCACCCGTGGTGATCGGAATGGCCTCGGGCCTTCTCTCCGGAACGTGAGATCGCGAAACCCGTCCGGTGTGGAAATCGGAACTGAGATCACATCAAGAACGAATATCAGCGGGAGGTTGTCATGAGGATCATCTGGTTTCGCTTGCGTGCGGCGGTCGGCGGCCGGGCGGGCGATGCGGGGATGTCCACGTCCGAATACGCCATGGGCACGATCGCGGCGTGTGCATTCGCGGCCGTTCTGTACAAGGTGGTGACGAGCGACGTCGTGTCCACGGCACTCCAGTCGACCATCGGGAAGGCACTCGATGTGCCGTTCTGAGGGAAAACCGCGGCGTATCGGAGGGCGGGGAAGCGACAGGGGATATGTGACGGCGGAGGCGGCGCTGGTCATTCCCGCGCTGGTGCTGTTCGCGGCCCTGCTGGTGTGGGCGCTGATGGCGGCAGCCGCGCAGATCCGCTGTGTGGACGCGGCCCGGGCCGGCGCCCGGGCGGCGGCCCGGTCGGAGCCGGCGGAGCAGGCGGTGGCGGCGGCCCGGGCGGCCGCTCCGCCCGGGGCCGAGGTGGCGTTGGAACGGGAGGGGGACCTGTGGCGGGTGCGTGTGGCGGCGCCGGCGCCGGGACCGGCCGTGCTGCCGGTACGGCTCGGGGCACAGGCGGTGGCCCTGGCCGAGGACAGCGTGGGGCCGCCGCCGTGAGGGGAGACCGGGGGTCGGCCACGGTCTGGGCGGCACTGGTGGCGACCGCGCTGGGGGCGGTGTTCGGCGGGGTGCTCCTGCTCGGTCAGGCGGTGCTCGCCCGCCACCGCGCGGCGGCAGCCGCCGACCTGGCCGCCCTGGCCGCGGCGGCGACCTGGGCCCACGGCCCGGAGACCGCCTGCGCCGCAGCCCGCCGGGTGGCCCGGGCCCAGGCCGCCGACCTGCCCGCGTGCGCCCTCATGGGCGAGGTGGCCGAGGTGGCCGCCCGGTCGGCGGCCGGGCCCTTCCGGCCCGGGATCACCGCCCGGGCCGGCCCGACGCGGGAAGCCGCCGAACCGGACGCGCCCCGGGCCGGCCCCGGCCCCGGCCCGCCGCCGCCCACGGAAGGTGCGGGTTCAGACCGGCGCCCGTCGGCGGCGGTTACCGGTTCGGGTCAGGGCTCGTCGGCGGCGGGTACCGGTTCGGGCCGGGATCTGCCGGCGGCGGGTATCGGGTCGGGCCGAAAATCGCCGTCGGAAAGCATGGTTTCGGGCCAGGGTCCACCGCCGGTGGACATCGGTTCCGGCCCGGCTCCGTTGCCCGGCACGGCTGCGGCCCGGGGCGGCGGCGGGCGTCAGGCGGCCGCGGACAGGAGGCGGGTCAGCAGGCGGACGGCGCCGCGCTTGTGGAGGGGGTCGTTGCCGTTGCCGCACTTGGGGGACTGGATGCAGGACGGGCAGCCGGCCTCGCACTCGCAGGCGGCGATGGCGTCGCGGGTGGCGGTCAGCCAGGCCCGGGCCGTGTGGAAGGCACGCTCGGCGAAACCGGCCCCCCCGGGGTGGCCGTCGTACACGAAGACGGTCGGCAGGAGGGTGTCCGGGTGCAGCGGGACGGAGACCCCGCCGATGTCCCAGCGGTCGCAGGTGGCGAACAGCGGGAGGAGGCCGATGGAGGCGTGCTCGGCGGCGTGCAGGGCGCCGCCGAGGATCTCCGGGCCGATCCGGGCCTCGTCGAGCTGGTCCTCGGTCACGGTCCACCACACGGCACGGGTGCGCAGGGTGCGCGGGGGCAGGTCCAGCTTGGCCTCGCCGAGCACCTCGCCGGTGATCAGCTTGCGGCGGAGATAGGAGACCACCTGGTTGGTGACCTCCACCGAGCCGTAGCAGAGCCGGGCGTCGCCCCAGGGGATCTCGGTCTCGGTCTGCAGGACGGAGATGGAGGTGGTGTCGCGGGCAGTGGTCGAGAACGGCGGGCTGGCCTCCTCGACCAGGGCGACCGAGTCCTCCAGGTCCAGCCGCTGCACCAGGTACGTACGGCCCTGGTGGAGGTGGACGGCCCCGTCGTGGACGGCGGTGTGCGCCGCGGACTCGTCCACCGTGCCCAGCAGGCGCCCGGTGGAGGCCTCGACGATCTGCACGGGGCGGCCGCCCCCGCCCCTGATGTCGGTCAGGTCCGTCGCCCGCTCCCGCCGGGTCCAGTGCCAGGCCGTGGCCCGACGGCGCAGCAGCCGCGCCGCCTCCAGCTGCGGCATCAGACCGGTGGCGGCGGGGCCGAACAGGGCGAGGTCGTCCTCGGTCAGGGGTGCCTCGGCGGCGGCCGCGCACAGGTGCGGGGCCAGGACGTACGGGTTGTCCGGGTCCAGGACCGTGGCCTCCACCGGCCGGCGGAACAGGGCCTCCGGATGGTGGACGAGGTAGGTGTCCAGCGGGTCGTCCCGGGCGATCAGCACGGCCAGGGCACCCTGCCCGGCGCGCCCCGCCCGGCCCGCCTGCTGCCACAGCGACGCCCGGGTCCCCGGGTAGCCGGTGATCAGGACGGCGTCCAGACCGGCGACGTCCACGCCCAGCTCCAGGGCGGTGGTGGCGGCCAGGCCGAGCAGCTCGCCGGAGTGCAGGGCCCGCTCCAGGGCGCGGCGCTCCTCGGGCAGGTAGCCGCCCCGGTAGGCCGCGACCCGGCGGGGCAGGGACCGGTCCACCTCGGCGAGCCGTTCCTGGGCGATCAGCGAGATCAGCTCCGCCCCGCGCCGCGAACGGACGAAGGCCACCGTACGGACCCCCTGGACGACCAGGTCGGTCAGCAGATCGGCGGTCTCGGCCGTGGCGGTGCGGCGCACCGGCGCGCCCTTCTCGCCCCGCAGGTCGGTCAGCGGAGGCTCCCACAGGGCGAAGACCACCTCGCCGCGCGGCGAGGCGTCGTCGGCGACCTCGACGACGGGGACACCGGTCAGCCGGCTCGCCGCGGCCGCCGGGTCGCTCGCGGTGGCGGAGGCCAGCAGGAAGACGGGCTCGGCGCCGTAGCGGGCGCACAGCCGCCGCAGCCGCCGCAGCACCTGTGCCACGTGGGAGCCGAAGACGCCCCGGTAGGTGTGGCACTCGTCGACGACGACGTAGCGCAGGGCGCGCAGGAAGGAGGACCAGCGGGCGTGCGCGGGCAGGATCGCGCGGTGCAGCATGTCGGGGTTGGTCAGGACGTAGTTCGCGTACTGGCGGACCCATTCGCGCTCCTCGACCGGCGTGTCCCCGTCGTAGACGGCGGGCCGGACCGCGTGGCCCAGGGGAGCGGCGAGATCCCGTACGGAGCGTCGCTGGTCGGCGGCCAGTGCCTTGGTCGGGGCCAGGTAGAGGGCGGTCGCGCCCCTTCCGTTGGGGGCCTCGGCGCCGTCCGCGAGGGCGGAGAGCACGGGGGCGAGGTAGGCCAGCGACTTGCCCGACGCGGTGCCGGTGGCGACGACCACGGACTCGCCGTCCAGGGCGTGCTCGGCGGCCGCTGCCTGGTGTTCCCACGGGTGCTCGATCCCCGCGGCCTGGATCGCGGCCACTACATCCGTTCGGATGCGGTCGGGCCACACGGCATGACGACCCTCCCGGCGGGGCAAGTGCTCCGTATGGGTGATGCGCGCAGCTCGAAAAGACCCCCGTGACAGACGGTCCAGAACCGTGTCGGGAGCGGGTCGCGGGTCCTCGGGTGCCGTGGGGCGACCGGGACGGTGAGTATTGGCCATTGGAACCGAGTGTGTCACCGGCGTGCGGGACAATGGTCAGAAGGCGTCGTGCGCGCCTGCCGGTAAGTGATTGAATGCCATCGCGGCAGCCAATCCCTCCCCCGCTCTCGGGTGGGGAGGCCCCTGGGGGGCGCCGCTCGATAGCAAGGTGCTGGAGGATCCGTGGACCTGTCCCTGTCGACTCGCACTGTCGGCGACCGCACGGTCGTGGAGGTCGGTGGCGAGATTGATGTGTATACCGCGCCCAAGCTGCGCGAGCAGTTGGTCGAGTTGGTGAACGACGGCAGCTACCACCTGGTTGTCGACATGGAGCGAGTGGACTTCCTCGACTCCACCGGCCTCGGTGTGCTCGTGGGAGGCCTCAAGCGCGTCCGGGCGCACGAGGGCTCGCTGCGCCTGGTGTGCAACCAGGAGCGCATCCTGAAGATTTTCCGTATCACCGGCCTGACCAAGGTGTTCCCGATCCACACGACGGTGGAGGACGCCGTCGCCGCCACCGACTGACGAGTTCCGCCCCGGTGCGGCCCGCGGTGGCGCCCGGGGAGGGAGCCGAAGAGGAGCGGGGGCGCGGGCCGCTGGACGGCCCGGGCCCCTGTAAGGCACGCCCGTAGTCCGAGGGGGACGCAATGGCCATCGTTGAACTCCGCTTCAGCGCCCAGCCCGAGCACGTCCGGACGGCCCGCCTGGTCGCGGCCGCGGTGGCGCGGCGGGCCGGCGTGGAGGAGGCCGTGCTCGACGAGGTCCGCCTCGCGGTGGGCGAGGCCTGCTCGCGTGCCGTCGGCCTGCACCTCAGCAACGGGCTGACCGCGCCCGTACGGGTCGTCCTGACCGAGGAGGAGAAGCTGTTCTCCATCGAGGTCGGCGACGAGGTCCCCGGGCCGGGCGGAGGCCCGGGAGACACCGTGCCCGGACTTGAGGCCGCCCTGGACCCGGATGCGGACACCGAGGACGAGATGGGGCTCGCGGTCATCAGCGGGCTCGTCGACGACGTCGAGGTGACGAGCAGTGAGCGGGGCGGAACCATCCGGATGAGCTGGCCCGTTTCGGCGAGCCCCGAACTCTCGTAGCCCCGCCGGCCCCGGCGTATTATTCGATCTTATTCAAGGCCCTGCTGAGCAGGGCCTTTTTCATGCCCGCGTGCAATTCCCGGATCCGTGACCATGTGTCAATGCCTTTGACCCATTACCTCTTTCGGGGGTAATGGAGTGTCACGATCTATTGGTGGGGAGCGAGAGCAGGCCAATTCCGTTTCCCGCGCACTGTTTTGCTCGGGACCAGCTCCCTACAATCCGTCCACATCTTGAGCTCATCACGTCAAGGAGGACGAATGACGGGGCTCTTCACCCCTGAAGCGCCGGACGGCACAGCCGCTCTGGCCGCCGCGGTACTCACCGATGACAATCGGCTCATCGTTATGGTGATCGCGGCCGTGGCAATTGCCGCACTCGTCGTCGCGCAGATCCTGGTCCGCCAGGTCCTGTCCGCCGACGAGGGAACCGACAGCATGAAGAAGATCGCCGCCGCCGTGCAGGAAGGCGCCAACGCCTACCTGGGCCGGCAACTGCGCACCCTCGGCATCTTCGCCGTCGTCGTGTTCTTCCTGCTGTTCCTGCTGCCCGCCGACGACTGGACGCAGCGCGCGGGACGCTCCGCGTTCTTCCTCGTCGGCGCCCTCTTCTCGGCGACCACCGGCTACATCGGCATGCGCCTCGCGGTCCGCGCCAACGTCCGCGTCGCCGCCGCCGCCCGCGAGGCCACCCCCGCCGACGGGGAGCCCGCCAAGGACATCACCGACGTCTCCCACAAGGCCATGCGGATCGCGTTCCGCACCGGCGGGGTCGTCGGCATGTTCACCGTCGGCCTCGGCCTCCTCGGCGCCTCCTGCGTCGTCCTGGTCTACGCGGCCGACGCCCCCAAGGTCCTGGAGGGCTTCGGCCTCGGCGCCGCTCTGATCGCGATGTTCATGCGCGTCGGCGGCGGCATCTTCACCAAGGCCGCCGACGTCGGCGCCGACCTGGTCGGCAAGGTCGAGCAGGGCATTCCGGAGGACGACCCGCGCAATGCCGCGACCATCGCCGACAACGTGGGCGACAACGTCGGCGACTGCGCCGGCATGGCGGCCGACCTCTTCGAGTCGTACGCCGTCACCCTCGTGGCCGCCCTCATCCTCGGCAAGGCCGCCTTCGGCGACCTGGGCCTGGCCTTCCCCCTCATCGTTCCCGCCATCGGCGTCATCACCGCCATGATCGGCATCTTCGCGGTCTCCCCGCGCCGCTCCGACCGCAGCGGCATGGCCGCCATCAACCGCGGCTTCTTCATCTCCGCCGTGATCTCCCTGGTGCTCGTCGCCATCGCCGTCTACGCCTACCTGCCGGCCACGTACCAGGAGCTCGTCGGCGTCGAGAACACGGCGATCACGCAGCACTCCGGCGACCCGCGGGTCCTCGCCCTCGTCGCCGTCGCCATCGGCATCGTGCTCGCCGCCCTGATCCAGCAGCTCACGGGCTACTTCACCGAGACCAACCGCCGTCCCGTCCGGGACATCGGCAAGTCCGCCCTGACCGGTCCCGCCACCGTCGTCCTCGCCGGCATCTCCGTAGGCCTGGAGTCCGCCGTCTACACGGCGCTGCTCATCGGCCTCGGCGTCTACGGGGCCTTCCTGCTCGGCGGCACCTCCATCATGCTCGCGCTCTTCGCGGTGGCCCTGGCCGGCACCGGCCTGCTCACCACCGTCGGCGTGATCGTCGCCATGGACACCTTCGGGCCCGTCTCCGACAACGCCCAGGGCATCGCCGAGATGTCCGGCGACGTCGAGGGCGCCGGCGCACAGGTCCTGACCGACCTCGACGCCGTCGGCAACACCACCAAGGCCATCACCAAGGGCATCGCCATCGCCACGGCCGTGCTCGCCGCCGCCGCGCTGTTCGGCTCGTACAACGACGCCATCTCCACCGCGGTCAAGGAGGTCGGAGCCAAGGCCGGGGAGATGAACCTCAGCCTCGACATCGCCCAGCCCAACAACCTCGTCGGGCTGGTCCTCGGCGCGGCGGTGGTCTTCCTGTTCTCCGGCCTCGCCATCAACGCGGTGTCCCGCTCCGCGGGCGCCGTGGTCTACGAGGTGCGCCGCCAGTTCCGCGAGCACCCCGGGATCATGGACTACACCGAGAAGCCCGAGTACGGCCGCGTCGTGGACATCTGCACCAAGGACGCGCTCCGCGAGCTCGCCACCCCCGGCCTGCTCGCCGTCATGGCACCGATCGCGGTCGGCTTCGTCCTCGGCGTCGGCGCCCTCGGCGCGTACCTCGCGGGCGCCATCGGCTGCGGCACGCTGATGGCCGTCTTCCTCGCCAATTCCGGCGGTGCGTGGGACAACGCCAAGAAGCTCGTCGAGGACGGCCACCACGGCGGCAAGGGCAGCGACGCCCACGCCGCGACCGTCATCGGCGACACCGTCGGCGACCCGTTCAAGGACACCGCCGGCCCCGCGATCAACCCGCTGCTCAAGGTCATGAACCTGGTGGCGCTGCTGATCGCGCCGGCCGTCGTCCAGTTCAGCTACGGCGCCGACACCAGCCCGACCGTCCGCGCGATCGTCGCGGCCGTCGCCATCACCGTCATCGTCGTCGCCGTGTACGTCTCCAAGCGGCGCGGCATCGCGGTCGGCGACGGCGGCGACGGCACGGGGGCCGAGCGGGTCGCGCAGCAGCCGGCCGACCCCGCGGTCGTGTCCTGACACGGCCCGTTTCCCCGGGGTTCGAAGGCACCTCCGGACGGCGGGCGGGCGGCGCGGACTGACGCGCCGTCCGCCCGCCGTTCCGCGTGGCCGGATGAGGGCCGTGTATCTTCCGGGCCGAGAGCCTTGGAAGGGACCGATCCGGTGAACAAGAAGTTTGCGTCCGCGGTGTCCGGCGGTGCGGTGCTGATGCTCGTGCTGTCCGGCTGCGGCGGTGACGACGGCGACGAGAAGGCCAACGCGTGGGCCAAGAAGGTCTGCGACCAGTGGGCGCCCGAGCTGCAGAAGGTCAAGGCGGCCAGTGCCGACATGAAGCGCGTGTCCGGTACGACGAGCAAGCCGGACGAGGTGCAGAAGACCGACTCGGCGGCCTTCCAGGTCCAGTCCGACGCGTACAAGGCGATGAGTGCCGCCCTGTCGTCGGCGGGGACCCCGCCGACCAAGGACGGCCAGGCGACCCAGACCGCGGCGGTCCAGGGTTTCGAGGCCGCGTCCAAGGCCTACGCCGACCTGAAGACGAAGATCGACGCGCTCGACCCCAAGGACCAGACCAAGTTCGCCGATGGCCTCGGCCAGCTCTCCGCCGCCATCGCGGAGGCCAACAAGGGCAGCAAGGAGGCGTACGCGAAGGTCACGGCGGGCGACCTGAAGAAGGCGATCGCCGGCCAGAAGGGCTGCAAGATGTCGTGACGCCCGCCAAGTGAGCCCCTGCGGCCGCGCCGTGGCCGGTGCGGCGCACGGATCCGCCGTGTCAGCCGACACAATGGACGGGTGAGTACCACCAGCCTCCCCACGCCCGACCGCGCCGCCGAGCTCCGCGCGGCCCTGCTCTCCGCCGGCTTCACCGCCGACGGCGTGCTGGAGCTGCTCGGCGCCCCCGCCTATGCCGCGCTGGCCCGCAGCGAGACGGTCCCTGCCCTGCGCGCCACCCGAAGCCGGGGCACCGGCCCGCTCGCGAGCCTGGTGCGGCTGTTCCTGCTGCAGCAGCCGGAGCCGTACGTGCACGCGGCGGAGGCGCTGCCCGTCGAGGTGGCGCTGGCCGACGGCTGGCTGCGCCGCGAGGGCGACGAGGTGCACGCCACCGTCGACATCCGCCCGTACGGGGGCCCGGACGGCGAGGACTGGTTCATCGTCTCCGACCTCGGCTGCGCCGTCGGCGGGGCCGGCGGGATCGGCAGCCGGGGGCGTCAGCAAGGCACAGACGTGGTCCTCGGCGTCGGCGGCGCCTCCACCACCCTGGCCGGGATCACCGTGCGCACCCCGGTCGCCGACGCCCTCGACCTCGGCACCGGCTCCGGCATCCAGGCCCTGCACGCCGCCCGGCACGCCACCCGGGTCACCGCCACCGACGTCAACCCCCGGGCCCTGGGCATCACCCGGCTGACGCTGGCGCTGTCCGGGGCGCCGGAGGCCGAGCTGCTCCGCGGATCGCTGTTCGAGCCGGTCGGCGATGCCACGTACGACCTGATCGTCTCCAACCCGCCGTTCGTGATCTCCCCCGGCGCGCGGCTGACGTACCGGGACGGCGGCATGAGCGGCGACGACCTGTGCCGGACCCTGGTCCAGCAGGCGGGCGCCCACCTCAATCCGGGCGGGTACGCCCAGTTCCTCGGGAACTGGCAGCACGTGCAGGGAGAGGACTGGCGCGACCGGCTCCGCTCCTGGGTGCCGCGCGGCTGCGACGCGTGGATCGTGCAGCGTGACGTGCAGGACGTCACCCAGTACGCGGAGCTGTGGCTGCGCGACGCGGGGGACCACCGCACCGAACCCGCCGCGTACGCGCAGCGGTACGAGGACTGGCTCGACGAGTTCGAGGCCGGCAAGACCAAGGCGGTCGGCTTCGGCTGGATCACCCTGCGCCGCACCGACGCGGCCGAGCCGTCGATCGTGATCGAGGAATGGCCCCACGCGGTGGAGCAGCCGCTCGGCGACGCCGTCCTCGCCCACTTCGCCCGCCAGGACTACCTGCGCGAACACGACGACGCGGCCCTGCTGAACGGCCGCTTCGTGCTGGTCGAGGAGGTCGTCCAGGAGCAGGTCGGCCCGCCCGGCGCGGAAGACCCGGAGCACGTCGTGCTCCGCCAGAACCGCGGCATGCGGCGCGCCACGACGGTGGACACGGTCGGCGCGGGCTTCGCCGGCGTGTGCGACGGCTCGCTCACCGCGGGCCGGATCCTGGACGCGATCGCGCAGCTGGTGCAGGAGGACCCGGTCCTGCTCCGGGACAGGACGCCCGAAGCGATCCGGATGCTGGTCGAGCAGGGCTTCCTGGAGCCGGTCGCCGACCGCTGAGCCGGTGCGTTTGCCGCGGCGGGCCGTCGGAGTCGCCGCGGGTCGCCGGAGCGGGCCGTCGGAGCGGGCCGTGGGAGGCGCGGCGGGTCGCCGGAGTCGCCGTGGGCCGTCGGAGTCGCGGCGGGCTGTCGGAGTCGCCGCGGGTCGACGGGGCTGCGTGTGCCGACCGGGCCTGCGTGTGCCGTCGGAGTCGCAGCTGTGATGTAACCCGCGGTTCGCCCGCTGTTCTCCCGCGGCTGGCAGGCTCCCGGGTACGAGGCCGGCCGGGGCTCCCCGGGATACCCGGGGGGATTGCGGGGGAGCCCCGAGCCCGAGCGGGCCCGGCTCACGGCCCGAGGCCCACGGCGGCCCGGCATCGAGGGGGAACGGCATGGAACGCGGTCCGGCGATCTTCGCGGCAGCCGTTTTCCTGCTGTTCGGAACGGCTCTGCTGGGCTGGACGGGGGCGCGTGCCCGCCGTGGCGCGCCGGTGGCCGAGGACGTGCGCCCCGCTGTGGCCGTACCGCTGGCCCTGCTCGGCGGCGCGACGGCGGTGGCCCTCGGCGTGTGGTGCCTCACGCGGCTCTGAATCCGGGGAGTCGGCGAACACATCCGCGAGCCCGACACCGCCCGGCACTGCCGGGATTCCGGACGGCCGGCCCCGCCGATTGCCGGCCGATTCGCGCCGACGCGGGCCGACGGAGGAAACCGGACGTCAGGCGGGGTGCGCGCCCGCGGCCAGACGGCCCCGTGGCCACTCGGGCCAGTGATCGGGACGGGTCCGGCGGGGTATCCGGGCGGCAGGAATGGCACTTGTCGGGTTACCGTTCGAGTGGCCGTTGCGGGCTTGTGCCGTTTGACACGGGGGCGGGTTGTACCGTCACACTCCGCAGCGTCGCCGTACTGCGACCGAGTGCCGACCGGAGAGAAGAGCCAAGTTGTCCCCGACTAGCGAGACCGCACAGGGCGGCCGCCGACTCGTCATCGTCGAGTCCCCTGCCAAGGCGAAGACGATCAAGGGCTACCTCGGCCCGGGATACGTCGTCGAGGCGAGCGTCGGGCACATCCGCGACCTCCCGAACGGCGCCGCCGAGGTCCCCGACAAGTACACGGGCGAGGTCCGCCGCCTCGGCGTGGACGTCGAGCACGACTTCCAGCCGATCTACGTCGTCAACGCGGACAAGAAGGCACAGGTCAAGAAGCTCAAGGACCTGCTGGCCGAGTCCGACGAGCTCTTCCTCGCCACCGATGAGGACCGCGAGGGCGAGGCCATCGCGTGGCACCTCCAGGAAGTCCTCAAGCCCAAGGTCCCCGTCCACCGGATGGTCTTCCACGAGATCACCAAGGACGCGATCCGCGAGGCCGTCGCCAACCCGCGCGAGCTGAACCAGCGCATGGTCGACGCCCAGGAGACCCGCCGTATCCTCGACCGCCTCTACGGCTACGAGGTCTCGCCGGTCCTGTGGAAGAAGGTCATGCCGAAGCTGTCGGCGGGCCGCGTCCAGTCCGTCGCCACCCGTCTCGTCGTAGAGCGCGAGCGCGAGCGCATCGCCTTCCGCTCCGCCGAGTACTGGGACCTGACCGGTACCTTCACCACGGGCCGGGTCGGCGACTCCTCCGACCCCTCGACGCTCGTCGCGCGGCTGAACACCGTCGACGGCAGGCGGATCGCCCAGGGCCGCGACTTCGGCGCGAACGGGCAGCTGAAGAGCGACGTGCTGCACCTCGACGAGGCGAACGCGCGGGCCCTGGCCGCCGCCCTCGCGGACAGCTCGTTCGCCGTCCGCTCGGTCGAGTCCAAGCCGTACCGCCGGTCCCCGTACGCCCCCTTCCGTACGACGACGCTGCAGCAGGAGGCCTCGCGCAAGCTGGGCCTCGGCGCCAAGGCGTGCATGCAGGTGGCGCAGAAGCTGTACGAGAACGGCTTCATCACCTACATGCGTACGGACTCCACGACGCTCTCGGACACCGCGGTCGCGGCCGCCCGGGCGCAGGTCACGCAGCTCTACGGGGCCGACTACCTGCCGGAGAAGGCCCGCGTCTACGCCGGGAAGGTCAAGAACGCCCAGGAGGCGCACGAGGCGATCCGTCCTTCGGGTGATCGTTTCCGCACTCCCGCCGAGACCGCTCTGACCGGCGACCAGTTCCGCCTGTACGAGCTGATCTGGAAGCGGACCGTTGCCTCCCAGATGAAGGACGCGACCGGCAACTCGGTCACCGTCAAGATCGGTGGCGTGGCCGCCGACGGCCGGGACGCCGAGTTCACCGCCTCCGGCAAGACGATCACCTTCCACGGCTTCATGAAGGCGTACGTCGAGGGCGCGGACGACCCGAACGCCGAGCTCGACGACCGCGAGCGGCGCCTCCCGCAGGTCGCCGAGGGCGACGCGCTGGCCGCCGACGAGATCACGGCCGACGGCCACGCGACCAAGCCGCCGGCCCGCTACACCGAGGCCTCGCTGGTCAAGGAGCTGGAGGAGCGGGAGATCGGCCGCCCGTCGACGTACGCGTCGATCATCGGCACGATCCTCGACCGCGGCTACGTCTTCAAGAAGGGCACGGCCCTCGTGCCGTCCTTCCTGTCGTTCGCCGTGGTCAACCTCCTGGAGAAGCACTTCGGCCGGCTCGTCGACTACGACTTCACGGCCAAGATGGAGGACGACCTCGACCGCATCGCGCGCGGCGAGGCCCAGGCCGTGCCGTGGCTCAAGCGGTTCTACTTCGGCCAGGAGGGCGAAGCCGCCCAGGCCGGGCCGGTCGACGGCGACCACCTCGGCGGGCTGAAGGAGCTGGTCACGGACCTGGGCGCGATCGACGCCCGGGAGATCTCCTCCTTCCCCGTCGGCGAGGGCATCGTGCTGCGCGTGGGCCGGTACGGGCCGTACGTGGAGCGGGGCGAGAAGGACGCCGAGGGCCACCAGCGGGCCGACGTGCCGGACGACCTGGCTCCGGACGAGCTGACGGTCGCGTACGCCGAGGAACTCTTCGCCAAGCCGAGCGGCGAGTTCCAGCTCGGCAAGGACCCCGTCAGCGGGAACGAGATCGTCGCCAAGGACGGCCGCTACGGGCCGTACGTGACGGAGATCCTGCCCGAGGGCACGCCGAAGACCGGCAAGAACGCGGTCAAGGCGCGCACGGCGTCGCTCTTCAAGTCGATGTCGCTGGACACGGTGACCCTCGACGACGCGCTGAGGCTGATGTCGCTGCCGCGGGTCGTGGGCGCCGACGCCGAAGGTGTGGAGATCACGGCGCAGAACGGCCGCTACGGCCCGTACCTGAAGAAGGGCACGGACAGCCGCTCCCTGGAGACCGAGGACCAGCTCTTCACGATCACGCTGGACGAGGCACTGGCGATCTACGCCCAGCCGAAGCAGCGGGGTCGCGCGGCTGCCAAGCCGCCGCTGAAGGAACTGGGCACGGACCCGGTGAGCGAGCGCCCGGTGGTGGTGAAGGACGGCCGCTTCGGCCCGTACGTGACGGACGGCGAGACGAACGCGACGCTGCGGCGGGACGACGACGTCGAGACGATCACGCCGGAGCGGGGCTACGAGCTGCTCGCGGAGAAGCGCGCGAAGGGCCCGGCCAAGAAGACGGCGAAGAAGGCACCGGCGAAGAAGGCGCCGGCGAAGAAGGCGACGGCCACGAAGACGGCCGCCGCGAAGAAGACGGCGGCCAAGAAGACGACAACGGCCAAGAAGACGACGGCAGCCAAGAAGACGACGGCAGCCAAGAAGACGGCCGCCAAGAAGACGGCAGCCACCCCGCCCACGGAGTCCTAGCCCCACCAGGGACGCGGGCAAACCGGAGCCGGTCGGTACGGGGCCGGCGGTGTGAGTGCCCCGTCAGGGGCGCGGGGAACTGCGCGGGCAACCGGAGCCGGCCGGTACGGGGCCGGCGGTGTGAGTGCCCCGTCAGGGGCGCGGGGAACTGCGCGGGCAGCCCGAGTCGGCCTGCACCGGCCGACAACGGCGGGTCCCGGGCCCCGGGCCTCGGCCGCGAGGGGCGCGGGGCCGCCCCGGGGCCCCGCCCCCGGGGTTGTCCACAGCCCTCCGCACCCGCCGAGCGCAGCGGATAGGCTGGGCGGATGACGCGAGCCGAACAGCCGACTGGCGTGACCGCCCCCCCGAACCCTTCCTACGACGAAGCCCTCGCCGCGGATTCCCGCGAGCGGGCGCTGCGTGCCCTGCTGCGCACCCCCAGGCTGCGCCGCCTGTGGAGCGCCCAGCTGGTCAGCGGCATCGGCGATGCCCTGGCCCTGCTGGTCCTGGTCGTGCTCGCCTTCCAGGCGGCCGTCTCCCAGGGCACCTTCGGCACCGGCTACCGCGGCTGGGCCCTGGCCGTGGCCGCCGTGTTCGGGGTCCGGATCCTCGCCACCCTGCTCTTCGGCGCGGTCCTGCTCGGCCCGCTCGCCAAGCTCACCGCCCCCGGCGGCACGCTGGACCGCCGCTGGACGATGGTCGGGGCCGACGGGGTCCGGATCGGCCTGTTCGTCGTCGCCCCGCTCTGGCTCGACTGGATCCCGGCGCACGCGCTGACCGCGCTGCTGGCCACCGTCTTCGTCGCCGGCGCCGCCGAGCGGCTGTGGACCGTGGCCAAGGACAGCGCCGCCCCCGCCCTGCTGCCCGAGGCGCCGCCGGAGGGCGCGACCGTACGGCCGCTGCCCGACCACCTCGACGCCCTGCGCCGGCTGACGCTGCGCACGACGTTCGCCACGATGCCCGCCGCCGCGGGCGCGCTGCTCGCCGCGACACTGGTCGGCAAGGTCCTCGGCCTCGGCGTCGACTGGTTCGCCGCGAACCAGGCCGCCCTCGGCTCGTACGTGGCGGCGGGCCTCTTCGCCGCGTCGCTGTCCCTGCTGCTGCCGCTGATCCTGCCCGCCGGGAAGACGGCGCGCCCGCGGTCCCCGCTGGAAGGCCTGCGCGCCCCGAAGGCGGGGGACCGGCCCGACAAGGGCCGTACGGGGGCGATCCCGCTGTTCGTCCTGGCCTGCGCCGCGGTCGCAGGGGCGGTGGCCTGCGCCGCGGCCGTGGCCGTGCTGCACGCCTTCGACCTGGGCGGCGGCCCGGCCACCTTCGCCCTGCTCGTCCTCGGCCTGCTCGGCGGCACCGGCGCCGGCATCCGCGCCACCCAGTCCGGCAAGGTGCTGCCCACCCTGTCCCGGCGCCGGCTCCTGGCCCTCGCGATCGCCGCGACCGGCACCGCACTGCTGTTGGCCGGCCTGGTCACGGACCTGGCGACCGTGGTGTTCCTGTCGCTGCTCGCCGGCCTCGCCGCGGGCGTGGCCGCCAACACCGGGCACACCCTGCTCGACCAGGAGACCGAGGAGTTCCGCCGGGCCCGGGTCACCGAGCACCTGCAGGCCGTCGTGCGGGTTGCGGTGGCGCTCGGCGCCGTCCTCGCCCCCGTGGTGGCCGCGGGGATCGGCCCTCACCGGCTGGCCTTCGCGGGCCTCGTCTTCGCGTACGGCGGCGCCGCGTACACCCTGATGATCGTCGGCGCGCTGCTGCTGCCTGCCGCCGTCGTGGTGCTCGCCAAGGCCGATGACCGCGCCGGCGTACCGCTGCGCCGCGACGTGCGCGAGGCGCTGCGCGGCGGGGAGCCCGACCAGGCGCCGTCCGCCACCGGCTTCTTCATCGCCCTGGAGGGCGGCGACGGCGCCGGCAAGTCGACCCAGGTCCAGGCCCTGGCCGAGTGGATCCGCGGCAAGGGCCACGAGGTCGTCGTGACACGCGAGCCGGGCGCCACCCCGATCGGCAAGCGGCTGCGGGCGATCCTCCTCGACGTTTCCTCGGCCGGGCTGTCCAACCGGGCCGAGGCCCTGCTGTACGCAGCCGACCGGGCCGAGCACGTCGACTCGGTGGTCCGCCCCGCCCTGGAGCGCGGCGCGGTCGTCATCTCCGACCGCTACATCGACTCCTCGGTCGCCTACCAGGGCGCCGGCCGAGACCTGTCGCCGACCGAGATCGCCCGGATCTCGCGCTGGGCGACCGACGGACTCGTACCGAACCTGACCGTGCTGCTCGACGTGTCCCCGGAGACCGCGCGCGAGCGGTTCACGGAGGCGCCCGACCGGCTGGAGTCGGAGCCCGCCGAGTTCCACCAGCGGGTCCGCTCCGGCTTCCTGACCCTCGCCGCCGCCGACCCCGGCCGCTACCTGGTGGTCGACGCGGGGCAGGACCCGGAGTCGGTGGCCACCGTCGTCCGGCACCGCCTGGACCGCATGCTGCCGCTGTCGGAGGCCGAGCGGGCCGCCCAGGCCGAGGCCCGGCGCAAGGCCGAGGAAGAGGCCCGCCGCAAGGCCGAGGAAGAGGCGGCGCGCAAGGCCGAGGAGGAGCGGCTGCGGGCCGAGGAGGAGGCCCGCAAGGCCCGCGAGGCCGAGGAGGCCCGGCGCAAGGCCGAGGAAGAGGCCGCCGAGGCCCGCCGGATCGCCGAGGAGGAGGCCCGCCGCAGGGCCGAGGAGGAGCGGCTGCAGGCCGAGGAGGAGGCCCGTGCCCGGGCCGAGGCCGAGCGGCGGCGCGCGGAGGCCGAGGAGAAGGCCCGCGCGGCGGAGCAGGAGCGGCTGCGCCTGCAGGCGGAAGAGGAGGCCCGGCTGCGCGCCGAGGCCGACGAGCGGCGCCGGGAGAAGCAGCGGCGGGCCGAGGAAGCCCTGCTGAAGGCCGAGGAGGCTCGCCGGCAGGCGGAGGCCCAGGCGGCGGCAGCCGCGGCGGCGGCAGCCGCACGAGCCCCGCAGGCCGACCCGGCTGAGCCCGCGCCCGCCCCGAAGGTTTCCATGCGCAAGGAGCCGCATGCGGACGACGCGGTGACGGTCGAGACCCCGCTGGTCGCCCCGCCGGTCCGGACCCCGGTGGACAAGCGGGTCGTCCGGCCGGACGACGTGACCCAGACCGTGCCGATGCCGAAGGCCGACCCGGCGGCGGAGACCTCCGTACTGCCCGCCGTGGACGCGCCCGCGGCTGCGGACGAGACGGCCGTACTGCCGCCCGTACGCCCTTCCGGTACGTCCGGTCCTTCCGGCTCGGACTCCCGCAGGGGCGGGGCGGAGAACCGGGCGTCGGCGCCGTCCGGGCGGCAGGCGTACTCCGCCGTGCGGCCGACGGCCCGGCGCCCCGAGGAGGATCCGGCCGACCGCGTGCCGCCGGGCATCTTCCGGGACGCCGGTGACGAGGTGACCCGCGAGCTCCCGGTCTTCGACGGCGAGGGCCGCCCCGCCCGGCCGCGCCCCTCCTGGGCGGAAGAGACCCCGCTGGACGACCTGCCGACCCTGGCGGACGAACTGCTGGGCTCCCACCGGGACGAGGAGGACGGCGAGGAAGGCCCGCGCCGCCGCCGCTGACGGGGCGGGGCCGCTGCCGCGATCGGCAGGGATTGTCGGCGGCAGGCGCCACACTGGGTACGCGGTACGAGGCAGAGCAGGTCGGCATGGGTCGGCATGGACGGCATGTGAAAGGCGGTGGGCGGGATGCCCGTGTGGGACGAGCTGGTGGGCCAGGAGCGGGTGCAGACGCAGCTGGCCGCCGCAGCCCGTGACGCGGACGCCCTGGTCACCGCCGTCGGCGCCGGGCAGGAGCCGCCCGCCGCGTCGAAGATGACCCACGCATGGCTGTTCACCGGCCCGCCCGGCTCCGGGCGGGCCACCGCCGCCCGCGCCTTCGCCGCCGCCCTGCAGTGCACCAGCCCCGACCGCGCACTCGGCGGCGAGCCGGGCTGCGGGTTCTGCGACGGCTGCCACACCACCATGGTCGGTACGCACGCCGATGTGGAGGTCGTCCGTACGGACCTGCTGTCCATCGGCGTCAAGGAGACCCGCGACCTGGTCCGCCGGGCCCAGCTGTCCCCGGCCGTCGGCCGCTGGCAGGTCATCGTCCTGGAGGACTCCGACCGGCTGACCGAGGGCGCGGCCAACGTGCTCCTCAAGGCCGTGGAGGAGCCCGCTCCGCGCACCGTGTGGCTGCTGTGCGCGCCCTCGATGGAGGACGTGCTGCCCACCATCCGCTCCCGCTGCCGGATGCTGACCCTGCGCACCCCGTCCGTGACCGCCGTCGCCGACCTGCTCGTCCGGCGCGACGGCATCGAGCCCGGTGTCGCCGCGTTCGCCGCGCGCGCCACGCAGGGGCACATCGACCGGGCCCGCAGGCTCGCCCAGGACGAGGGTGCGCGGGCCCGCCGCACCACCGTGCTGAAGCTCCCGCTCCGGGTCGACGACGTGGGGGGCTGCCTCAAGGCCGCCCAGGAGCTCGTAGACGCCGCCGCCGAGGACGCCAAGCTCCTCGCGGAGGAGGTCGACGCCAAGGAGACCGAGGAGCTGAAGGCCGCGCTGGGCGCCGGAGCCGGCACGAGCGGGCGGCTGCCGCGCGGCACGGCGGGCGTGATGAAGGAGCTGGAGGACCGGCAGAAGCGCCGCCGCACCCGCACCCAGCGCGACAGCCTCGACCTGGCGCTGACCGACCTCACCGGCTTCTACCGGGACGTACTGGCCCTGCAGCTCGGCTCCCCGCTCGCCCTCGCGAACGAGGACCTCCGCGCGGACCTCGACCGTGTCGCCCGCGTCGGCGGCCCCGAGCGCACCCTCCGCCGGATCGAGGCGATCAGTGCCTGCCGCGAGGCCCTCGACCGCAACGTGGCCCCGCTCCTCGCGGTCGAGGCGATGACGATGGCCCTGCGCGCCGGCTGACACCCCGGTTGACCGTTCACCCGTACGGGCGACCCGGCGGGGATGGGCACGCCCCGCCGGGACGGGGCGGCCACGGGGAGCCCGGAGGCGGCCGGATGGGCTGCCACCCGGCCGACCGGCCCGGCACGACGTAGGCTCCGGGGATGGACACCAGTCGCCTGCTGCGCACAACCGGAACCGTGATCGCCGCCGCCGGGCTGCTGCTCTCCGGCTGCACCTCGGACGGCTCGGCGGGCTCCCGGGCCGCCGCGTCCGCCACCACCCGGGGCACCGGGCCGTCGGCCCGGCCGACCGCCGTCCCGGCCGCCCTGCGCCCGTACTACGAGCAGAAGCTGAACTGGCGCGACTGCGGTGTCCCCGGATTCCAGTGCGCCACCATGAAGGCCCCGCTGGACTACTCCCGCCCCGACTCCGGGCAGGACATCGAGATCGCGGTGGCCCGCCGCCCCGCCACCGGGCCGGGCAAACGGCTCGGCTCGCTCGTGGTCAACCCGGGCGGCCCCGGCGGCTCCGGCATCGGCTACCTCCAGGCGTACGCGGGCATCGGCTACCCGGAGCAGGTCCGCGCCCGCTACGACATGGTCTCCTTCGACCCGCGCGGGGTGGACCGCAGCAGCCCCGTCGAGTGCCTGACCGGCCCGGCCATGGACGCGTACACGCAGGTCGACCAGACCCCCGACGACGCCGCGGAGCGGGCCGCGCTCGTGGCGTCGTTCAAGGAGTTCGCGGCCGGCTGCCAGGAGCGCTCGCGGCGGGTCCTGCCGCACGTCTCCACCGTCGACGCCGCCCGCGACATGGACATGCTCCGCGCGGTGCTGGGCGACGAGAAGCTGGCGTACGTCGGCGCCTCCTACGGCACCTTCCTCGGGGCGACGTACGCGGACCTCTTCCCCGGCCGGGTCGGCCGGCTGGTCCTGGACGGCGCCATGGACCCCTCCCGTC
>NZ_JACBGN010000124.1 GCF_013401435.1 Streptomyces sp. BR123
GCCGGTGATCACGCCACGGACGCCCACGCCCGTCCATGCGCGGCAGCAAGGGCTCTATCCGCTCCCACGCCGCATCCGTCAACTCGCCTCGACCTGCCACAAGATCAATTATCAGACAGGCCTTAGGGCGCGTCCGCGGCCCCGGTCGGGGCGGTCCGCAGGATCGTCTCGACGGCCCGATCGATCTCGTCCCCCGTGAGATCGGCCCGGGCGGTCAGCCGCAGCCGGGAGATGCCGTCCGGCACCGACGGCGGCCGGAAGCACCCCACGGACAGACCCGCCTCGCGGCAGTCGGCGGCCCAGCGCAGTGCCGCCGCGGCCGAGGGGGCCCGTACCGACACCACGGCCGCGTCCGGCCGGGCCGCGGTCAGGCCGGACGCGGTGAGCCGCCCGAACAGCAGACGGGCCACCTCGCGGGCCTGCCCGGCGCGCTCCGGTTCGCGCCGCAGCAGCCGCAGGCTCGCCAGCGCAGCGCCCGCGGCGGCCGGGGCCAGACCGGTGTCGAAGATGAAGGTCCGGGCGGTGTTGACCAGGTGCCGGATCACCTTGGCAGGGCCGAGGACGGCACCGCCCTGGCTGCCCAGGGACTTCGAGAGGGTCAGCGTGGCGACCACGCCCGGCGCGCCCGCCAGTCCGGCCGCGTGCAGCGCGCCGCGGCCGCCCTCGCCCAGCACGCCCAGACCGTGGGCGTCGTCCACGAGCAGCGCCGCACCCTCCTCGCGGCAGGCCGCGGCATAGCCGGCGAGCGGTGCCGCGTCCCCGTCGACGGAGAACACCGAGTCGCTGACCAGCAGCGCCCGGCCCTCGTGTGCGGCGAGCGCCTTGAGCGCGGCCTCCGGGTCCGCATGCGGGCTCACCGCGGTCGCGGCACGCGAGAGCCGGCATCCGTCGACGATGGAGGCGTGGTTCCCCGCGTCGGAGACGACGAGGGTGCCCCGGTCGCTGAGCGCGGTGACGGCGGCGAGGTTGGCCGCGTAGCCGGAGGACAGCACGAGCGCGGCCTCGAAACCGCAGAAGTCGGCGAGCTCCCGCTCCAGCTCCCCGTGCAGCTCGGTCGTACCGGTGACCAGGCGCGATCCGGTGGCCCCTGCGCCCCACCGGGCGGCCGCCTCACAGGCCCCGCGCACGGTGTCCGGGTGCCGGGACAGGCCCAGGTAGTCGTTGCTCGCGAGGTCGAGCAGCGGCGAGTCGGCAGGACGGGGGCGCAGGGTCCGCACGAGCCCCGCCTGCTCCCGGACCCGTTCGGCGGCATCGATCCACGCGAACACGTCCTCGGTCTCGCGGCTCTGCTGGGGCATCTGGTCCTCGCGATTTGTCGGCTGTCCACAGGCGTCGCCCGACCCTAACGGCCGATACCCGAGTGTCTGGTGTGGCAATACACACACTCCGTTCCGGCCATGTTGTGCGATCTCTCCTTGGCCGGGAGTGGTCGCGTGGTCCAGGATCGCCCTCATGGATCTGCTGAACACCCTGGTGGACAAGGGGCTGCGGCGCGAGCTGCCGACCCGCGAAGAGGCGCTCGCCGTACTGGCGACCTCTGACGACGACCTGCTCGACGTGGTGGCCGCGGCCGGCAAGGTGCGCCGCCGGTGGTTCGGACGTCGGGTGAAGCTGAACTACCTGGTCAACCTGAAGTCCGGGCTCTGTCCGGAGGACTGCTCGTACTGCTCCCAGCGCCTGGGCTCGAAGGCGGACATCCTCAAGTACACCTGGCTGAAGCCGGACGAGGCCTCGAAGGCCGCCGCGGCCGGTGTCGCGGGCGGCGCCAAGCGCGTGTGCCTGGTGGCGAGCGGGCGCGGCCCGACGGACCGCGACGTGGAGCGCGTCGGCAAGACCATCGAGGCCATCAAGGAGCAGAACGAGGGCATCGAGGTCTGCGCCTGCCTGGGCCTGCTCACGGACGGTCAGGCGGAGCGCCTGAAGGACGCGGGCGCCGACGCCTACAACCACAACCTCAACACGTCCGAGGCGACCTACGGGCAGATCACCCAGACCCACACCTACGCGGACCGGGTCGACACCGTGCAGAAGGCGCACGCCGCGGGCCTGTCCGCCTGCTCCGGCCTGATCGCCGGCATGGGCGAGACGGACGAGGACCTGGTGGACGTCGTCTACTCGCTGCGCGAGCTGGACCCGGACTCCGTGCCGGTCAACTTCCTGATCCCGTTCGAGGGCACGCCGCTGGCCAAGGAGTGGAACCTCACCCCGCAGCGCTGCCTGCGCATCCTCGCCATGGTGCGGTTCGTCTGCCCCGACATCGAGGTCCGGCTCGCGGGCGGCCGCGAGGTGCATCTGCGCAGCATGCAGCCGCTGGCCCTGCAGGTGGTGAACTCGATCTTCCTGGGCGACTACCTCACCAGCGAGGGCCAGGCCGGCCAGGCCGATCTCGACATGATCGCCGACGCCGGCTTCGAGGTGGAGGGCGCCGGTACGCAGACCCTTCCCGCGCACCGGGCGGACGCCGCCGCGGCGGCCGCGGCGCACGGACCGTGCGGTTCCGTGGCGGCGGAGGCCGGCTGCGGCTCGGCGTGCGGCGGCTGCTCCGGCCACGCGCACGAGCCCGCGGCCGAGGCCGGTGCCACGGCCGAGGCGGGCGCCGCGCCCGATGCCGGTGCCTCGGCCGAGCCCGCCGCCCCGGCCGAGGCCGAGCCCGTCCTCGCGCAGGCCCCGGCGGGCGAGCTGCGCTCGGACCTGGTGACGGTGCGCCGCCGCGGCGCGGGGACGAACCTCGCCCCCAATGCCTGACCCGCACGGTCCGCTGCCGGCCGCCGAACTCCTCGCGCTGGACCGGCAGCACGTCTGGCACCCTTACGGCCCGATGCCGGGGCGGCAGGAGCCGCTGGTCGTCTCCTCCGCCTCGGGCGTGCGGCTGCGGCTCGCCGAACCCTCACAGGGGCAGGACGAGCTGGTCGACGGCATGTCCTCCTGGTGGTCGGCGATCCACGGGTACAACCACCCGGTGCTCAACGATGCGGCGGCCGACCAGCTCGGACGCATGTCGCACGTGATGTTCGGCGGGCTCACCCACGAGCCCGCGGTCCGGCTTGCGGCGAAGCTCGTCGAGATCACCCCGGCCGGCCTGGAACACGTCTTCCTCGCAGATTCGGGCTCCGTCTCGGTCGAGGTCGCGGCGAAGATGTGCCTGCAGTACTGGCGTTCCACCGGCCGGCGGTCCAAGACCAGGCTGATGACCTGGCGGGGCGGCTACCACGGGGACACCTGGACGCCGATGGCCGTCTGCGACCCGGACGGCGGCATGCACGAGCTGTGGTCGGGAGTCCTCCCGCGCCAGGTCTTCGCGGACGTCCCGCCGGGCGGCTTCGACGCGCCGGTGGACCCCGCCTACGTCGCCCACCTGCGCTCCCTGATCGCCGGACACGCCGAGGAGCTGGCCGCGGTGATCGTGGAGCCGGTGGTCCAGGGCGCGGGCGGCATGCGCTTCCACAACCCGGGCTACCTGCGGGTCCTGCGCGAGCTGTGCGACGAGTACGACGTCCTGCTCGTCCTGGACGAGATCGCGACCGGCTTCGGCCGCACCGGCGCCCTGTTCGCGGCCGCCCACGCCGGGATCACCCCGGACGTGATGTGCCTGGGCAAGTCCCTGACCGGCGGCTACCTCACCCTGGCGGCCACGCTGTGCACGGAGCGGGTGGCGGCCGGCATCTCGCGGGGCGAGGTGCCGGTGCTCGCCCACGGGCCGACGTTCATGGGCAATCCGCTCGCCACCGCCGTGGCGCTGGCCTCGGTCGAGCTGCTCCTCGGCCAGGACTGGCAGCGTGAGGTCAAGCGGATCGAGGCGGGGCTGCTGGAGGGCCTGGCCCCGGCCCGGGAGCTGCCGGGTGTCCGGGACGTGCGCGTGCTGGGCGCGATCGGCGTGGTCCAGCTGGAGCACGAGGTGGACATGGCGGCGGCGACGGCGGCAGCGGTCCGCGAGGGCGTGTGGCTGCGCCCCTTCCGCGACCTCGTCTACACGATGCCGCCGTTCGTGACGGGTGACGCCGACCTCGCCCGGATCTGCCGCGCGGTGTGCGCGGCCGCGGAGGTGGGCTGACATGTCCGTGATCGTGGTGTCCGGAACGGGCACGGAGATCGGCAAGACCGTCGTCACCTCGGCGATCGCGGCCTCCGCCGCGGCCGCCGGCCGCTCGGTGGCGGTGCTCAAGCCGGCGCAGACCGGGCTGGAGCCCGGCGTCCCGGGGGACGCCGCCGATGCGAACCGCCTCGCCGGACCGTCCGTCACCGCTGTGGAACTGGCCCGCTATCCGGAGCCGCTGGCCCCGGACACGGCGGCGCGCCGCGCCGGGCTGCCGACGCTCTCCCCGGGCGAGATCGCGGAGGCCGCGGAGAAGCTCGCCGCCTCCCACGACCTCGTCCTGGTGGAGGGGGCGGGCGGCCTCCTGGTCCGCTTCGACGAGGCGGGCCACACCCTCGCCGATGCGGCACGGCTGATGGACGCCCCCGTCCTGGTGGTCGCCCCCGCGGCCCTCGGAACGCTGAACTCCACGACCCTGACGGCCGAAGCGCTGCGGGCCCGGCAGCTTGCCGCGCTCGGCGTGGTCATCGGCAGCTGGCCCGCCGACCCCGACCTGGCCTGCCGCTGCAACCTGGCGGACCTGCCCTCCTCGTCCGGGCTGCCGCTGCTGGGCGCGGTGCCGGAGGGCTCGGGAGCGCTGGCCCCGGAGGAGTTCCGGGCCGCGGCCCCGGCCTGGCTGGACCCCTCACTGTGGGGCACGTGGTCGGCGCCGTCCTTCCTGGCCGCCTGGCCGGCCCCGTAGCCCCGGCAGGCCCCGCCCGCACGGGCATGCCGTGCCACGCCGCAACACCGAGCGCCCCGTCCCCGGACGGGGCGCTCTGCTGTGCGCCATCGCGTCGGCGCGCCGTCCCCGGCGCAGTCCCCGGCGCCGTCGAATCCGGCGATCACTCCGCCGAAAGGATGACGCCATCGCTTTGCCTTTCCTTTACCATGATGGGCATCCGGCCGAAATCCGACGAGATCCCGTGAAAGGTGTGAGCGTCCGCCCATGGACGAGCCCCCCGGTAACCGATATCGCTGCACCCGGCACCGCGCCGTGCGACACCGCGCGCTGCGCCTCCTCCTGACTGACCATGGGACGGAGGTGAGGGACCGATGACCGAGGTGCTCCTGCTCGTCGTGGCGCTGCTGCTCTGCCTTGCCTGCGGGGTGTTCGTCGCGGCCGAGTTCTCCCTGACCACCGTCGAGCGCAGCGAGCTCGAACAGGCTGCCGAGCGCGGCGAGCGCGGTGCCGAGAGCGCCCTGGCCGCCGTGCGCAGCCTGACCTTCCAGTTGTCCGGCGCCCAGCTCGGCATCACCGTGACCGGCCTGATCATCGGCATGATCGCCAAGCCGTCGATCGCCGCCCTGCTCCAGGGCCCCTTCGAAGCCATGGGCCTGTCGGCCTCCGCCGCCTCCTCGACCGCGCTGGTCCTCGGCACCGTGCTGTCGACCGTCGTCCTGATGGTCGTCGGCGAGCTGGTGCCCAAGAACTGGGCGATCTCCTCCCCGCTGGCCATCGCCAAGCGGGTGGCGACCATGCAGCGGGTCTTCAGCCGGGCGTTCCGCCCGTTCATCAGCCATCTGAACAGCACCGCGAACCACCTGGTCCGCCGGCTCGGGCTGGAGCCGGCCGAGGAGCTCGCCTCCGCGCGCTCCCCGCAGGAACTGGTGGCCCTGGCCCGGCACTCGGCCAAGGCCGGCGCCCTGGAGCGGGAAGCCGCCGAGCGCTTCGTCCGGACCCTCAACCTCGCCGACCTGACCGCGGAGAACGTCATGACCCCGCGCGTCCAGGTCACCGCGCTCGACGTGCAGACCACGGCGGAGGACGTGGCCAACGCGACCCTGGCGACCGGCCTGTCGCGGTTCCCGGTGTACCGGGGCAGCCTCGACACCGTCGTCGGCACGGTCCACATCAAGGACGTCCTCGCCTTGTCGGCCGAGGCCCGGCGCCGCCACCCCGTCGCGCAGCTGCTGCGCCCGCCGCTGTTCGTACCGGAGTCGCTCACCGTGGACCGGCTGCTGGACCGGCTCTCCGGCAAGCAGACCATGGCCGTCGTGATCGACGAGTACGGCGGCACCGCCGGCGTCGCCACGCTGGAGGACATCATGGAGGAGGTCGTCGGCGAGGTGCATGACGAGCACGACCCGCTCGAGACCCCGGACCTGGCCCCGGCCGGCAGGGACGCCTCCGGGCGGCAGCTCTACACAGCCGACGGTGCCGCGCGGACCGACCGGCTTCGGCAGATCGGGCTGCGCGTCCCGGACGGCCCGTACGAGACCCTCGCCGGTCTGATAGCGACCGAGCTCGGGCGGATCCCGGCCGTCGGCGACAGCCTGGAGCTGGAGGACTGGCAGCTCGACGTGGTCGATGCCGGCGGGCGGCGCGCCGCGCGCGTGCTGCTGCGCGCTCCGGCCGCTCCTGGTCAGGAACCCGGTGGGGAGGCTCACCGATGACCATGCTGCAACTGCTGATCGGCCTGGCGACCCTCGTCGTCAACGCCTTCTTCGTCGGCGCGGAGTTCGCGCTGATCTCGGTCCGGCGCAGCCAGATCGAGCCGTACGCCGAGCAGGGTGACCGGCGGGCCCGCTCCGTGCTGTGGGGCCTGGAGCACGTCTCCGCCGTGATGGCGGCGGCGCAGCTGGGCATCACCTTGTGCACCCTCGTGCTGGGCGTGGTGGCCGAGCCGGCCATCGCCCACCTGTTGGCCCCGCTGTTCGACCTCGTGGGCATACCGTCCGGTCTGACGCACGCCATCTCGTTCGCGGTGGCGCTGACGCTGGCGACGTACCTCCACATGCTCTTCGGCGAGATGGTGCCGAAGAACGTGGCCCTGTCCGAGCCGGTGCGCACCGCGCTGCTCCTCGGCCCGCCGCTGGTGGCGGCCACCCGGGCGCTGCGCCCGGTGATCTTCGCGGTCAACGCCTTCGCCAACCTGCTGCTGCGGCTGCTGCGGGTCGAGGTGAAGGGCGAGGTCTCCGCGACGTTCTCCGACGACGAACTCGCGCGGATCGTGAAGGACTCCAGCGACGCGGGGCTCATCGACGACCGCGCGAGCGAACGCCTGTACGACGCCCTGGAGCTGGGCCGGCGACCTGCCACCGACGTGGTGCTGCCCGCGGACCGGGTCGTCGCGGCCCGGGTGGGCATCACGCCGGCGGGACTGGAGCGGCTGTCGGCCTCGTCCGGGTACTCCCGCTTCCCGGTGATCGACCCGCAGTCCAGGATCCTGGGGTACCTGCACGTCAAGGACGCCCTGGACGCGGACGGGCCGGAGCGGGAGGAGCCGTTCCCGGTGTCGACCCTGCGGCCGATCGCGCAGGTGCGGGCGGAGACCCAGCTGGACGACGTGCTGACGGCGATGAGGCGCAGCCGGACGCACCTGGCGGCGGTCCTCGGCCCGGGCGGGACGATGGCGGGGCTGGTGACGATGGAGGACGTGCTGCGCGAGCTGTTCGGGCGCCCCGCCTCCACATGATCCGTACTGCACGGTAGCATCACTGCGCCATGGGGATGAATGCGTCGTACACCAGTTTCGTCGCGGTCGGCGACTCCTTCACCGAGGGCATGTCCGACCTGCTGCCGGACGGTTCCTACCGCGGCTGGGCCGACCTGCTGGCGGCCCGGCTCGCCGCGCGCGAGCCGGGCTTCCGCTACGCCAACCTCGCGGTCCGCGGGAAGCTGATCGGGCAGATCGCCCGGGACCAGGCCCCGGTGGCGGCGGCGATGCGCGCCGACGTGGTGACACTGGTGGGCGGGCTGAACGACGCCCTGCGGCCCAAGGTCGACATGGGCCGCGTCCGGGGTCACCTGGAGGAGGCCGTCGAGCTGCTGGCCCCCTCCTGCAAGACGCTGGTGCTGATGCGCTCGCCAGGGCGGCACGGCCCGGTCATGGAGCGCTTCCGGCCCCGGATGGAGGAGCTCTTCGGCATCGTCGAGGAGCTCGCCGCCCGGCACGGCGCCCTGGTGGTCGACCTCTACGGGGCCGCCGTGCTCGGCGACCCGCGGCTGTGGGACGTGGACCGGCTGCACCTGACACGCGAGGGCCACCGGCGGGTGGCCGAGGCCGTCTGGCAGACTCTCGGACTGTCGGCGGAGGAGGACTGGCGCGCAGCGCTGCCGCCCACCGCACCGCCGGGGTGGGGCGTGCGCCGCTCCCAGGACCTGAGCTTCGCCCGGCAGCACCTGCTGCCGTGGATCGGCCGCCGGCTGACCGGCCGCTCCTCCGGCGACGGCCGCCCGGCCAAGCGGCCGGAGCTGCTGCCGTACCAGGCCTCCGCGGACGAGCGGCTCTCGTAGCAAGGCACAATCCGGGGCGGGCGTCCGACCTGCGCAATCGCACAGCAGCGGCCCCAGTAGAATCCCTACACGTGACAGCCAAGCCCCGCATCCCCAATGTCCTGGCCGGCCGCTACGCTTCCCCGGAGCTCGCCGTCCTGTGGTCCCCCGAGTACAAGGTGACGCTGGAGCGGCGGCTGTGGCTCGCCGTCCTGCGCGCCCAGAAGGACCTCGGCATCGAGGTCCCGGACGCCGCCCTCGCCGACTACGAGCGCGTCCTGGAAACCGTCGACCTCGCCTCCATCGCCGAGCGCGAGAAGGTCACCCGGCACGACGTGAAGGCACGCATCGAGGAGTTCAACGCCCTCGCCGGCCACGAGCACGTCCACAAGGGCATGACCTCCCGAGACCTCACCGAGAACGTCGAGCAGCTGCAGATCCGGCTCTCCCTGGAGCTGGCCCGCAACCGCACGGTCGCCGTCCTCGCCCGCCTCGGCAAGCTCGCCGGCGAGCACGCCGAGCTGGTCATGGCCGGCCGCTCCCACAACGTCGCCGCGCAGGCGACCACCCTCGGCAAGCGCTTCGCCACCGCCGCCGACGAGCTGCTGGTCGCCTTCGACCGCCTGGAGGACCTGATCGGCCGCTACCCGCTGCGCGGGATCAAGGGCCCGGTCGGCACCGCCCAGGACATGCTCGACCTGCTGGGCGGCGACGCCGCCAAGCTCGCCGACCTGGAGCAGCGCATCGCCGACCACCTCGGCTTCGCCCAGGCCTTCACCTCCGTCGGCCAGGTCTACCCGCGCTCCCTCGACTACGACGTGGTCACCGCCCTGGTGCAGCTGGCCGCCGCCCCGTCGTCCATCGCGAAGACGATCCGCCTGATGGCCGGCCACGAGCTCGTGACCGAGGGCTTCAAGCCGGGCCAGGTCGGCTCCTCCGCGATGCCGCACAAGATGAACACCCGCTCCTGCGAGCGTGTGAACGGACTCATGGTCATCCTCCGCGGCTATGCCTCGATGACCGGCGAGCTGGCCGGCGACCAGTGGAACGAGGGCGACGTCTCCTGCTCCGTGGTCCGCCGCGTGGCGCTGCCGGACGCGTTCTTCGCCTTCGACGGCCTTCTGGAGACCTTCCTGACGGTCCTCGACGAGTTCGGCGCCTTCCCGGCCGTCGTGGCCCGCGAGCTCGACCGCTACCTGCCGTTCCTCGCGACCACCAAGGTCCTGATGGGCGCGGTGCGGACCGGCGTCGGCCGCGAGGTCGCCCACGAGATCATCAAGGAGCACGCAGTGGCCTCCGCGCTCGCGATGCGCGAGCAGGGTGCCGAGCGGAACGAGCTGCTGGACAAGCTGGCCGCGGACGAGCGGATGCCGCTGGACCGGGCGCAGCTCGATGCCCTGATGGCCGACAAGCTGTCCTTCACGGGCGCCGCCGGCGCCCAGGTTTCGGCGGTGGTCTCCCGTATCGAGGCGATCGCCAAGCAGTACCCGGAGGCCGCCGGGTACGCGCCGGGGTCGATCCTCTGACCCGCGGGGAGCTCGAAGCCGCCCGCGACCGCGTCGTCCCCGACGTGGTCGCGGGCGGTCTGCGCGTGCTGTTCTGCGGAATCAACCCGAGTCTCCTCTCCGCCGCGACGGGGCACCACTTCGCCCGTCCCGGCAACCGCTTCTGGCCCGTCCTGCACCTGGCCGGCTTCACGCCGCGCCGCCTGGCCCCGGCGGAGCAGGAGGAGCTGCTGACCTACCGGCTCGGCATCACCAACGTCGTCGCCCGCGCCACAGCCCGCGCCGACGAGCTGAGCACGGAGGAACTGATCGAGGGCGGCCGCATCCTGAGGGCCAAGGTGGAGCGCCTGCGCCCCCACTGGCTGGCCGTCGCCGGCGTCACGGCTTACCGCACGGCCTTCGGCGAGAAGCGAGCCGCCGTAGGCCCGCAGGAGCGGACCATCGGCTCCACCCGCATCTGGGCCCTCCCCAACCCCAGCGGTCTCAACGCCCACTGGACCGCGGAAACCATGGCCCGGGAGTACGCCCGCCTCCGCACGGCCGCCGAGTCCGCCCCCGAGGGACGGCCGGACGCCTAGGTCCTAGGGCGGGTCGATCACGGTGACCGCGACCATCAGCTGCGGCGAGTGGTCGGCCCCCCAGGCCCCGGCGTAGACGGCCACCCAGCGGTCCCCGGCCCGCCACAGGTGCAGGTGGTCGGTGGTGGCGGCGATCTCCGACCACGGCTGCGCCGCCTCTTCCCCGCCCTCCCGCAACCGCAGGCTGTCGAGGCTGAACATGGCGGGCGGTCCCCAGCGCTCCTCCAGCCGGTGGGTCAGCGCACCGTACTCGGCTGACACCTGCTCCTCGCACTCGGCGCGATCGGCGGCGTCCTCGTCGCCGTACCACCGGCTGGGACCCAGCTCGGCGAGGTGGTAGCCGGGCCCGCTCGTGCCCACCCCGGTCCTCCCCCGGGCCTCGGGGAAATCACGCGTCAGGAGCCGATCGATGGTCTCGAGATGCTGTGCCGTGGTCATGGCGTCAGTATTCCGCGGGCCACTGACAATTGGCCCGGCGTCACGCGTCCCTGCGGTGCAGCGACAGCCAGCCGAGGGCCAGCGCGGCCGCCGCCCACAGCGCCGTCACCGCGAGGCCGCTCCAGGGGCCGAGGCTGCCGGTCGCCTGCTGGCGGAGGAGCACCTGCCCGGCCTGGTCGGGCAGGTACTGGCCGACGCTCGAAGCGGCCGCGCCGATGACGAACGAAGCGATCAACACGAAGGGTATGAGCAGGCTCAGCACGAGCGCCGCGCTGCGCAGGACCGCCGTGAGGCCGGCGGCGAACAGCGCCATCAGCATGAGGTAGAGGCCGGAGCCGACGATGGCCCTGTAGGTCCCGGGGGCACCCAGGTCCAGGGCGGACGACCCCATGAGCGCCTGGCCCCCGAGGAACGTGGCGAGCCCGGTGAGCTGCCCGACCACGAACATGAGCCCGGCCACCACGGCGATCTTCGACAGGTACAGGCGGCTGCGGTTCGGCACCGCGGTGAGCGAGGTGCGCAGCCCGCCCTGCTGGAACTCCGCGGACACGGCGGTCGCGCCGAACGCGATGGCCGCGACTTGGCCGAAGTTGATGCCGTAGAACGCCCCGAACAGCGGGTCGCCGCCCGAGCTCGTCGCTTCGGCCTCGCCGACCGTCGCGGAGACGAGTGCCTGGACGCCGGCGGTCGCGGCGAGGACGGCGGCGAGTGAGCCCACGGTACCGCGCAGGGATCGTATCTTGAGCCATTCCGAGTGCAGGACGGGGACGGTGGGCAGCGCGGAGCTCATGGTGGACGCCTCCTTGACGGGGTCGGCGGGTTGGAAGGTCAGCGGATCGCCGAGTGGCGGGCGTGGTCGGCGGTGAGGTCGAGGTAGGCCTGCTCCAGTGAGGTCCGCTCGTCGGCGAGTTCGAGTACGGGGATGCCCTCGCTGGCGGCCATGGTGCCGAGCCGCTCGGCCCGTATGCCCTCGACCGTCCAGTGCCCCTGGTCGGCGGTCGCCATCTCGAAGCCTTCGCGGGCCAGCATCGCCCGCATCCGCGACGGGTCCGAGGTGCGCAGCCGTACCCTCGGGGTGCTGCGGGCGTCGATGAAGCCCTCCAAGGGACTGTCGGCCAGCAGCTTGCCCTTGCCCATGACGATCAGGTGGTCGGCCAACGCGGCCGTCTCGGACATCAGGTGGCTGGAGACCAGGACCGTCCGCCCCTCGGCGGCGAGTTCCCGCATCAGGCGGCGGATCCAGATGATGCCCTCGGGGTCGAGCCCGTTCGTGGGCTCGTCCAGAAGGAGCACCCCGGGATCGCCCAGCAGTGCGGCTGCTATTCCGAGCCGCTGGCGCATGCCCAGGGAGAAGGTCTTGATCCGGCGCTTGGCCGCGGGGGCCATCCCGGTCCGCTCCAGGACCTCTTCCACCCTGGCGACCGGTATCCGGTTGGTCGCGGCGAGGATGCGCAGGTGGTTCCGGGCGGTCCGCCCGCCGTGGGCGGCCTGGGCGTCCAGGAGGGCGCCGACCTGGCGCAGTGGTGCCGGAGAGTCGACGAACCGCCGACCGCCGATGGTGGCGGTGCCCGAGGTGGCCCGGTCCAGTCCCAGCAGCAGGCGCATCGTGGTGGACTTCCCTGCCCCGTTGGGGCCGAGGAACCCGGTGACCAAGCCCGGCCGCACGGTGAAGGTGAGGTGGTCCACGGCACGGGTGGCGCCGTAGTCCTTCGTCAGTTCTCGGATCTCGATGCTGTTCATGGCTCAAGATTCGCCGCCGGCCCCACCCCGTTCCCTCCCCCGCACGGGGGTGCCGTCTCCCCCGTGCGGGGGAGACGGCACCGGCGGGGGCACTGCGACCATGGGGGCATGTACCGACTCCTCCGTGCCGCGCGCCAACCGGTCACGTACTCACGCTGGTTGCACCTGTGCATGCCCATCCTGGCCGAGGCGCTGTGGCTCTTCATCGCACCCGAGGCCCCGTGGGCCCCGCTGCTGCTCGCCGTGCCCGTGGCTCTGATGCCGTGGATGCGGCAGGCGGAGGGAAAGCAGGCACGGTTCCTGCTCACGCCGGACGAGGACCCGGCCGGGAGCGGTATCAGCACCGCCAAGTCGACGCTGTGGGTGGACCGGTGGCGGACGCTGCTGTGGGTGGAGATCCGGCTCGTCTTCTCCGCGATCGCAACACCGCTCTCGGCGTGGCTCCTGATGCTCACCACGGAGCTGGTCGTCATCGCGTGCGGCAGGTCAGCGGAGTCCGACGCGATACTGCCGGTGGATCCTCCGGCATGGGCCGCCGCACTCCTCGCACCGCTGCCGCTGGTGGTGCTCCTCGCGCTGGTGGTCGGCATGGGCGAGCTGATCACCGCCATCGCGCGCCGGCTGCTGGGGCCTTCGGCCGCCGAGCGGGTCAGCGAGCTGGAGGCGCGGACCGAGCAGCTGCTGGAACGTACGCGGATCGCACGCGAGTTGCACGACTCGATCGGGCACGCGCTGACGGTGGCCGTGGTACAGGCCGGGGCGGCGAGGGCCGCGGGCGATCCGGAGTTCACCGAGCGGGCGCTGGCCGCGATCGAGGACACCGGCCGGGCCGCACTGGAGGATCTGGAGCGCGTCCTGATCGTGCTGCGGGAGTCGTCGCAACGGCCTTCGCAGCGGCCGACGCTCGCGGAGGCGGACCGGCTGCTGGAGTCCGCCCGCGCGTCGGGGGCCGTGGTGGACGCCCAACTGTCCGGGGCACTGGAGAAGTTGCCCGGCCCGGTCACCCGGGAGGGTTACCGGATCCTGCAGGAGGCGCTGACCAATGTGCTGCGGCACTGCGGTCCGGTGCCGGTCCGGGTCCGGGTCGAGATGTCCGAAGACAGCCTGGACCTGGAGGTCACGAACCCGCTGCCGAAGCGGTCTGCGTTCATGTCCGGTAGCGGGACCGGGCTGCGCGGGATGCGGGAGCGGGCCGCGCTGCTGGGCGGGGAGACGGAGACCGGGCCGTTCGACGGCAGCTGGAGGGTGCGCGCGCGGCTTCCACTGCAGCGAATACGCTGACGGGGTGCCGATTACCGTACTCCTCGTCGACGACGAACCCCTGGTGCGCGCGGGTCTGCGCGCGGTCCTTGACTCCCAGTCCGACATCGAGGTGGTCGGCGAAGCGGCCGACGGAGCCTCCGTCGTCCCGCTCGTGCGGCAGCTCCGGCCGGACGTGGTGGCGATGGACGTGCGCATGCCGCTGCTGGACGGGATCGAGGCGACCCGGGCGGTGCTGCGCAGCGTGCAGGCACCGCCGAAGATCCTGGTGGTGACCACCTTCGAGAACGACGAGTACGTGTACCAGGCGCTGCGGGCCGGGGCGGACGGGTTCCTGCTGAAGCGGGCCCGCCCGTCGGAGATCGTGCACGCGGTCCGGCTGGTGGCCGAGGGCGACACCCTGCTCTTCCCCGCGGCCGTCCGGTCCCTGGCCGCGGAGTACGGGAACCGGGCGGCGCGCGCAGTCCTGGAGCGGGCCGCACTGACCGAGCGCGAGGAGGCGGTGCTGCGGCTGATGACCCGCGGGCTGACCAATATGGAGATCGCCCGCGAGCTGATCGTCGGCGCGGAGACCGTGAAGTCGCACGTGAGCGCCATCCTCAGCAAGCTGGGGGCCCGGGACCGGACCCAGGCGGTGATCACCGCGTACGAGTCGGGGTTCGTCGCCCCGGCGTGACGGGAAGGTCGGCGTCCGGATCCGGCTCCCCTGGGTGACGGGAAGGCCGGCGTCCGGCGGCGGGGCCGGTTCTCGCCGTCTGACCTGGGGCGCAGTACCATCCGGCAGATAGGCTCGCCAGCTGGGAGGACAGACGTTGGGGCAGCTGACCGGCGGAGATCCCTCTCTGCTCCGGCGGATCAACTCGGCCGTGGTGCTGCGCGCGCTGCGCGCCGCCCAGTCGCCGACGCTCACCGACCTCACCCGGGTGACCGGGCTGTCACGGCCGACCGTCGAGGGCGTCGTGGAGGGGCTGATCGGCAGCGGGCTCGTCGTCGAGGCGGATGCGGCGGAGGGCGCCCGCCGCCAGGGCCGGCCCGCCCGCCGCTTCCGCTTCCGCGCCGAGGCCGGACACCTGCTCGGCATAGAGATCGGCTCCCACCGGATCGCGGTACTGCTGTCCGGGCTGGACGGGCGGGTGATCGGCGCCGGCACCAAGGACGTCGCCGAGACCGCGACCGCCGACGAGCGGCTGGAGCGCGTACGGGCCGCGGTGGCCGATCTGCTGCGCCGGGCGGGGGTACCGCGGGACTCGCTGCGGGCCGTCGGCGTCGGCAGCCCCGGGATCGTGGAGGCGGACGGTACGGTGCGCCTGGGCACGGCGCTGCCCGGCTGGACCGGGCTGCCGCTCGGGGACCGGCTGCGGCGGTCCTTCCGCTGCCCGGTCCAGGTGGAGAACGACGCCAACGCGGCGGCCCTCGCCGAGCACTGGAAGGGGGCCGCGCAGGACACCGACGACATGGTGTTCGTCATGGCCGGGCTCAGCCCGGGGGCCGGCTCGCTGATCGGCGGCCGGCTGCACCGCGGGTTCGGCGGGGCCGCCGGCGAGATCGGCGCGCTCCATCTGCTGGGCCGCGAGGCGACGCCCGAGCGGCTGCTGTCGACCACCGGCGAGCCGCTGCACCCGCTGGACGAGCAGGCGATGGCGGACGTGTTCACGATGGCCCAGCGGGGGGACGAGCGGGCTGTGGCCGCGGTGGAACGATTCATCCGGCGCCTCGTCCACGACGTGGCGGCCCTGGTGCTGGCGATGGACCCGGAGCTGGTGGTGGTCGGCGGCTGGGCGGCCGGCCTGGACGGCGTACTGGACCCGCTGCGCCGTCAGCTGGAACGCTACTGCCTGCGTCCTCCGCGGGTGGCCCAGTCCCTGCTCGGCGAGGCGGCGGTGGCCACCGGCGCGCTGCGGCTGGCGCTGGACCGGGTGGAGGAGGAGCTCTTCGCCGTGGAGAAGACCGTCACCTCGCGCCGCCGCTGAGCAGCACCTCCCGTACACGGCGGTGAACGGCGGGCCCGCACCCGCGAGCCCTGGAGGTACGTCTGCCGCCATGCGCGTACGGCCTCGGCGGGCGAGTCCCGGCGAAGGTGCCGGGACGGGGCCGTCGTATGCGAGGGCGCGAGGGCCCGGGGCGCAAGGGCCCGGGGGCGCGAGGGCCCGGGGGCGCGAGGGTCAGGAGGCGGCGAGGGTCAGGAGGCGGCGCGGGTCTCGTGCGCCATCTCCACGTCGCCCGAGTCGCCGAAGGTGAGGCGGCAGGTGTCCGCGCGGTACGTGGCGACCGAGACGGCCGCCGTGCCCGCGGCGGTGAAGTAGCGGGTGGTGACCACCAGCACCGGGGCTCCGGGCAGGCGGTCCAGCTCCTTGGCATCGTCGGCGCGGGCCGATCCCAGCTCGACCGAGCGGTCCTGTCCGTCCAGGGCGAGCCGCTGGAGCTCGCGCAGCACGGCGTGGGCGCGGGCGGCCCCGGCGGGCGCGTCGATCGCGGACAGGCCGGGCACGGAGGCGGCGGGGACGTACAGGAGCTCGGCCGCGACGGCCTGGCCCTGGGTGACCCGGGTCCGGCGCACGGTGTGGACGGGCTGGTCGGCGGAGCCGCCCAGCAGCTTCAGGACGGCCGCGGGCACCGGCGCGTCGACGGCGTCGACGCCCTCCCAGCCGTCGCCGGCTTCGCCGGGCCAGCTGTGGCGGGGAGTTCCGACGGCGACGCCGACCCGGGGCGGGGCGACGGTGGTGCCGACTCCGCGGCGGCGCTGCAGGCGGCCTTCCAGTTCCAGCTGCTCCAGCGCCTGGCGCAGGGTCGCGCGCGCCACGCCGAAACGGGCGGCGAGCTCCCGCTCGTTCGGGAGGACCTCACCCACGGCGAAGTCCTGGTCGAGCGCCTCGCTCAGGACGGTCTTCAGATGCCAGTACTTCGGCTCCGGCACCGTTTCCAGCTGCGTGGTCCCCACCCTGACTCCTCCTGCCATCGCTGCAATCGCCGTGTTCCAGCGGCAGTTCCGCGCCCTTGTTTATTAAAGGTTCCTGCACTATCCCTGCGACCATAGGTCGGTGCGGGACCTTGGTCAAGACCAATCCTCACCCCTTTACCGGGCACATCGGGCATACGCATCAAGCCGTTCATACGATGTTCGCTCCGCCCACAAGGGCGCGCCGCGCGATCCGGACTCCGCTGCTCCGACACGCGCCACAGGCTTGTAGTCAAGGCCTACCGGACGGTAATCATGACCATAGCGATTACTGACAGCCTGTCTCACACGCGTCCACCCGACGAGGAGCAGCATGACCGCGACCGTCTCCTTCCCGATCGACTCGCCGCTGGGCCCCCGCACCGCCACGGTCGCCTACGAACGCAGGGGCTCCGGCGAACCGCTTCTCCTGCTGCACGGCATAGGCCACCACCTCCAGGCCTGGCACCCGGTGACCGACATCCTGGCCGCCGAACACGACGTCATCGCCGTCGACCTGCCCGGCTTCGGCGTCTCGGAGCCCCTGCCCCACGGGGTCCCGTACGACCTCGGCACCGTCGCCGCCGCCCTCGGCTCGCTCTGCGCGGCCCTCGGTGCCGAACGCCCGCACGTCGTCGGAAACTCCCTCGGCGGTCTCCTCGCGCTGGAGATGGGCCGCAGCAGCCTGGCCCGTACGGTCACCGCGCTCTCCCCCGCGGGTTTCTGGACCGAGGCCGAGCGCAGGTACGCCTTCGCGACCCTGCGGGCGATGCGCGTCGGCGCGCTGGCCCTGCCGCTGTCTACCCTGGAGCGGCTCTCGCACAGCGCCGCCGGGCGGACGGCGCTGACCGGCACCATCTACGCACGCCCGGCCCGCCGTTCGCCCGAGGCCGTGGTCGCAGAGACCGTCGCCCTGCGCGAGGCGACGGGCTTCGAGGAGACCCTGGCGGCGGGCCGCTCCGTACGGTTCACCGAGGACGTCCCCGGTCTGCCGGTCACCATCGCCTGGGGCTCCCGCGACCGGCTGCTGCTGCCCCGCCAGGGTGTGCGCGCCAAGCACGTCGTGCCCGACGCCCGGCTGGTGCGGCTGCCCGGCTGCGGCCACGTCCCGATGAACGACGACCCGGCGCTGGTGGCGCGGGTGGTCCTGGACACGGTGCGGAAGGCGGTGAACGCTGAGGCGGGATGACCGTCCGGCGGCTGTTCATCCGGGGTTCGCGTGTGCGACGCGGGCCGGCCGGGGTGCCTCGGCACACTGGTCCGACCCTTCCCCGGCCGGCCCTGGAGACGCTCCGATGGCACCGATGTCGTACACCCGACGGTCCCTGCTCGGCGGTTCGCTCGCCGTGCCGGCGGGCCTCGCCCTGTCCGGCGCGGCCGGCACGCGGGCGTTCGCCGCGTCCACCGCCACCGGCGGTTCGGCCGTGGGCTCCGCCGGACCCGCCGCCGCCCCGGCCTTCACCCGCTCGGGCCGCCCGAGCGCGCCGTGGGGCATCCAGTCCGGCGAGATCACCGCCCATGCGGCCACCGTCTGGACACGCTCCGACCGCCCGGCGCGGATGTACGTGCACACCTCCCCGAGCGAGTCCTTCCGCTACGGCGTACGCCACCACGGCGGCCCCTTGCTCGGCCCCGGCACCGACTGCACCGGGACCGTCACCCTGCACGACCTGCCCCCGGGGCAGCAGATCCACTACCGCGTCGTCCTGGCCGACCCGGACGACCCGCGCCGCTGCGGCCGGCCCGTGCAGGGCTCCTTCCGGACGACCCCCGTCTCACGCCGCCGGAACGTGCGCTTCGTCTGGTCCGGGGACCTGGCGGGGCAGGGCTGGGGCATCAACCCGGACCTCGGCGGATACCGCGTCTTCGACGAGATGCGGCTGCACGACCCCGACTTCTTCCTCTTCAGCGGGGACACGGTGTACGCCGACGGGCCGATCCAGGCCTCCCTCCCGCTGCGCGACGGCAGGGTCTGGCACAACGTCACCACCGTGGAGAAGTCGAAGGTCGCCGAAACCCTGGACGAGTTCCGCGGCAACTTCCGCTACAACCTGCTCGACCGCAACCTGCGCGACTTCAACGCCCAGGTGCCGGTCCTCGCCCAGTGGGACGACCACGAGGTCCGCAACAACTGGTACCCCGGCCAACTGCTGGAGGACCCCCGCTACACCGTCCGGGACGTCGACACCCTCGCCGCCCGCGCCCGCCGGGCCTTCGGCGAGTACTTCCCCGTCACCGACCTCCGCGGCGGCCGCGCCGAGGGCCGGATGTACCGGGTGATGCGGTACGGCCCGCTCCTCGACGTGTTCGTGCTCGACATGCGCACCCACCGCAACGCCAACTCCCCCGGCCGCCAGACGGACGACCCGATCGGCATCCTGGGTACGGAGCAGCTCGCCTGGCTCAAACGCGAACTGTCGCGCTCCCGGGCCGCCTGGAAGGTGATCGCGGCCGACATGCCGCTCGGGATCGTCGTGCCCGACGGGGCCGCGAACTTCGAGGCCGTGGCGCAGGGCGACCCGGGCATGCCGCTGGGCCGTGAACTCCAGATCGCCGAACTCCTGCGCCACATCAAGCACCAGCACATCACGGGCACCCTGTGGCTGACCGCGGACGTCCACTACACCGCCGCGAACCACTACGCCCCCGAGCGGGCGGCGTTCGGCGACTTCGCGCCGTTCTGGGAGTTCGTCTCCGGCCCGCTCGGGGCGGGCGGATTTCCGGCCGGGAAGCTGGACCCGACGTTCGGCCCCCGGACGGAGTTCGTGCAGTCGGCCCCTTTCGCGAACATGTCGCCGTCCGAGAACCCGCCGTACTACGGAGAGGTCGAGATCGACGGTGGTTCCGGCGAGCTCACCGTGCGCTTGCGGCGTCAGGGAGGCGGCGTGCTCTTCACCAAAACGCTCCACCCCGGCCGCGTGGGGCAGTAGGGCGAGGAGGGCGGTCGTGCACGGAAGGCCGGACGGGCCGAGAGGGGGCGGGGCGGGGCAAGTC
>NZ_JACBGN010000125.1 GCF_013401435.1 Streptomyces sp. BR123
CCGCTCCCCCACACCCACCCGGCACACCCCCGCAGAACCCGTCAGTTAAGGCAGCACCTGAACAACAACGCCACCACCGACGAACCCAACGACCCACCACACAAAACGAAACCCCCACCAGCGAAACAACCGGCTCATCCACACGCTACATCGGCGTCACCGAGGATCGAGCACTTCCGGCTTCCGCCGGCACGAGCTGGATCTCTCACTTCGTCAACGTCAACGCTGTCGGCACGTTCTTCTGGGCCGAGGACCAGGTCCTTCGGCTCTGCTTCGACCCCCTGTTCCCTGATGACCGCTGGGGCGCCGCACCCGACGAGCTCCTCGACGTCATGACTCGCATCGGCTTCCACTTCGACGACGACGTGCCGGAAACAGAGATGGACCTGTCCTCACCAGCCGCGTTTGCGCTGGCGGAACACCTGACCGGCGTCGCCATCACGCCCGAGCTGCTCCAGACCACCTCTTTCACCTGTGCCAGCGTCCAGATCCGCTGACAATCGATTGGCTGCTGGATCGCCGGGGCAGCCTTCTTGCTTCCATGCAGACAACAACGCGGTGCCCAGCTCGCGCTCGCGGCCGGGCATCACGCCTGTGTGCCTGGTGTCAGCCACCGGTGATCGAGAAGCCGATCACGACACCCGCCGTCACGGTGACCTTGCCGGGGGCGAGGTCGCCCTCCCCTCCGCCACCACCCGCTCGGCCATGTCCGCGGTAGGAGTTCTGCAGCAGGTGCGTCAGCGGCGCTGCGCCCGCCCCAGTGACATGGAAGGGCGGACGTGCGGGGCACCAGAACCGCCTGCCGCGCCCTTTCCGTATGGCGCCCAATTGCGTCAAGGAAGGTCCGGAGCATCGGGAACGGCGGTACGCTCCGGCTGCTCCCACGGCTCGCGCGGGGGCCGGGTGGGGAACCGTCGGGGGTGGACGAGTTGGCGCTGGATCATCGCTATGCCCTGAGCGTCGGGTGCAGGATCAGCGTGGAGAACAGAGCGGGTGTGACCACGGTGAACTGGAGCGTGGCCACGCTCTCGTCACCCCAGATGCGCCGGCCGCAGAAGGGCGAGGAGTCGATCGCCTTCGAATGCCCGCGGTGCCAGAAGGTCTTCGTCGCCACCGTCGAGAGCGTGGCCAAGGCCCGGCGCAAGCGCCTGATCTACCTGACGATCGGGTGGCTGCTGCTGCTCTCGCTGCTCGTCACGCTCCCCATGGCCTTCCAGCTCGGGGGCCAGGTCCTGGAGGAGAACGACACCTCGCTGAACCCCATGGCCGTTCTCGTGCCCCTCGTCGCCGTGGGATTCATCGCCGGACTGACCTTCTTCGGTGTCGGCCGCCGTTACGAGGGCATCAAGAAGTATCGCCTGCTCCTGCCGAACGGAAAGCGGACGGTGCTGGTCCAGGGGCACCGCTTCAACTGACCGGTCGCGGCCGCGCCCCCAGCCCGAGTCTCGACGTCCACGCGCGGCCCTGCGGCGGTGCGGCCGCAGGGCCCAGCTGCTGCCGGGCAGGCAGTACGTCGGCGATGGCTGCCGAGTTCCTCCGGTGCACCTGCGGCAGGGGGTAGCAGTACTCGCCGTGCGCTTAGGGACACCACAGCAGCCATCCGCAACAGGCCGGTGCTGAACCGGGCTGGCGGTTCGCCCGCCCGCCAGGAGCGGACCGCTACTCGTCGTCATCTTCGTCGAAGGGGGGTCCGGGTGGTGTACTCCCAGCCACGAGGCTGGCCCAGGTCGGCGGCCTGCGGTGCGAGAACATCGTCCTCTTGGGCGAGGTCCCCGGCGCCCGGCATCGTGACCTGCTGGCCTGGCCGCAGTGGTGGTGCTGGCTTCGACGAGGCGCAACGCCCCGGCGGTGGGCCGGGGCGCCGCTGGTGTGGTGTGGCCGGTGGTCACCGGAGGGTGGTCTCCGGCTGGACCGGCGCGGCGTCGTCGCCGTCGCCGCTGGCGGGGCCGCAGTCCCACTCGGCGATCACGGTGCCGGTCTCGCGGTAGTGGGCGATGGCCTGCTCGTCGAGGGTGCCGGGGCGTCGGTGAACCAGATGTCCGGCAGCGGCCCGTACGCGGCCTCGTAGGCGGTGACCCAGGCGATCGGGCCGTGCCATTGTTCGCAGCGTGGCGGATCGGCTGCCCGGCGGTCTCCTGGCACATGGTCGCGTAGGCGGGCGTGCCGAGCATCTCGTGCCAGGCGGCGTCCACGGCCGGGGAGAACATCTCGGGCATGGACTGGCCGTTGTTCAGGCGCTGGCCGGTGATGGTCAGGAACCGGCGCAGCTCGACGGTTGCTGTACTCATGGTGATCCCTCTCAGTGCCGGGTGGTACTGCGGCCCCGGGCCGGGTCCGGCCGGGGAGTGGTGCCAGCACCGCGCCTGCGGAAGTCGGTCTCCGGGCGGGTGGTTCACAGGGCCCTGACGGGCCGGGGATGCGGCGGCTTCGGTGAGGCGGTCGAGGCGCTCGTAGAGGGCGCGGATAAGGCGGGCCCGTCCCTGAGCGCAGCGGAGTGTGCCGTCCGGAGCGGGACATCGACAACGGGGAGACCGCGATATACGTGAAATCACGAGCCGAGGCGGAGGAGATCTTGCTTGGGAAGTTCCTCGCGACGGATACCGAAATGCCGAAGGCTTTGACGGGAAGGGGACTCGCCAGGATTCCGGCGACAAGGCCGGTATGTATCCTTGGGACGACAAGCTCGGAGAGGACGGCCGTGTTCTGGGACACGGTGCGAACAATCGGGACGGGGACCTTCCCCACCTCCTTCCCGAAATCTCCGTACGGTGGTGAAATCATCCGAATATTTTGGGGAGAGAGGCAATAAAATGCGGATGCAGGCGGCAAATCGTCTGACAATGACGAAGGCGGGCATCACGGCCCGCATTGCGGCGCACGAGGCGGGGCGGGTCGCCTGGGTCGCCGTCTATCCCGCGGACGGCGGATTCATGGTCTTCACGGTGGAGATTCCCGAACACCTGGCGGATGACAGCGCGTGCTACGGTGAGGAATCCATCACGCGGCGGAACGTGGGCACGTTCCTGACGATCGAGGAAGTCGACGGGGCCGTCACCGGCCTCGGCATCGACCCCGACGAGCTGGACGCCCCCTGGCGCAACGACTATCCGCTGTAGCGCGGGTCGCCGCGGAGGGCAGCCAGCAGCGGGCAGCGCCCGCTACACCGGTCCTTGAAGGTAGACCCGGGTATGTGAGACCCGAGAAGCGGCGGCGGTAAAGGCTATCGAGCGGGTGCTGCTGCGTACCGAGACGTGAAGAGAGCCAGGTGTGTCGCCGCTGGTGATCTGGACAGAGCGTTCCACCTCCGCCTGGATGCCACGCAGCTGGAGGTCTGCCACATCGGTGAACTCGATCCAGAAGCACAGCGTGTTGTACGCCTTCTCCGCCCACTCCGGCTTCGGGTGCGGTGGAAGCTGCTGGGTCTCGAAGCCGAACGTCACCGAGGTGTCGCGCTCGTCGATGTGCAGGTAGAAGAAGTGGCAGGTGCTCAGATCAGGTACCGGCGTGTCGTACAAGGTCCGCAGTTCCGGCCAATCGATTGAATCTGTCATTTACACACGCTCGTAGAAGGTGTTGACGTACGTCGGGGGGACGGTCGGGTAGAGCTTTGTTTCCAGGGGCCGGGAGAAATGGTGCCGACCGCTGTCGTTGCCATCCGCGTCCCGTGTGAACACACTGATTCTGCCTACCTTGAGCGACGCATGCGACGTGAACGAAACGGTGACACCAGGGCCGGTCACGTCCACCGCCAGTCGGTTTTGGGGCAGCGCACGCAGTGCGACGTCCGCCGTGACCGGGGGCTGCCACCCTTCCAGGAGGAATTCCTGGACCACATAGAACTGAATGTGGCACTGCATGGTGTCACCCGGGCCGCCTTGCCAATGATCGGGAAATCTCGGCAGGTCGAGTCGCAATGTGACGGTCGAGTCCCAGCCGTCCAAATGCACCGAGCGCAGTCGAACGCCTGTCAGGTCTGGAACCTCGTCATACTGCGACTGGAGGTCCGCATTCACTACAAGATCAGTCCAGGTCATAGTAGTAGTGTGCCTCGGCGTCGATGACCGTTGCGGGGGGCACCAAGGTGACGTTGCCGAGGTAGACGTGGGTTCGCCTGTCGAATCCGATGCAATGCGCGGAACTGCTTGAGCAGGCCTTGCGTGCCCGGAGTCCGAGACGACGGGTCAGCCGCCTCGGCTGCCACGCCACGGCCGAGCCGGGCCTGCCCGTGCATACAGCGCACTGTGCCGTCCGGCGGAATGGACAACCGGTAGCCGGCCTCGGCCAAGACGCGGGTGGCGAGGACGCGGTCTTGGTGGTCCGCGGGCAGCCGGTCGTCTGTACGGCGGACGTTGGCGGCGACTGCGCGGGCGGAGCCGACCTCAGATGCAGGTGAGGAGGCGGCAAGCTCGCCGGCCAGCATTCGCTCGCTGTCGGGGACGTCGGTCGGCCCACTGGTCAGCGCGGCCAGTCGTTTCTGGCCTGTGTCAGGGGGTGGTTGAGTCGCAGGGTTGTTCCGGTGGAGTCGCGGATGCCTGCGTCGTCGGTCAGCCAAGAAACTCGTCATATCCCGGCATAGACGCCCGAAGCCTTATCGAATGACACAAATGTTCGATATTGCTTGGCTGTTGGGCGACATCCGCCAACAGACCGTTCCTTGGGGGAATCATCGCTCCCCGCCTTTCTCAGCCCCGCGAGCGGCGCTGGCGGTGGGCGAGGTGGGGGCGGCGGCGCCCCGGTGAGGGATCAGGAGCGGCCTCAGATGAAGAGAATCCGCCCGGCACCGCGGCGCGCTGCGCCAGCTGTTCCACGGCCGGGGCCGCAGGGACGGGGAGTGCGGGCTTGGCCGTGGCCAGGATGGTGATGTGCGGGATGTGCCCGGCGCAGGCCTGGCAGACCCCGCGCCGGACCTCCACGACCAGCGGGCCGCGCCCCGCGTGGACGACGCTCTGGCCGAGCCGGCCGACCTGGTCGGCGCGCTCTTCGCCACCACGCCCGAGGTCGATCGCGCAGCTCGACCAGTCCAGCTCGCCGCGGGCACCAAGCTCGTCGAGCACCACGGGCGCAAGGCCGACCCGACGGCCGCTGTCGTGGACTCGCAGTCGGTGCGGGCAGCGTCGAATATCCCCAGGTCAACGTCAGGATGGGACGGCGGGAAGAACGTGGGCGGGCGGAAGCGGCACGTGGTGGTGGACTGCCTCGGCCTGGTCCTTGCGGTGCTGGTGACCGCGGCGATCATGCAGGACCGCCATGCCGCGGTGCCACTGCTGACAAGGCTGCGGGACCGGTACTTCTCCATCCGGCTGGTGTGGGCGGACTCCGGCTATGCGGGCCGGCTCGTCGACTGGGCTGCCGATAAGCTGACGCTCACCCTGCAGATCGTGAAACGCTCCGATGACACCACAGGGTTCGTGGTGCTTCCGAGGTGGTGGGTGGTGGAGCGCACGCTGAGCTGGCTGGTCCGCTCGCGTCGTCTGGCGCGCGACGTCGAGACGCTTCCCGCCATGCACGAGTCCATGGTGCTGTGGTCCATGACCATGCTGATAAGCGCCCGTCTGGCCGGACGGCGCCGGGACGCCTTCCTCACGCGGCCGCCGGCACCGGCTCCGTGACGGTGAACAGGCCCGGCTCCACCTCGGCGACCCAGCCCCGCGCGGCCAGCCGCTTCAGCTTCGAGCGCACCCCTCCACCCGGGCCGGCATCGCCCTCTCGCCGAGTGCGGGCGCGATCTGCTTCGCCCGCATCCCGCCATCGGCCTCCGGCGCGGCCAGGACCGCCAGGATCCGCTGGTACTCCGGCGCGAGCGCCTCCGCACTGCCGCCATCGGCGCGATGCGGCACCGTCGAGCGCGGCACCGCGGCCGCCCTCACCTGCCCCGTCGTCTCGGCGTCCGGCTCGGCCAGCACCTCAGTGACGGTCTCGCAGGCCTGACCGAGCCGCGCCAGCTGCGCTTCCGCCGCGCTGAGCGCGGCCCTGATCCGCTCGGCCTCCTCGCGCAGCCGGGCCACCTCCACGAACGCGACGCGAGCGGACGAACGCCCGAACTCTCCCTCCACCACAACGGGGCCTCCTCGGCGCTTGAGCTTCGCAACTCCGAGCTACCGAGAGGCCCCTCCTTCATACGCCGATGCCGCCACGATCACCCGAACAGGAACGCTGTTCGATCGCACCCACTCACGCCCGGGATGCGGATGGCTTCTCAGGCATCCACGGTATCCCGGTCGTCGATTTCGAGATCGAGCTGGCAGCGAGCGTATGGATCGACGGGACAGCCGCGATGCCGAAGCCCGACTACGCCTTCATCACCCTGACCAACGTGACTGCCGACGAAGCCGCCGTATTCGCCCGGTGGCTGCGGACTCCTTCCTCCCAGCACCACACCTGGTGCGCTTCGCCAGCAGCCTCGCCGTGGCCAACGGCGAACAGGATCCATGGCTCCTGCCGGCAGAAGGCGGCGACGAAGAGATCGCCACACAACTGAGGCGACACCTCGCCTCCATCGACGACCAATAGCAAGGGGCAGCGGGCCACGAGAGGGCCGCGCTCGTCCGCCACCGCCGCCCGCGCTACCTGGCTCGACACCACCGGACACCGGCCGCACCCGTTGGCGGCAGCTCGTCCAGGACCGGCGCGCTCTGCTCAGAGCTGTTGAGAAGGCCGTCGTCCGACGACCAAGACCAAGACCAAAAGGCCCGCACACCAGGTGCACGGGCCAAAGGAAAGAGGGACAGTGGCCAGCGATGGCGAGTGGCCCTTGAAGTGCGTCGACCGTAGCAGGGCGTATCCGGACCCGCCGGAACACAGCTGATCTGGGCCTGGCCTGTGTCAGTGATCAGGATGGACGGCTTGGACGCCGGTGCCGTCGTACAGCTCGGGTTCCAGAGTGAGCAGGTAGCGGCCGGCGGAGAAGTCTGCGGGGCGGGCCGCGTGGATGGCGTGGACAGTCGCCCAAGGGTGCCCAGCGTGCAGAAGCTCGGACACGGAGAGCGCGGCCGGTGGCATCCCAGCCGAGCACGCCCTTCCGCGGAACGCTTCCGGGGTGTGACCAGGGTCCGGTCCGACATCTTGATCAGTCTGCGCTGGGGAGCTGTCCCATCGCCTGGGTGGTGACCGTGGCCGTGACCTTCGCCCCGGGATAGCGTCCCTCCAGCTCATTGACCAGGTCTGTACGCGGCGGGGGTCTCCCCGGGCTGACACCCCGTCCGCGCGTGTGCGTCGAACGGGTCAACCGCTTCCGCAGCAGGGCTGATCGTCTCCCGTCAAGGAAGGCACCGTCGGGACATCTTGCCCACACAAGACGCTCGGCACAGCCGCGGGCTTCTCACCTCCTGGGAAGGCACGGCGGGCTCAGGCGGCCTCGAGGGAGTCGATCCAGGCGATCAGGCGAGCACCTTCACGGTCCATGACCCCCGGGTCCCGCAGGGCGTTGGCCAGCAGGGACATGCCCTGATAGGCGCCCACCAAGGTAAGGGCCAGGCCCTCGGGATCCAGCTGGCCGAGCTCGCGGAACTGACCCTCCACCCAGGTCAGCAGGAGCCGGACAACCCTGCCCGCCTCGACGTCCAGGCCACCCTGGTCGCGTTTTCCCAGCTCCGCGGCGAGAGTGCCGGTCGGGCAGCCATAGCGGACGGCGAGGTCACGCTGACTCACCCAGCCCTCGATCAGGCCTTTGAGGCGCTCACGAGGATCGGGGAGCTGGCTCAGCTGGCTGACGAGCAGGTTCAGGTGTCGCTCATGCTCGGACAGCGCGGCGGCGACTAGTTCGTCCTTGGTCTTGAAGTAGTAGTACACGTTGCCCACGGGCACCTCGGCCGCGCGCGCTATGTCGGCGATGGTGGTGCGCTCGGCGCCTTGCCGGTGGACGACGTCGGCCGCGGCTTCCATGAGTCGCCGCCGCTTCGCGCCGGCGACTCGGACACGGGCCGGCTCCTTCGAGTAAGTCACCTGACTAACTATACGACCTCGACTCGTGCTAACCTCCAAGTCAGTCAGCCAACTAACTAACGCGCTCTGATTCGAGGAACCCCGCATGATCGTTGTCACGGGAGCCACCGGAAACGTCGGCCGCACGCTCGTCCGCCTGCTGACCGAACAGGGACACGAAGTGGCCGCAGTTTCGCGCCGCATCACCCAGGCCGACGTCCCGCCCGGCGTGCAGGCCATCACCGCCGACCTCGCCCAGCCGGCCGCCGACCTGCCCGCCACGGCGGATGCGGTCTTCCTGCTCGTCGGAGGAGACCTCATGATGACCGGCGACCCCACCGCCGTTGTCACTCCGTTCGCGAACTACGGCAAAATCGTCCTGCTGTCCTCCCAGGGCGTAGTCACCCGCCCCGACTCTCTGTCTCACGGACAGGCCTTCGCCGCCTACGAGCAGGCCGTCATGGACTCCGGCACCGACTGGACCATCCTGCGCCCGGGCGGTTTCGCCTCCAACGCATACGCCTGGGCACCTTCGGTCAAGGCGAGCCGGACCGTCTCCGCGCCCTTCGGCGACGTCGGCCTCCCGGCCATCGACCCCGACGACATCGCCGCCGTGGCCGCCGCCGTCCTGACCCGGCCCGGCCACACCAAGGCCAGCTACGAACTCACCGGCCCCGCCTCGACCACCCCGCTCCAGCGCGCCGCCGCCATCGCCGACGCCATCGGCGAGCAGGTCACCTTCACCGACCAGACCCGGGAGGAGGCCCGCGCACAGATGCTCACCTTCATGCCCGCCCCGGTCGCCGACACCACCCTCGACATCATCGGCACCCCCACCCCGCGCGAGCAGACCGTCAGCCCCGACGTCGAGAAGATCCTCGGCCGCCCCGCCACCACCTTCGCCGACTGGGCCAGGCGCAACGCCGCCGCCTTCGCGTGACTGACGGCGCCGGCACGCATCGGGGCGTTCACGAGCACTGACGGAGCGCTCGCCAACGCGGCGCGGCGTCGTGCGGCTCCAGGAGAAGGCGGACGGATCACGGACGGACCTTCTGCGGGATGTACCGTGCCCTGCTGCCGGCGCGTGGAGGGGACGAGGACCTGGCCGTTGCACCGCGCGGTCGAGGAGCTGCGGTCAGGGGCAGGCCGGTCGGCAGCCCGGCGGCGGCCATCTGGTCGGCAAGCGCCTCCAGCTGTGCGATGCCGGGCAGCGGGTGGCGCTCGGCGTCCGGCTCGTCGGCCCGCAGGACGCCCAACGAGCGCCGCATGTCGGTGAGGGCCTGCCGGCCCGTCTCGGAGATCTGCAGCATCGCGGCGGTGGCCCGGTCCGGGGACCTGTGCTGCGCGTAGACGGCGGCGTCGGTGAGCGCGACCATGACGGACAGGTTGTGGGTGACGATGTCGTGCATCTCGCGGGTGATACGGGCCCGCTCCTCGGCGACGGCCAGCAGCGCCTGCTGCTCCTGGTGCAGCGCCAGCCGCTCGGCCCGCTCCTGCACGGCGGCGAGGTACGCCCGGCCGGTCCGCACGTTCACCCCGAGGACGGCGGCGGCGACCACCGTCGCGGAGAGCGCGACGAACGGGGTCAGGAACGCCCCGTCCTGTGTCCAGCGCAGGCAGGCCAGCACGGCCCCGCCCTCCACGACGGCGGCGGCGAGCAGCGTGCCGCGACGGCCCGTGTGCGCGGCCGCCGTGTACAGGGCCACCAACAGGGCGATGTCCGCGGGCAGTTGCACGTCCGCCAGCCACTGGACGAAGGCCGCGGCCACCACGGCGGCGAACACCGCGAGCGGAGCCCGGCGCCGCCACACCAGGGGCAGCGCCAAGGCGGCGGTGAGCGCCGCCGCCACCGGCAGCTCCCGGGCCGGGTACGTGGTCACGACGTTGAGCAGGAGCAGCGCCGGCAGTACCGAGTCCCACACCAGGGGCGGTACCCGGTCCCGGTGGCGCACCGTCCACACCGTCACACCTCTCCGCCGATCGGTCGTCGTGGCGGCCCGGCCGGGGCCGCCACCGCGTACAGCCGCAGCCTAGGCGGCGGGTCCGCGCCGCACATGAGCCCGGCGTCGGAGCGCACCGGGCAGGGGTACGACCACAGGAGGAGACCCGCCACCTCCCGCAGTCGCAGGCCGGCCGCCGGTCCGGGGTGCCCGGCTGCCACGCCGGTCGCACCGCGGCCCGCCCCGGTTGCCACCCCGGTCGCAGTCGGCGGCGACCCGGGGCCGATGCGGCGGCGCGGGCCCGGCGCCGAGCATCGACGGGTGACCGAAACCATCCCGGGGCTGTCCCTGTCCCTTCCGGAAGTCCTCGTCCTGCTGGGCGCCGTCGCGCTGCTGGTGGCGCGCTGGCTCCCCCCGGCCGCCCGCCGGCCCGGCACCGTCGCGGCCGGGGCGGTCCTCGTACCGTCGGCGATCGTGCTGGGCGTCCTGGGGATCCGCTGGCAGATGCTGCCGGTCCTGGCCGGCGCCGCCGTCGCCTCGGTGTTCGCCCTCCCGCCCCTGCTGCGGCGCCGTACCGGCCGACCGGCGCGGCGGGCACGCTGGTGGCTGACCCTGCCGGGAGCGCTGGCCTGCGCCGGCCTGATCGCCACCGGCCCGGTGGCCGCCTGGGCCTTCCCCGTGCCCGTCTTCCCCGAGCCGACGGGCGACTTCGCGGTCGGCACCCGGGTGGTGCAGTGGACCGACCCGCTCCGCCCCGAGAGCTTCACCGCCGATCCGGACGACCGGCGCACGGTCGTGGTCCAGCTTTGGTACCCGGCGCAGAAGAGCCCTGCGGGCGTCCCTCGGGCCCAGTACCTGGGACGCACGCAGGACGAGGCGCGGACCGTCTCCGAGGCCCTCGCCGACGGGGTCGGCCTGCCCGGCTTCCTGGTCGACGGCGTCCCGCGGGCCCGCAGCCGTGCGGTCGTCGGCGCCCCGGTGGCCGGCGGGGGAGAGCGGTTCCCGGTCGTACTGTTCTCCCCGGGGTCGGGCGGGGTGCGGTCCCAGAACACCGCCTGGGCGGAGGAGCTGGCCAGCCACGGCCACCTGGTCGCCGCCCTCGACCACCCGTACGACTCCGCCGTCGTCGTCCTCGCCGACGGCCGCACGATCCGCGCCGCCACCGCCTCCTCCGGGGACCGCGACCGGGACGAGGAGCCGGCCGCCGGCTGGACCGCCGTCCGGGCCGCCGACCTCGGCTTCGTCCTCACCCAGCTGGAGCGACTGGACCGCGGTGAGACCGCCGACCCGCTGACCGGACGTCTGGACACCGGCCGCGCCGCGGTGGCCGGCCACTCCCTGGGCGGAGCCGCCGCCCTGCAGGCGGCCCGGCAGGACCGCCGGTTCGACGCCGTCGTCGACCTGGACGGCTACCCCCACGGCCCCACCACGCCCGCCCTCGAACAGCCGGCGCTCGCGCTCACCCAGGAGATCACCGCCGGCACCGACCCGCGCTACCTGCCCCGGCTCACCGAGGCCCTCGGGCACAGCACCGCGACGAGCTACCGGCTCACCGTCCCCGGTGCCGGGCACCTCACCTTCACGGACGGCCCGCTCTACCTGCCGCCGGTGCCCTCGATCGTCGGTGCCCTGGGCCGCACCGAGAGCCCGCGCGTCGTCGCCGCGGCCACCCTCGCCTTTCTGGACGCCACCCTGCGAGGCCGCCACGGCGACCCGGCCGACGCGCTCCGGGCCTACGGCACGGTCTCGTCATCAGGGGCTCGGGGAACTGCGACGCCAACCCCGTGATCGGCCTTGCCCGTAGCCGCTCGGACAGCCCAGGGCCTTGCCCAACGCTTCCATCCGCGTTCAACATCGCCGATGGCACCGTCCTCCACGCTCTGCACCGACGCCACCGCGCCATCGAGTTCAAGGAGTTCCTGATCGCGATGGACAAGGCCGTGCCCGCCGAGCCGGACGTGCACTTGGTCTGTGACGACTGCGTCACCCACAGGACCGCCGAGATCCAGAAGTGGCTGGCCAAGCACCCCCGCTTCCAGGTCCACTTCCCGCCGACCGGCTCCTCCCGGATCAACCAGGTCGAGAGGTGGTTCGGCCTGCTGACGGACAAACTCATCCGCCGCGGCGTCCACACCTCCGTCCAGGCCCTGGAGAACGACATCCGCGACCGGATCGAGACCTGGAACGCGAACCCGAGGCCCTTCACCCGGGTGAAAACCGCCGACGAGATCCTCGACTCGCTCGCCGACCACCTCGCCAAGGTCGGGACCACCACACCACTGACACGACCAAGCAGAAATAGCCCTCAGGAGTTCGGGCGCATCACACTGGCGAGGAGACCCCAGCCGGCTGCTCCCGCGGGGCAGTCGGGCCCTGGTCAGATCGTGACCGGTCCGTGGGCGGTGGCGAACTCGACCGAGACCAGGCCCGGTTCTTCATCCTCGACCCAGGTGACGTCGATCTGGTCGAGGGGGTGGTCGGCCGGTTCGCCGAGGAATTCGGCGATGGAGGCGGCGTCACCGGCGATGGAGAGCCCGTGGATGGTGGTGGAGGTGCGCGGGTCGGCGCTCGGCCGCTCCTCGATGGGGACCAACCACTGGAGGAAGTAGGGCAGTTGCGGGTCCTCCAGCAGTTCCAGCAGGCCGATCTGCTTCCACCTCAGGTCGAACCCGTCGGGGCGGACACGGTGGCCCTCGGCCGAGGTGCGGCCCAGGCGGGCCTCGACCGGGGCGATGTCGTCGACGGAGACAACCCAACCGAGCCAGCCGCCGCCCTCGGCGGCGCGGCGCGCGACCGCCTGGCCGAAGGGTGCGCGGTCGGCGGCGGGGTGGTCGAGTGTGGTGACGACCTCGACGTAGGTGCCGCCGCTCAGCGGGAGAATGAAATTGCGGGTGCCGAATCGCGGGTGCACGCCCCCGTCGACGAACCCGGCGCCGAGGGCCGATCCGATCCACTGGACGGTCGAGACGAAGCTGTCGCGGGCCACCGCATAGGACACGTGATCAAGTCGCACTGCGCCATCGTCACCCGACAACCCGCACAAGTCCCGACGCCACGCCCGCCGCCCCGGCCGCGTCCGCCGTGGATTCAGCCGTGGAGCGGATCGATCACCGCCGTCCCCGCCGTCCCCGCCGCACCCCCGCGGCCGTCGAACGCCGCGCGCCACCTGCGCGGGCTTCCTCACCTGCGCAGCCACGTTCTTCCACGCCCACGGCATCACCCGCATCGAGCGGGTGATGGCCGACGACGCCAAGCACTACCGGCTCTCGCGCGACTTCCAGGCCGCCTGCCAGGCACTCGGCGCCCCGGCAGAAGTTCACCCGCCCGCACTGCCCCTGGACGAACGGGAAGGTCCCTGCCTCGGTGCCCCGCCCGACCTGTTCCGCATCCGGGACTGGACCACCGAGACCTACGCGTACCGGGCCGAGGGGCTCCCATCCCAGCCAGGTCGGAGGGTGCACACCGGGTAGGCGCCGGGCACTGGACGAGCAGGGGCGACTGGAGGAGGTGGCGGCCATGGCGCGTCCCGTCTGGGCCGGAAACTTGTCATTCGGCCTGGGCAGCCTGACGGTGGGTCGCCAAGCAGCCACCGACAGCCGGCCATTCACTTCCATCGGCTCCAGCGCGGCACCTCCGACCGCATCCGTAACCAACGGATCAACGAGCGCACCGGCGACCAGATCGACCTGACGGACAGCGTGAAGGGCTACGACACCGGCGACGAGTACGTCCTGGTCGAGCCGAAAGAGCTCGACGAGATCGCCCCGGGCCGATCCCGCTCGCTGGAGATCGCCGGCTTCGTCGTCCTGACGGAAGTGGACCCGATCTTCTCCGGCAAGACCTACTACCTCGGCCCGCGCGGCGCCACGTACGGGAAGGTCTGCAGCCTGCTGGAGCAGGCCCTGACCAAGGCCCGCACGGTGGGCATCGCCACCTTCGTGATGTGCCGGCACGAATACCTCCTCGCGCTGAAGGCCGAGAACGGACTTCCACGCTGCACACGCTGCACTGGGCGGATGAGATCCGGGATCCGAGGAACGAGATCGACACCCTGCCCGGCAATGCGAAGGCTTCGGACTGCTCGACGCGTCCCTGGTGCCGGCTGGCCATGGGCGGCCCCTCCGCTGTGGCGCTCGTACGTGCGACCTGCCGCACGGCCAGGGAAGTCCGGCTCAGGGCCCCGGGGATGCCCTTGCAGTACCCCCTCGGCAAAAAGGTGGGTGCGCCGTCATGCAGAAGGCGGTGGCCCTCCCCTTCTTCAGTGAACGGGCCCTTGCGGACCGGCCGCCAGGGCGAACATGAAGGAGGCCGACATGGAGTTCGTCCTGGTGGCGTTGGCGGTGGTGCTGCTGTCGAGCGCGAAGAAGCTGATCAGGAGCGTGGCCGAGCGGAACCGGGCGGTGGGGGAGGCGGTACTGATCAAGGCCCGTGGCGAAGCCGCCCGCCAGGAGGCAAAGGGCAAGGCCGAGATCATCCGGGCCCGTGGAGGATCCTCCACCCGGACCCGCGCGGTCCGCGAGGGGGGAAAGCGTGGCTGACCAGGACTTGTTCGAAGACGCCGTTGTCGCCATGTACAAGGCGAGGGGACGGGGCCTGGTCCATTTCGCCAGGGGGCTGCTGAAGGCGGAAGGGATCCCCGACTCCAGGGTCAGTGCCGAGGACATCGTCCAGGACGCCATCGTGATCACGCTCGTCAACAGCCAGAAGTATCCCGTCAGCAACCCCGGCAGCTACGCCTCCAGGGTGATCGTGAACCTGGTCCGCGACGAGGCCCGCCGCAAGGGAGTCGCGGACCCGCTTCACGATCCCCGGGGCCCTGCTGCGGAGCACCGCAAGGTGCTGTGGGTGTCGCAGGTTGAAGAGGACGTCGACGGCCGCCTCGACGCGGAGAAGGTGCTGCGGGAGATGTCCCCACAACAGCGGCGCCTCATCCTGCTGGCCAAGGGCGTCGGCTTCTCCCACTCGTAGCTGGCCGAGGCCACCAAGCTCAACCGAGGGACGATCGCCAGGCACATCTCCAGGGCCACCATGGGGCTGATCGCGGGGCTTGCTGTGATGTCCTTCCTGTTCCTGTTCCTGCCTCCGGTCTTCTCGACGGGAACTCCTCCGGGACCGGGCGGCAGCATCGGGGACTACCTGCGCTACCTCATCCCCACCACCAGCAGGGGGATCTCCATCTACGCGGGCGCCGCGGCGCTCCTCGGCACCGCCCTTGTAGTCCGCCGACTCCGCGGAACTGCCGCCCAGCGCCGCGCTGCACTCGACGACATGCTCCTGGCTGCCCTTCTGCAGAGGCAGGAGGCCGTGAGGGATCAGGTGGGGAGGCCTTTCCCGAGTCCTCGCGAGTACGCGCGCCACATGACGATCAAGCAAGAGTGGATCACTGAAAGGGTTCTCCTGAAGGGCAAGCCCGTGGGGCCCGACGGCAAGGCGATGACAGGGGAACACCCCGTTCACCTCTACCTCGCGGGCATGCACATCAGCTCGGTCATCGTGACCGGCAACGGCGACAACCTCATCGTCACCCAGCCCCTTGAAAATCAGCACCACACGGCCTCGTAAGCCCCCCTCGTACAGGCCTGACTCGAAGATGAGGCGGGGCATGATCGCCACGGCACGGTGGTCGGCCGCGTTCAAGGCTTCGCGTACGGCCCGCACCGAGTCGGGGATCAGTGCCGCGAGGCCGACGATGTCCGCGCCGCCGGCTGATCATCGCCGCCGCGCAGCGTGGGCAGGCGGAGGGGCCGGCCGGCTGTTTGTCGGTGGGGCCTGACAGTATCCCGGAGCACCTCCACCTGAAGGAGATCCATGGGTACCTGGGACGTCGGCCCCTTCGACAACGACACCGCCGCGGACTTCTGCGGTGACCTTGAAGAGGCCGCCGAGGCCGACCGGCCCGGCCTCGTGCGGGACGCGCTGCTGCGCGCCGTCGACGCCGACGACCCCCTCGACCAGCACCTGGCCGTCGAAGCGGTGGCCGCGGTAGCCCTCGTCGCCGCCCAGTGTCCCGGAGGCCGGCCCGTCACCAGCCCGTACGGGCCGGACCTGGCTGTCCCCGACCTTCCGGCCGACCTGCGGGGCATCGCCCTCCGCGCCTTGCACCGCGTCGAATCCGAACCTTCCGAGTTGCGCGAACTGTGGGCAGACACCGACGGGTACCCCTACTGGCTCCGCAGCCTGCAGCTCCTGCGCAGGGTGCTCGCCTTCCCCGCACCGCAGCCGGTGGCCCACTCCTGGGCCAGGATCGACACCTGAATGCGGCGACACGCCCCCGCCTCGTACGCGCTGCTCGCGCCGCCGGCCGACCCCGCCGAAGTGGAAGCGGCGCAGAAGTCGATGGGGATGCGCTTCCCCACCGACCTGCTTGAGTCGCTCGCCAGCCACAACGGGATCACCAGCTGGGCCAAACTGGTCCCCGACCAGCCGCCCATGTCCGTCGCAAGGATCCTCGACCACTGGCAGATGTGCGTCGAGATCGCCGGTGACGACCCCGATCTGACCGAACCGGACGGCGACCGCGAGCCCTGGTGGCACCCGCTGTGGATCCCGTGGGCGCAGAGCGACGGCGACTCCCAGATCATCGACATGCGCGAGGGCCCTGGGCAGGGCCGCCTGGGCAGTGCGGCACATGACGAGAGCGGTCACTTCGAGGACGGCTGGCCCTCGCTGGCCGTGTACCTGACCGCCGTGGCCGACGCGCTCGACCACGGCGGGGAAGTAGGCGGCAACGTGCCCTACCTCACCGAGGAGGGAGAGCTGTGGTGGACCTTTCCCCACGAGACCGAGCTGAACGGCGCGCCTCTCGTCCCCGCTCCTCGAACGTAAGCACCGGTCACCCCGGCAGCCGCAGGCTGCCGCGGTAGGGGAACCGGCCCTCGGGGGCGGGCCCGCAGCAGGCCGGGTAGACGGTCCCGGTGAAGCCGTCGCCGTGCCCCGGCCCGACGGGCCGCCTCGGTGGACCAGCCGGACAACCGGTCCGGCCGCGCGGCTAGAGCCTCGCGATGTCCTTGTGCACCACGTCGGCGCTGTCGGAGTGGTAGGCGGCCAGGCGCACCTTGAGCGGGTGGCCCGCCGGGGCCTTGATGATGACCTCGCGCGACTCACCCATGCCGATGCCGTGACACGAGGGCTCGGGGGTGAGGTTGGTCCAGCCGTCCCCGCCGACGGCCTTCGGATCGTTCCACTGGACCCAGGCGCAGTCACGCTCGCCGGAGGTGATCAGCACGTAGGTGATCTTGACGGAGTTCACGGCGCCGTCGATGCGCTCGTAGTTCACCGTCGCGGTGTTGTGGTGGAGGTTGGCACCGGCTTCCAGGGGGACCGTGCTGAGGGTGGTCTCGGCGGCGGCCGGGGCCGCCCCTCCCGCGAGTGTCGCGGCCGTCAGGGCAAGGGCAGCGGGCAGGGCAGTGGATTTGCGCATGTTCCCTCTCCACAAAGGTAGTTGGGACGGTCGCGCGCACACTATCCCCCGGGTCGGACATTCCCCTCCCGCGCCTGTCAGTTCAGGCCGCGGGAGGGGAAGTTGCCGCGAATCAGCGCTTGAGCGTGAAGGTGAAGTCACCGGAGAGCCTGGCGCCCAACCGGACCGCCGAGACGAGACTCCCTTCCGCGAGCAGGCGCTCGACCTCGGCCCGTGCGAGACCGCACCCCTCAGCGATGAGCCGTACCGGCCGGACCGGTATCCGGGCCGCGAAGCGTACCGAGACGTCGATCACCTCGCGGTCCAGGTGGTCCGAGCCGCCGGTGTCCAGGCGCCAGGCGCCGCCCCAGTCGAGGGCGATGCGATTGCGGCGCTGCAGTACCGGGTCCTGGAGCAACTCGGCGATCAGACCGTGGTCGTTGTCGTGCAGCCGGTCCAGCAGCTCCGGTCGTACGGAGCGGACGTTCGCCCGCTCGAAGATCGTGAGCTTCGCCGTGTCCCCGCACCCGGTGCAGAGGACGAGGAGCCAGGCGTCGAGCACCTTGTGGTTCGCGTTGACGCGGAACTTGCCGCTCGCCCGGAAGCGGTCGGACGCGCACGCATGGCAACGACGGCGGACGAGGGGCAGGCAGGTGGGAGTGACCACCCAGGTGTTGAGCACAGGTGTACACCGGTTTCAGTGAGAAATCCGCAGCAGGAAGCAGCACGGCGCGCAGATGCGCGACGCGCGACCGATCAGCTCTCGGGGGGTCTCACAGGGTGTACAAGGGGCTGCCTTCGGCTCGACGACACGTTCAGACAGCACGTTAAGCCCGCGCGGCGGGGCCGGCCCACCGGTTTTTCCGGACACACGCGGAAACGGCTCGGCTTCCCGGGGCGGCGACTTCGCACCCGCTGCCCCGGACGGTCGGTCACTCGCCGGAGAGCGCCGTGATGCAGGGCTTCTGGACCGCCGGTGCGCCCTGCCCGACATCGGGTGTGAGGGTGGACTGGCCGCCGTGCCGTGAGAGGTTCGAAGGGAAGGACGGCCGGCTTTGGCGGATAGGGTCGATTGCGCTCACGTGATCACCTCAGCGCTGGTGCGGGCCACCGGGGAGCCGTCCCGGTGCACCACTCCGACTCCCTGTACGCCGCACGTCTCGCCACCTGCGGGGCGGTGGCCACCCGCCGGTCCCTGCTGAGCGACCGGTGCGACGGCTGACCGGGGCAGCTCTCAGGAAGCGGGCCGGGCGGCTCCTGCCAGCGGTACGGCCTGCCGCGTGGGGCTGGGCGCGCCGGAAGGGCTGCCGCCTCGGTGCGGCGATCGAGCCCTACTCCTCGCGGGGCGCGTACGCCCCGAGCCGGCTGCACTCGCGCACCGTCGCCGTCACCGGACGCTCCCGCAGGATCTGCCGGGCCCGGTGCTCGCCGAGGCTCGTCGCGTACCAGGGCGCCGTGTCGGCGCTGCGCAGGTCGGCCTCGATGCCCATCAGGGCGCAGGAGCGCCGGGGTTCGGGCAGCCGGTCCAGGGAGGGGGCCGCGTCCGCCGAGAGGCCGCGCAGGTACGCCAGGTCGATCTTGTCGTCCTGCTGGTAGCGCGCCACGTTGTTCTCGGCGATGATCCCGTCCGGCGAGGCCAGCCCGAAGGCCAGTACGGTCGCCGCCGCGCTGCCGGCCACCGCGCGGGCCAGCCAGCGGCCGCCCGCCACCCCGGCCGCCATCAGCAGCACGATGACCAGGCCGAGCCAAAGCTCCATGGTGACGACGGACAGCCGCAGCCTGGTCAGCCCGTACGCGTCCACGTAAAGGTCCATCCGGCGTACCGCCGACGCGACCACCACGAGCGTCAGCAGGCACAGCGTCCCCAGGACCGACCGCACCAGGCGCCGGTCGCCGGTCCCGCCGCGCGGCGCCCAGCGCAGCGCGAGCGCGATGACAGCGAGGACGAACACCGTGGCCCAGAGCAGCTGCCAGAACCCCTGGCGCGCGTACTCGGCGTACGTGAGGCCCGTGCTCTCCAGCACCTTGTCGTAGCCGCCGAACAGCACCGCCAGCTGCACCGCGTTGAACCCGGCGAAGAGCAGATTCAGCACGATCAGCGGCAGGCTCCACTCCACCCGGGAACGCGCCTTGCCCGGCTTGGTCTTCACCCGGTCCCAGCGGTGCGGCGCCGCGGCCGTGCGGGCGACGGCCAGCGCCAGGACCGCGCCGACCAGGAAGAGCAGGAACCGCAGCGGGCCGTCCCCCACGGAGACGTCGGGGACCAGACGGCCGAGCAGGTCCGCGAAGGCCGCGTCGGCGGAGGCGAACAGCGCGCCGAAGAGGAGGAGCAGCAGGAGCGCCACCACGCCGGCCTTGGCGACCGGCAGCCACCGCTCCCGGCCCGCCC
>NZ_JACBGN010000126.1 GCF_013401435.1 Streptomyces sp. BR123
TCGTACGTGGCATCGCCGACCGGCTCGAACAGCGATCCGCGGAGCAGCTCGGCCTCCGGCGCCCCGGACAGCGCCAGCGTCAGCCGGGTGATGCCCAGGGCCCGGGGGTTGACGTCGGTGACGGTGAACCGTGCGCCCGTGCCGTCCGGCGCGTCCTCCACGGTGACGGTGCCGTGGTGCAGCGACGCCTGCTGCGCGACCAGTGTCAGACCCAGCCCGGAGCCGGGGCTGCCCGGGCGGTGGTGGAACCGCCGGAAGACCGCGTCCCGTTCGGCGGGCGGGACGCCGGGCCCCGCGTCGTCCACGGTCAGGACGGCGCTGCCGTTCTCCGCGCGCAGCCGTACGGTGATCCGCGGCGGCTCCTGCGGGAGCCGGCCGTGTACGACGGCGTTGGCCAGCACGTTGGCGAGCAGGATCCGCAGCCCCGCCTCCCACCCGAAGAGCCGGAGCCGGGCGGGCAGTTCGGCGCTCAGCCGCGCCTCCGGGTGACGGCGGGCGGCCTCGCCGACCGCCGAGTCCACCAGCTCGCAGAGGTCGAGCGGGGCGAAGGAGGAGACGTCCACCAGGTCGCCCAGGGCGAGCATGCGCAGGGCCGTCAGGAGTTCGAGCAGCCGCGCGTGGTCGCTCTGGAGGTCCTGCACCACCTCCGCCCGCTCCTCGGCGGGCAGGTCGGGATGCGCGGCGAGGACGTCGAGGTCGGTCCGCATGCTCATGAGCGGCGTGCGCAGCTCGTGCGAGGCCGCCGAGGAGAAGGAGCGGGCGGTGTCCAGCGCCTGCGCGGTCCTGGCGGCCTGTTCGTCGTAGCGGGCCAGCAGCCCGGCGATCGAGGCGGACAGCTCGTCCACCTCGGCCACGCCGGCCGGCACGGGCGCGAAGGCCGCGGCCCCCGCCGCCGGGTCGAGGGCGGCCGCCCGGCGGCTGAGCCGCCGTACGGAGGCGGTGGCGCGTCCGGCCAGCCCGTACGCCACCAGGCCGGAGACGGGGGCCGCCAGCACGGCGACCAGCAGGACGCGGCGGCGTACGGCGGCGAGCTGCGGGTCCGTCGCCGAGGCCGGGGCGAACAGCCACAACGTGCCCGGCGCCGGCCCGGCCACCGGCACGCTGAGCACCCGCCAGGCGCGGCCCTTGGCCCGGACGGTGACCGGGCCGTCCGGGGTCTGCTCCGGCAGCCGCACCGCGTCGGCGGGCTGCGGCCCGCCCTCCAGCACGACCGATGCCTGCGCGTTGCGGACCCGGATCCCGGCGTCCATCACGCCGCCGAGGACCTTGCGCTGCTGGTTCTGCTCCGCCTTCGGCCGGTCGTTGCGGTCGGCGTTCAGCAGCGCCCTGACGTCCGGGAGCACCGCCGAGGCCCGGTCCTGCAGCCGGGCGTCCTGCTGCCGGCGCAGGTCCCGCTGGACGAGGCCGTGCAGCAGCAGGCCTGCGGCGAGCACGAGCAGCGGCACGACCACGGTCACCGAGACCGCGACACGGGTGGCGAGTTTCACGGGCCGCTCCGGCCGTCGTCGTCGGTGAGGGTGTCGGTGGTGGCGGCGTCGGTGGTGCGCAGCACGAAGCCCACGCCGCGCACCGTGTGGATCAGGCGCGGCCGCCCGCCCTCCTCCAGCTTCCGGCGCAGGTAGCTGACGAACGTGTCGACGGCGTCGGTGCGGACCTCGAAGTCGTAGCCCCACACCCGGTCCAGCAACTGGTCCCGGGTGAGGACGATGCCCGCGTTGCGCACCAGCGCGGCCAGCAGCTCGAACTCCCTGCGGGTGAGGTGCACGGCGATTCCGTCGCGGTGCACCTCACGGGTCGCCGGGTCGACCACCAGCGGGCCCGCCCGCAGCGGCGCATCCGGAGCCGGCCCGGCGGGACCCGCAGGCCTGCGGCGCAGCAGCGCGCGCAGCCGCAGCACCAGCTCCTCCAGCGCGAACGGCTTGACCAGGTAGTCGTCGGCCCCGGCCTGGAGCCCCGCAACCCGGTCGGCGAGCTCGTCGAGCGCCGACAGCATCAGGACGGGCGTCTCGTCCCCCCGGGCCCGCAGGCTCCGGCACACTTCCGTACCGGTCAGCCCGGGCATCGACACGTCCAGGACCAGGAGGTCGGGGCTCCGCTCGGCGAGCAGCGCGAGCGCCCCGGGCCCGTCCGCTGCGAGCAGCACGGTGAAGCCGCTCAGCCGCAGCCCGCGCTCCAGCGAACGCCGGATGGCGGCGTCGTCGTCCGCCACGAGCACCACGCCGCCGGTGGCCGCACTGCCGGCCATACGCCCCGCCTCCCCGTCCCCGGCCCCTCCCCGGAGCCGGGGCCCGACCCTCTCACGCCGGCCGGAACGGCGCGACGCCGGGGTTGTGCGGAACGCACTTCTCGGGCGGTCCAGGTCCGGCTCGAGATCGCGGACGCTCCGTTGAACGCGCACTCACCCGCAACGCCACCGGGCCGTACCGGACGCCCCGGGGCGCCGTGGCCTGCATCGAGGTCCGGCAGCCCCGCCGCGGCCCCGCCGTCAGGTCTTGCGCAGGGGTGCGTACGCCTCGGATCGGATCCCGAACGTCCGGACCGCCCCGCCGGGCGGTCCGGTCACCCAACACCTCGTCCCCGAGACGCCCCGTCCTGGATGATGAGGCGATGTTCGTCCGCACGCAGAGCCTGCCGCAGACCCCGCAACGGCCCATGGCAGTTCGGGTTCACACCCCCATCGGGTCCGCCGTGGTGCTCTGGGCCGGTGACCCGCAAGACGCAGACGGCCGGCACCTTGTCGAATGGACCGTCGACGAGGACATGCACTGGGGCCGGAACACCCGACCGGCCTCCTCTGCCGAGGCGGAAGTCCGGCAGGAAGGCGACCGGGTGATCATGCGCGGCCTCCTCCGCCTCACGGAAGACGGCGCGGCCTACCTCCGGATGAGCCACTGGACCCTGCTGTTCGACCTGGCATCACCGATCCCCGGCAGCATGGACGAGTCCTGGGTGGAGATCAGCGTCGGATCGGAGAGCGTCGCCCTTCACCCCTACCGAATCTGACCGGACCCGTCAGGTGCTCGCCCCCCTTGACTGCCAGGAGGAGCATCAACGCCCCGCCCGTCGCCCCGCCACCGTGGTTGTCGGTGCCGCTTGCTACAACTGGCAGCACATCCACGCGGCGCACACCACGGCGCGACAGGCACACCAGCGCGCGACAGACACGACAGGCACGACAGGCACGACGTGCGCGATACACCGGGAACGGCGGGGAACCATGAGCTACGCGGCGCATCTGACGGAGTCGTACGGACTGCCCGTCTTCACCTTCCCCGGCCCGGACGACGAGGGCTCGACCCCACTGCCCGAGCCGGACGCCGTCGCCTGGCGCCTCGCCTCCGACACCTACGACGCCGACGAGAGCTGGACCGAGGCCTTCGCCCGTTTCACCGCCGCCGTCGACACCACCCGCGTCCGCGCGATCGTCGTCGGAGCCTGGGAGGACGCCTACGACAAGGGCCCCGCGGAGATCATCGACGCGCTCGTGGCCGCCCGTGACGGGCTCCCCGCCCTGCGCGCGCTGTTCCTCGGCGACATGGAGTCCGAGGAGTGCGAGATCTCCTGGATCACCCAGGGCGACGTCGGCCCGCTCCTGGACACCTTCCCCGACCTGGAGGAGTTCGGCGTCCGCGGCGGCAGCGGCCTCGTCTTCCCGCCCGTCACCCACCGGCGGCTGCGCTCCCTCACCGTCGAGACCGGCGGCATGCCCGCCCGGGTCGTGCGCAACATCGCCGCCAGCGCCCTGCCCGCGCTGGAGCACCTCGACCTCTGGCTCGGCACGTCCGACTACGGTGGCGACAGCGAGCTGACCGACGTCGAGCCCATCATGGCCGGGGACCGGCTGCCGAGCCTGCGCCACCTGGCCCTGCGCAACAGCGACATCCAGGACGAGATCGCGACCGCCATGGCCTCCGCGCCCGTCGTGGCCCGGCTGGAGACCCTCGACCTGTCCATGGGCGTCCTCACCGACGAGGGCGGCGCCGCGCTGCTCGGCGGCCGGCCCCTCACCCACCTCAAGAAGCTCGACCTCCACCACAACTACCTCAGCGACCCGCTGCAGCAGCGCTTCCGGGACACCCTGGAAGGCGCCGGCGTCACCCTCGACCTGGCCCGGGGCCACGCCCACGAGGACGAGTGGGACGGCCGCACCTGGCGCTTCGTCGCCGTCGGCGAGTAGCGAGCCGGTCCGTGACGCAGCACACGCCCCCGCGCTGGGCGGTCGTCGGCAACCCGGAGAACCGCCGCGTCGCCCTCTTCACCCGGGCCGTACGCGAGGCCGGACAGCCCGCGCCCCGCGTCCTGCCCTGGATCTCCGTCCTGCGCGAAGGCGGTGCCGTCTTCGCCGCCGACGAGCTGGTACGCCTCGACTCGCCGGGGGAGGACCCGCAGGTCGACCGGATCCTGCGCGGCGTCGCCGACCCCACCCGGGTCGAGGGCGGCGCCCGCTGGTACGCCCGCTTCACCGCGGCCGTACGGACCCTGCGCGGCGGCCTCCGCCTCGACGGCGCCGACGAACTGGCCGTCCTGTTCGACAAGCGGAACTGCCACCGCGTCCTCGACCGCGCCGGGGTGCCCGTACCGGCGTCCCCGACCTCCGGCGGGTCCGTCCCCGTGCGCGGCTGGGACGACGTACGGGACCTGATGGCCGCGCACGGCATGCCCCGCGTCTTCGTCAAGCCCGCCCACGGCTCCTCCGCGTCCGGGGTCGTCGCCGTCGAGACGGCCGGCCGGGGCCGGATCCGGGCGACCACCTCCGTCGAGACGGCCGAGGACGGCAGCCTGCACAACTCCCTGCGGGTACGCCGCATCACGAGCGAGGCGGAGACCGCCGCCCTGATCGACGCGCTCGCCCCCGACGGACTGCACATCGAACGCTGGTGGCCCAAGGCCTCCCTCGGCGGCCGCGCGGCGGACCTGCGCGTCGTCGTCGTGGCCGGCCGCGCCACCCACGCCGTCGTCCGCACCAGCCGCTCGCCCATGACCAACCTCCACCTCGGCGGCAGCCGCGGCGACCTCGCCGCCGTGGCCGCGGCCGCGGGCCCCCGCTGGGCCGACGCACTGGAAACCTGCGAACGGGCCGCGGCCTGCTTCCCCGGCACCCTGTGCGTCGGAGTCGACCTGCTGCCCGCCGTCGGCTGGCGCCGGTTCGCCGTCGCCGAGGTCAACGCCTTCGGCGACCTGCTGCCCGGCCTCACCGGCCTGCCCGGCAGCGGCGCCGAGGGCCTGGACACCTACGCGGCCCAAGTCGCCGCCGCACCGCACCACATCGCAAGGAACCACCGTGCACCTGCCTGACACCGACCCGCCGTCCTCCCCCGCGGACCTGCCCGACGTGATCGAGCCCGACATGAACGAGGTCGTCGGCCGCGACGACCTGCTCCTGCTCACCCTGGACACGCTCCGCCACGACGTCGCCGCCGAGCTGGCCGCCGCCGGCCGCATTCCGCACCTCGCCCGCCACCTGCCCGGCGGCGCCTGGGAACGGCGGCACGCCCCCGGCAGCTTCACGTACGCCTCCCACCAGGCGATGTTCGCCGGGTTCCTGCCCACCCCAGCGGCGCCCGGACCCCACCCGCGGCTGTTCGCCGCCCGCTTCGCCGGCAGCGAGACCACCGCCGGGCGCACGTACGTCTTCGACACCCCGGACCTGGTCTCCGGCCTCGCCGCGGCCGGCTACCGCACGGTCTGCATCGGGGGCGTCGGCTTCTTCAACAAGCAGGGCGCCCTGGGGGACGTACTCCCCGGGATGTTCCAGGAGAGCCACTGGGAGCCCGCGTTCGGCGTGGCGTCCCCCACCTCCTTCGAGGCGCAGGTCGAGCGCGCCGAGCAGGTCGTCTGCGCACTCCCGCGCGACCAGCGGCTGTTCCTCTTCCTCAACGCCTCGGCGCTGCACCAGCCCAACTGGTTCCACCTGCCCGGCGCCACCCGCGAGGCCGGCGACACCCGCGCCAGCCACGCCGCCGCCCTGGAGTACATCGACCGGCACATCGGCCGGCTCTTCGCCGCGATGAGCTCGCGCCGCCGCTGCTTCGCCATCGTCTGCTCCGACCACGGCACGACCTACGGCGACGACGGCTACACCGGCCACCGCCTGGCCCACGAGGCCGTGTGGACCGTGCCGTACGCCCACTTCTTCCTGGAGCCGTCCGCATGACCGCCCCCGCCGCGCCGACGGCCGCGACCGCCCCCGCCACCGTCGCGCCCCTGCCCGTGACGGCTCCCGCGGTGCGCCCGTACCAGAGCTACGTCTACGCCTACCCGCACAAGACCGCGTACCGGCCCCTGCCGGGCCGACCCGCCCTGCGCGACCTGTGGCACGGCGAGCCCAAGGACGCGCTCTCGCTCTACCTCCACATACCGTTCTGCGAGGTCCGCTGCGGCTTCTGCAACCTGTTCACCCGCATCGGCGCCCCTGACGGCCTCACCGGCCGCTACCTCGACGCGCTCGACCGCCAGGCCGCCGCCGTCCGCGAGGCGCTCGGCGACGACGGCCCGGTCCGGTTCGCCAACGCGGCCTTCGGCGGCGGCACGCCCACGTTCCTCACCGCGGACGAGCTCACCCGCCTGTGCGACATCGCCGAAAACCGCATGGGGGCCGACCTGCGCGCCGTGCCGCTCTCCGTCGAGGCCTCGCCCGCCACCGCCACCGCCGACCGGCTCGCCGTCCTCGCCGAGCGCGGCACCACCCGCCTCAGCCTCGGCGTCCAGAGCTTCGTCGGCGAGGAGGCCAGGGCCGCCGTCCGCCCCCAGCGCCGCGCCGACGTCGAGGCCGCCCTCGGCCGGATCCGCGAGGCCCGCATCCCGGTACTCAACATCGACCTCATCTACGGCATAGACGGCCAGACCCCCGCCACCTGGCGCGCCTCCCTGGACGCCGCCCTCGCCTGGGCCCCCGAGGAGCTGTACCTCTACCCTCTCTACGTCCGCCCCCTGACCGGCCTCGCCCGGCGCACCGCCCACACCGAACGCGAGTGGGACGAGCAACGCCTCGCCCTCTACCGGCAGGGCCGCGACCACCTCCTCGCGCACGGCTACGAGCAGGTGTCGATGCGCATGTTCCGCCGCCCCGGCGCCGCCCCGCAGGGCCCCGACGACCACGCCTGCCAGACCGACGGCATGATCGGTCTGGGCTGCGGCGCCCGCTCCTACACCTCCGCCCTCCACTACTCCTTCGACTACGCCGTCGACATGGGCGAGATACGGGCGATCATCGACGGCTACACCGCCACCGCCGACTTCGGACGCGCCGTCCACGGCCGCCACGTCGACGCAGACGAGACCCGCCGGCGCCACCTCCTGCAATCCCTCCTCCAGGCGCAGGGCCTGCCGGTCGCCGCCTACCGCGAGCGCTTCGGCACCCACCCGTACGAGGACTTCCCCGCCGAACTCGCGGACTTCGCCGCCCGCGGCTGGCTGGAGGAGATCGAGGAGACCGAGGAGCCCGGCAGGGGTGCCGTCGGGCTGCTGCGCCTCACCCCGGACGGGCTCGCGCACTCCGACGCGCTCGGCCCCGCCCTCTTCTCGCCCGCCGTCCGCGCCGCCATGGCCGCCTACGCGCCGAAGTAGGCCGCCCGCCCATGGACCTCACGATCCTCTACCGCGGACCGCTCGCCTCCTGCGACTACGACTGCCCGTACTGCCCCTTCGCCAAGCGCCGCGACAGCCCCGCACAGCTGCGCGCCGACCGCGCCGCCCTCGAACGCTTCACCGCCTGGGCGGGAGCGGCCGCCGACGACCGCCTGTCGCTCCTGTTCACCCCCTGGGGCGAGGGGCTGGTCCGCTCCTGGTACCGGCGCGCCCTGGTCGACCTCTCGCACCGGCCGCACGTCGAACGCGTCGCGATCCAGACCAACCTCAGCTGCCGCACCGACTGGCTCGCCGACGCCGACCCCGACACCCTCGCCCTGTGGTGCACGTACCACCCCGGCCAGACGCCCTACGACCGCTTCCTGGCGAAGGTCCACGACCTCGCCGGCCGGGGCGTCCGCCACAGCGTCGGCATCGTCGGCCTGCCGGAGAACCTCCTCCACGCCCGCCGGCTGCGCGCCGACCTGCCCGCACACGTCTACCTGTGGGTCAATGCCGCCGAGGGCCGCACGTACACGGACGCCGAGGCCGACACCTGGACCGCCGTGGACCCGCTCTTCCCCTACAGCCGCCACCCGCACCGCTCCGCCGGACTGCCCTGCCGAACGGGCCGGTCGGTGGTGTCCGTGGACGGTGAGGGCACCGTCCGCCGCTGCCACTTCGTCCGCGCCGAACTCGGCAACCTCTACGACGGCTCGTACCGTGCCGCGCTCGGCCCGCGCCCCTGCCCGCTCGCCGTCTGCGACTGCCACATCGGCTACGTGCACCTGGAGACGCTCCCGCTGTACGACGTCTTCGCCGGCGGCGTCCTGGAACGCATCCCCGCAGCCGGCAGGCCGACGCCGACGCCGACGCCGAACCGGCCCCGGCCACCGGCTCCTTGATACATGCCGTATCGAATGCGTCCCGTATCGTTCCCGGGCGCCGACACCGACGACTCCTTCCACCGATTCCGCCAGGCCGCCCCGCCGACGTCGGCCCACCCGCGAACGGCTGCTCGACGCAGCCGGACGCGTGCTCGTCGAGCGGCGGTACGCCGACCTGCTGCCCACCCTGCTGCCCACTGCCCACCCTGCTGCCCCCGGTGGAACGGGCGCCCTGACAGCGTGACCGGTGTCAGCCCCAGCAGGCTTCCTTCACCGCTTCGTTGATGTTGCGGCGCGTCAGCCAGGGGCCCAGCGGTTCCAGCCGGCCGACCGCGCGGCCCAGCCAGTCGGGGTCACCGAGCCGGTGTGCTTCCTTCGCGGCGACGACCTGCGACAGCAGCTCCTCCAGGAGGAAGGTTTCCCCGACCCGGTACGCCCGCGGGTGCCGGTCGAAAGTCAGCTTGTGGTCCCCGTAGGGGTGGCGGAGCGTCACGTCGAGGTGGCCGCGCCCGTGTGCCCTCAAGGGACCGGGCACGTTGCCGAGGAGTCCCGCCACCGTGTACTGCCCGTGAGACGGGTACCCGCGCCCGACGTAGACGGCGATCCCGAGCATGATCCTGGACCACGGGATCAACTCGCCGTCCCCGTCGCGCGCCCGCCGGTACATTCCCTCCTCGCGGAATTCGAGCCACGAGCCGCCGGGGCGGCCGGAGTCTCCGACCACCCAGATGCCTTCGACCAGTTCCAGCGGCCCCAGGGCCGTGCGTGAATCCCCCATGGGCTCATTCGACCAGTCCCCATGGCGGGCGCGGCCGACTGCATGCGCTACTCTTGATCACGTGCTTGCGGCCATGACGAGTGGCCGCGGGACCGGCGTTGGTGGTCCAAGGAAAGGCACCCCACTTCCTGTGGGGGGATGCAGGTGCAAGGCCTGCCCAGCGCTCGATCAAGGCTCCGGCCTCCGTGGAGGAGGCCGGAGCCTTCTGCGTCCACGGCTGGTGCTCCGGTTCGCCGGCCGAGCCTCCTCGACACCCTTTGCGGAGGCTCCGACGGCAGCGGATAGGATCCCGCTATGCCGCTGAGCGTGGAGGACGTGGATCTGTTCCAGGGGGCACGGGGCCGGCTGGAAGCCATCGCCTACCGGATGCTCGGGTCCGTGAGCGAGGCCGAGGACGCCGTGCAGGAGACGTTCCTGCGGTGGCAGGGCACCGACACCGGGCGGATCGAGGTACCCGAGGCCTGGCTGACGAAGGTGCTCACCAACGTGTGCCTCAACCAGCTCACTTCGGCCCGTGCCCGGCGCGAGAGCTACGTCGGCCAGTGGCTCCCCGAGCCGCTGCTCGACGGGGACCCGATGCTCGGCCCGGCCGACACCGCCGAGCAGCGGGAGTCCGTCTCGTACGCGGTGCTCACGCTCATGGAGCGGCTGTCCCCCAACGAGCGGGCGGTGTACGTGCTGAGGGAGGCGTTCGACTACCCGCACCGGGAGATCGCCGGGATCCTCGACCTCACCGAGGCCGCCAGCCAGCAGATCCTCCACCGGGCCAAGAAGCACATCGCCGACGGCAGGGCGCGCACCGAGATCGACCAGGCCGCCGCCCGGCGGATCGTCGAGGAGTTCCTGGAGGCCGCCAGCAGCGGGAAGACCGAGCCGCTCGTACGGCTGCTCACCTCCGACGCCCTCGCGATCGGCGACGGCGGCGGGAAGGTCCCCGCCCGGGCGAAGGCGTTCGAGGGCGCCCTCGCGGTCGCGACGTTCATGCGCGGCCTGTTCAAGCCCGGGGTGGCCAAGCGCGCCCTGGTCGGCGGCTCGGCCGGGATCCACATGGCCACCGCGAACGGCGGCCCTGCCGTCGTGGCGGTCGTCGACGGCCGGGTCGTCGGCGTCATGTGCCTGGAGGTCACGGCCGACGGCATCGCCGCGTTCCGCAGCCAGGTCAACCCCGACAAGCTCACGCGCGCCACCGAGGTGTGGGCGGCCGCCGAGCACGGGGAGCCCCTGTTCCACGCCTTCTGACCCGCTCTGCCGCCACGCCCCGTTCCGTGTGACGTGCTTCACTCCGCCGACCTGTCAGGAAACGGCGGGCTGCCCGGTTCAAGGGGCGAAGCCGCGCAAGACGGCGGCGGACCCGCGCAGACAGGAGCAGGGAAATGCAGCAGCGCACGCAGCACCGCATCATCGTCCTCGGTGCCGGATACACCGGGGCCACCGCGGCCGGCCGCCTCGCGAAGCGGCTCCACCGGGACGACGTCGCCATCACCCTCGTCAACGCCGAGCCCGACTTCGTGGAGCGCGTCCGCCTGCACCAGCTCGCGGCCGGCCAGGACCTGAGGCCCCGGCCCTTCGGCGAGATGTTCGCCGGCACCGGGGTCGGGCTGAAGCTCGGGAAGGTCACCGGCATCGACGTCGACCGCAGGACCGTCTGCCTCACCGAGGCGGACGGCGGCGCCGCGGAGCTGGAGTACGACACGCTCGTGTACGCCCTCGGCAGCGGCTGGAACGACCACGGCGTCCCGGGCGTCGCCGAGCACGCCCACGAGGTCGCGAGCCGGCCCGGAGCGCTGCGGCTGCGCGCGCGGCTGGCAGGCCTGGCTGCCGGACGGCAGGTGGTCGTCGTCGGCGGCGGCCTCACCGGCCTGGAGGCGGCGACCGAGATCGCCGAGGCCCGCCCCGACCTCGACGTAGCCCTCGCCGTCCGCGGCGCCCTCGGCGACGGGCTCTCGCCCAAGGGCCGCGCACACCTGCACAAGGTCTTCGACCGGCTCGGCATCACCGTGCACGAACACACCGCCGTCACCGCCGTCGAGGCCGACCGCGTCACCACCGCCGACGGCGCGACCGTCCCGGCCGCGGTCACCGTGTGGACCACCGGCTTCGCGGTCCACCCAGTCGCGAGCGCCTCGGCCCTGGAGGTCAGCGCCACGGGCCGGATCGTGGTCGACCCCACCATGCGCTCGGTGTCGCACCCGGACGTGTACGCCATCGGCGACGCGGCCATGGCCATGGGCCCCGGCGGCAAGCCGCTGCGCATGTCGTGCGCCTCGGGCACCCCCACCGCGTGGCAGGCCGCCGACGCCATCGCGGCCCGCCTGACCGGCGCGAAGGTCCCGGACACGCCGATCCGCTACTTCAACCAGTGCATCTCGCTGGGCCGCGGGGAAGGCCTGATCCAGTACGTCACCGCCGACGACCGCGCCGTCAGCGCGGCCCTGACCGGCAGGCTCGCCGCCCTGTACAAGGAGCTGGTCTGCAAGGCCGCCGCCTGGGCCGTCGCCCACCCCACCCTCGGCCTGCCGACGCGCCGCCGTCGCCTCGTGGCGGACCCGGCCCGGGCCGGCGCGGCCTCGCCCGCCCCCGCGTCGGCCTGACCGGGGCCGGGGGAGTGGAACTCCGGCCGCCTGCCGGTTGCCGGTCGCTCCCCCGGCGGGGCTCAGGCCGGGTCCTCGACCGTCGCCTCGCGGTCGGGCCGGGGACGGATCCGGGCCGCGAACGCGGCGACGTCGTCCTCGGCGTGGTCCCCGTCGAGGGCGAGGAGCACCTGGCGGGCGTCTGCCCTCCTGCGCCCGGGCGCGGCGGCCGAACCTTCCTCCGAGACGGCGGCGCCGGGTCGTCGCAGCACCTGTGTGCCGATTCCGTCGCCGGGTCTGCGCCGGCTCCTGCGGCGGGGCCGACCCCGCCCGCCCTCAGGACGACGCGGGAGCGGGCGTGTGCGCCGGTGACGGGGGTGCCGTGGGGGCGGTGGCGGCGGCGCCGCCGTCCACGCACGTCAGCGACATGACGATCGGAGCCTGAAGGCCCTGGGCCGGCTGCGGGGGCAAGCCGGCCGTGACCGTCCAGTTGCCCTTGCTGAGGGTGAGCGTCCCGCTGCCCAGGTCGGGACCGGGCTGCCAGCCGTGCGCGGAACGGGCCCGCGCGAAGGCCGACTTCAGTGCGGCGTCCGCCGTCTCCGGCGCATGCCGTCCGCTGAGCCGTTCGTGGCACATGCCCAGAACGGTCGACGGCTCCCTCTCCACCACGACGCCCTCGGCCGCCAGGATCGACCTCATCTCCGAGACCACCGTGTCTGCGGCCAGCGGCGGACCCGAGAACCGCGGGGGCAGGGGGCCGAGGTCCTCCAGCGGGCCCGCGCAGGCCGTCGCCGCCGCCGCGATCAGTGCCGCCATGACCGGGTACGCCAGGGCCGCGCGCATCTGTATCCGTCGCACGCCGGTGTCCGTCCTCTCGTCTGCTCCGTAACGGTCGGCCAGTCTCCCATCCCGTCGATCTTGACGTTGTCCCCGGCCGCGGACCCGCGGGCCGCCGACGAACTGCCGAACGCGTACGAGCGGAGCCGTGCACGGTTCACGGGGGCACAGTCAACAGTCCGCGGTTCAAGGTTCACGGTTCACGGTTCACGGTTCACGGTTCGGAGAAGAAACTTCGGCCGGAGGCGAATCCTTTCCGGGCCTCCCCGTCTCTTGTCTGTGTACCGGCCGAACGGGCCGGCAGAACACAGGAGGAAACAACCATGATGGTCACTGGCCTCGTAGTGATCGGAGCCCTGCTCGTGGGCGCGTGCAGCTGGCACCTGATGCGGCGTTACAAGAGCCGGGGCTGACCGCCGCCGGCGCGCGGGTGCCTCCGAACAAGAGAGCCATCAGATGAACCAACGCTTCCCCTGGCCGGACGAGCGGCTGATCAAGGCCGCCCAGAACGGCGACGTCACTTCGCTCACCACCGTCGTCATGGAATCGCAGCCCCATGTACGCAAGTTCGCCCTGTCGCTGTGCGCGTCGCCGCAGGACGCCGAGGACGCGGCGCAGGAGGCCCTGATCATCCTCTACCGGAAGATCGGCACCTTGCGGGCCACCGGCGCGCTTGCCTCATGGATGTTCCGGATCGTGCGCAACGAATGCCTCCGGCAGGTACGGCTGCTCGTCCCGCGCAGCGGCGAGGCGTCGACCGAACCGGAGGCGTCCGCGGAACCGTCCGCCGAGGACGCGGTGCTGCACCGGCTGGAGGCGGAGCGGATCGCGGCTGCGGTCAGCGCCCTTCCCCGCGACCAGCGGCAGGTCCTGATCATGCGGGACATCCAGGGCCTGCCCGGCAAGACCGTCGCCCGCTCGCTCGGCCTGAGCGCCGCCGCGATGAAATCCCGGCTGCACAGAGCACGCGCGACACTGCGCCACGCCCTGGCAGTGCCCGACCAAGCCCTCGCCCGACCGGCCGGAGGAGACCCGCGACCGTGAACCCCGTGAACACCGTGAAGCCGGCGCAGGACGCAAGGACCCGAGCCGCCGCACCGTCCGCGGCGCCCGAGAGGAACTTCGCCAGCAAGTCCGTACCGCGCCACCTGGCGCGCGGCGCCATCGGCTTCGGGCTGATCATCGGCTCGATCGCCCTGGTGCCCGTCGCCGGCCCGGCCACCCTGCTGGCGGCCCCGCTGGCTCTGATCGCCTTCCGGGGATGCCCCACCTGCTGGATGGTCGGCCTGGTCCAGACGATCTCCCGCGGCCGTCTGGAACGCCAGTGTGCGGACGGCGTGTGCACCCTCACCAAGGCGCACCCGGCGGCGAAGCCGACAGCCGACGTCAACGCCCCGGCCCCTCCCCGGTGACCGGACCTCCCGGCCCGGATCCCCATCCGCCCCTGCCCACCGCCCGGCGGGCGTCACCGGGCCGGGAGACGTCGGTCCACCGCCGGAACGGGCGCCGACTCGTCGCATGAGGAGCGGTCGGCCGGAGCAGCCGTGCAGGTGGAGCTCTCCACCAGGCGTCACCGGTCCCCGGGACGATCCCCGGGGCGGCTCCGCGATGGCAGGATGAGGGCATGGTGACGCAGATGGCAGGATGAGGGCATGGTGACGCATCAGCCCTGGACGGAGCGGTTGCACGAGGACCTGCTGGCGGCGAAGGCGCTGGTGTACGACCCGTGCGGCTTCGCCTGCTCGCCGCCGGTACCCGAACCGGAGAGCGCCGAGTACGCGGCCTGCGGGTTCACGCTCGACGACCGCTCGGTCCGGTTCCGCGTGGCCAAGACCACCCCGACGAAGGTGGGCCAGTTCGTCACCGTGTGGCAGCGGTCCGAGGAGGGGCCGATCCGGCCCTTCGACGCCCACGACGGGGTGGACCTGTTCGTCATCGGCAGCCGCGACGACGACGGCTTCGGGCAGTTCGTCTTCCCGCGCGAGCTGCTGTGCGAGCGCGGCATCGTCTCCCGCGACGGCTCCGGCGGCAAACGCGGGTTCCGCGTCTACCCGCCCTGGGTCACCACGACCAACCGGCAGGCGGGCAGCACCCAGGCATGGCAGGTGAACTACTTCCTCCACCTCGGCCGGGACGAACCCGCCGACCTCACGCGCGCCCACGCCCTCTACCACCCGTAGCGGCCCACCGCCCGGCCCACGCAATCCGAACGCCGGGATGAACGGGCTCCGGCCCGCCTGACCCGTCCGGCAGGTCCGGGCCGGCCCGCGACGGGGACGCCCCCGATCCGGAGGAACGCTACGCAGGGGCGTACGCATCCACCGGCAGCACGTCGTGCGTGGGCGCCCCGTTCGCCGTCCTCCACGAGAGACAGCAAGTGGGTTCCGTGGACGACGGACACAAGGCCGTGGCGTGGTGTGTCGTCCACGCCTCGGTCGGTGCCTCGGCGGAGCCCACCCGTACGGGCGGGCCCCGTTCCCCTCCCCGGCTGCGTCGCCTCGAGACCGTCCCCCGCCCGCGACACCCCGGCCGACCGCCCACCCGCCGGTCAGGCCCGGCAGCGCAGCATCTCCAGCGGCGGGTACGCGAGGAGGTCCGCCCAGAAGTCCTCGCCGAACTCGCGGATTCCGGCTTCGGACACCTCCAGCGGAACCCACTCCACCGCACTGAACCCGGCCGCCCGCAGACATTCCTCGTAGACCTCTCGGCGCGGGGCCGTGGTGACGATGCCGATCGGCTGCGGCGCGAGGAGAGCCGTGACCCGTACCTGCGGACCCGTCTCGATCTCCGCGCCGGTCGGCTCGCAGAGGAACCCGTACGCGTCCAGGGACGCGCAATCGAACCCGTAGTCGGGCTTCTGGGCGAGCACGAAGAACTCCCCGCCCGGCACCAGGCTCCGATGGATGCGGCGGCACATCCGCTCCATCCCCGCGATGTCCTCGGCGTAGTTGAGGCACTGCACCACGTCACCGACCTCGTAGCGCACACCCAGCGGGTCACGCCGCTCGATCTCCCGTGCGGCGGCGATCATCTCGACGGAGATGTCGACGCCGAAGACATCCGCGGCGCCGCGCCGCTTGAACTCCCTGCTGTAAAAACCGGTGCCGCACGCCAGGTCGAGGACCGCCCTGCCGCTCACGTCCCCGACCATGCCGAGGAAGCTCGGCACCTCCCCGTAACGCATCAGCGGCAGGGACTTGAACCCCTCGAAAGCCTCGCCGATCCCGTCGTACTGCTGCACGCCCACGTGCGCCCCTCCGGTACCTCGTCCTCGTACGTCGTCCTGTGCGTCGTTTCCGCACGCGGCCGCGCCCGGTCCTGCGCACTCGGAGGCCGGCCGGTCCGCAGTCGTGGCGGAAAGTCTCCGCTGCCGGTGTCCGGAGGCCGTACTGGCGGATGACACGAAGAAGTCGGCACCGCACCCCCGTATCACCCGGCACCGCGTCACCGCAGAACGAAGATCAAGCTCTTCCCGGACGGTGCCGCAGGCCGTCTCCGGCGGCGGCAACACCCTGCCGCCGGCCCGGGGGCGCGGGCCGGGCGCAGTCGGCCTCCCGGACGGGTGGTTTCCTCAACTCCCGGGTGGAGTACGGAGATCCGCGCGCGTATCTTGGTCCGGCGCAGGGCGGCCGCGACCACGTTCGCCCGGCCCGCCGACAGCTCCACTGACAGTTCGTCACTGACGCTCACCAAGGGGGGCGATGAAGCAGCTCGGCGACGGGGACCCGAGATGGGTCGGGCCCTACGCGCTGGTCGGGAGGCTCGGAAGCGGCGGCATGGGCGCCGTCTACCTGGGGCGTTCCGCCGGCGGCCGGACCGTGGCGGTGAAGGTGGTGCGTGGCGATCTCGCCCGCGACGAGCTGTTCCGCGACCGCTTCCGCCGGGAGGTGGCGGCGGCCCGGCGGGTCTCCGGGGCGTTCACCGCGCCCGTCGTGGACGCGGACACCGAGGCGGACGTGCCGTGGATGGCGACGGCGTTCGTCGTGGGCGCCCCGCTGGACCGCGCCGTGACGGACCGGGGGCCCCTTCCGGCGGACACGCTGTGGACGCTGACCGCCGGCCTGGCGGAAGCCCTGGCCAGTGTGCACGGCGCCGGTCTCATCCACCGCGACCTCAAACCGGCGAACGTGCTCCTCGCCCTCGACGGGCCGCACGTCATCGACTTCGGCATCTCGCGTGCCGTCGACGGCACGGCCATGACGTCCACCGGCGCCATCATCGGCTCGGCCCCCTACATGTCGCCCGAGCAGGCCGTCGGCCAGGCCCTCACCCCGGCCAGCGACGTGTTCTCCCTCGGCTCCACCATCGCCTTCGCCGCGAGCGGGGAGCACCTGTTCGGCGAGGGTGCCGCGGCCGGAGTCCTGTTCCGCATCGTGCACACCGAGCCGGGCACCGACATGCTCCCGCCCGGCCTGCGGGACCTGGTGCGGGCCTGCCTCGCCAAGGACCCCGCGGACCGTCCGACCCCCCGCCAGGTCTCCGAACACGTGGAACGCGCGGGCCCGCCGGTCCCGTCGGGCGGGTGGTTGCCCGAGGCCGTGGCCGGCGATGTGCTGCGCGCGCGGGCCGTCCTGACGTCCCTCCCGGCGGCCGACACCTCCGGGCCGCCGCACGCACCGCCCGTGATCGGCCCCGACGGCACGCGCGTCGACCACGCACCGCCCGGCGCCGGCCCACACCCTGCCGGCCCGCAGCCCGCCACCGTCGCCCGCCGGCGGATCCTCCTCGGCCTCGCCGGCGGGGCCGTCGCCGCCGCCGGAGCCACCGCCGCCTGGATCGCCGGCGCACCGGGAGGGGGCACCCCGGCCGGCGGGAGCCGCGGCGTCCCGGTGGTGCGCCCCGACGGGGGCGACGTACGGGAGGCGCGGCTGGCGTGGAAGGTGGAGCTGACCTCCCCGAGCGGGCAGGTCATCTCCGCGAACGGGCTCGTCATGTGCGTCACCCTCCGGGACGTCCAGGCACTCGACGACAGCGGCCGCCCCACATGGACGGTCAGCGGCGAGGACAACGGGATCGCCTTCCCCGTGCAGGGCTCGGGCCCCGACACCATCGCCGCGTTCCACGACGGACGGCTGTACGTGGCCGGCACGACCGTCAAACCCCCGATCACGCGGAACGCCGTCACGGCCATCGACCCGGCCTCCGGAAAAGCGGAGTGGACGGTGTCCCTGGACCGGCCGCACACCCAGAGCGGCCTGTTCATGGCGGGAGCACGCGCGGGCAGGGCGTACGTCATCGGGCTCGGCGACGGGCAGGACCACGGCCCGGTGCCCCAGGGCGTACACGTCTGGTGCCTCGACCTGAAGGCGCGTCAGACGGCCTGGTGGTACAGCGACGGCACCATGCTGCCCTTCTCCGCCCTGCCCGCCGGCAGCGACAAGGCGCTCTTCGCGACCACCAGCGCGATGGTCTCGCTGGACTCGGCGGGCAAGGCCGCCTGGTCCAAGACCATCAAGGCCGCGGCGTTCGAGGCCTCGGCCCGCCACTGCCTCGTCGTCGACGGCTCCGGCCGCCTGTCCGCGCTCGACCCGGACACCGGCGCCGAGGCCTGGAACGCCCCGGGCGTCGTCGGGATGCGCGTACGCGGCGAAGCCGTCGCCTCCGCCCCCGACGGCGCGCTGCTGTACGTCCTGCTGACGGACGGCGACGGGGAGTTCTCCCTCGGGGCCCTGGACGCGGCGACGGGCCGCACCGCCTGGCGCTCGCCGATGCCCGCCGCTTCGGCGGGCTCCGCGGCCCCGGCGCCGTTCGGCGCCCGGCTGCTGTGCGCGGACGGGAACGTCTACTGGATGGGCGCGGACGGCGTCGTCTGGGCCGCCGACCCGGCCGACGGCAGGCTGCGCTGGAAGTACACCGGCATGAAGGGCACCGACCCGGCGAAACTGGGCTGGGCCGCCGGCGACGGCCGCCTGTGCATCACGGACCCCGGCGCCGCGACGGTCGCCGTCCTGCGAGCGAACGGAGAGTGAGACGACGTGGGTGTTCGGCCGCTGACCTCCGCGGATCCGGTCCGGGTGGGCCCGTACGTGCTGCTCGGCCGGCTCGGCGAGGGCGGCATGGGCAGCGTCTTCCTCGGCCGGTCGGCGGGCGGGCGTACCGTCGCGGTCAAACTCATCCGCCCGGAGCTGGCCGGCGACGCGGTGTTCCGGACCCGGTTCCGGGCCGAGGTCGCCGCCGCCCGGGCCGCCTCCGGAGCCTTCACCGCCCCGGTGGTCGACGCCGACACCGACGCGGGGGTGCCCTGGCTGGCGACGGCCTTCGTACCGGGGATCCCGCTGCACGAGGCGGTGGTGCTCGACGGCCCGCTGGCGGAGCCCGCGCTGTGGGCCGTGGCCGCCGGCGTCGCGGAAGCCCTCGTGAACATCCACGCCGCGGGGATCGTCCACCGCGACCTGAAGCCCTCGAACGTCCTGCTGGCCCTGGACGGCCCGTTCGTCATCGACTTCGGCATCGCCCGCGCCGCCGCCGGCCCCGCCCTCACCGCAACGGGCCTGGTCCTCGGCACCCCCGCGTACATGTCGCCGGAGCAGAGCCTCGGCGACCCCCTGACCCCGGCGAGCGACGTCTTCTCCCTCGGATCGACCCTCGTCTTCGCCGCCCGCGGGACCGCCCCGTTCGCCGGCCCCGCCTCCGCCCTCGAACTCCAGCGTCGGATCGTGCAGGACGAGCCCGACCTGTCTGACGTACCGGACGGGTTACGGCTGCTGATCGCCGCCTGCATGGCGAAGAACCCCCTGGACCGCCCCGAGCCCCGGCAGGTCGTCGAGGTGGTCGAGCGGATGGCCGGGGTCCCGAGGCGGGCCGGCGCGTGGCTGCCGCCCCGGCTGGTCGAGGCGGTCGAGGAGGCGGCCGCGGTCCTCGCCCCGACCCTGCCGCCCCGCCCCGATACCGCGGCGGCGGACGACGGCCCCGGCCGCGTGCCCCGGTCCGGCGCGGATGCCGAGGGGGAGCGGTCGGAGCCGGGGGCCCTGCCGCCGGGGGCGGGGC
>NZ_JACBGN010000127.1 GCF_013401435.1 Streptomyces sp. BR123
CCCCCACCCCCGCCCCGCTCGACGCGGCCGGCCAGAAGACCCTCGGCGTCTTCCTCGCCGTCAAGGACGCCTTCGAGAAGTTCGGCCCCGAGGTCATCGAGTCCTACATCATCTCCATGTGCCAGGGCGCCGACGACGTCTTCGCCGCCGCCGTCCTCGCCCGCGAGGCCGGCCTCCTCGACCTCCACGCCGGCTGGGCCAAGATCGGCATCGTGCCGCTCCTGGAGACCACCGACGAGCTGCGCGCAGCCGACGTCATCCTCGACGAGATGCTCGCCGACCCCTCCTACCGGCGCCTGGTCTCCCTCCGCGGCGACGTCCAGGAAGTCATGCTCGGCTACTCCGACTCCTCCAAGTTCGGCGGCATCACCACCAGCCAGTGGGAGATCCACCGCGCCCAGCGCCGCCTGCGCGACGTCGCCCACCGCTACGGCGTCCGCCTGCGCCTCTTCCACGGCCGCGGCGGCACCGTCGGCCGCGGCGGCGGCCCCTCCCACGACGCGATCCTCGCCCAGCCGTGGGGCACCCTCGAAGGCGAGATCAAGGTCACCGAGCAGGGCGAGGTCATCTCCGACAAGTACCTCGTGCCGTCCCTGGCCCGCGAGAACCTCGAACTCACCGTCGCCGCCACCCTGCAGGCCTCCGCCCTGCACACCGCCCCCCGCCAGTCCGTCGACGACCTCGCCCGCTGGGACGCGGCCATGGACATCGCCTCCGACGCCGCCCACGCCGCCTACCGGGCCCTCGTCGAGGACCCCGACCTGCCCGCCTACTTCTTCGCCTCCACCCCCGTCGACCAGCTCGCCGACCTCCACCTGGGCTCCCGGCCCTCCCGCCGCCCCGACTCCGGTGCCGGCCTCGACGGCCTCCGCGCCATCCCCTGGGTGTTCGGCTGGACCCAGTCCCGGCAGATCGTCCCCGGCTGGTACGGCGTCGGCTCCGGCCTCAAGGCGCTCCGCGAAGCCGGTCAGGAAAACGTCCTCACCGAAATGGGCGAACGCTGGCACTTCTTCCGCAACTTCCTGTCCAACGTCGAGATGACCCTCGCCAAGACGGACCTGCGGATCGCCCGCCACTACGTCGACACCCTCGTCCCCGACGAGCTCAAGCACGTCTTCGACCGCATCCGCGCCGAACACGAGCTCACCGTCCGCGAGGTCCTGCGCATCACCGGCGGTGAACGCCTCCTGGACTCGCAGCCCGTCCTCCAGCAGACCTTCGCCGTCCGCGACGCCTACCTGGACCCCATCTCCTACCTCCAGGTCTCCCTGCTGGCCCGCCAGCGCGCCGCCGCCGCCCGCGGCGAGGACCCCGACCCGACCCTCTCCCGCGCCCTGCTCCTCAGCGTCAACGGCGTCGCCGCCGGCCTGCGCAACACCGGCTGACCCGCCCCCGCAGCAGCCCGTACGCACGACAGGGCCCCCGCACCGTCACGGTGCGGGGGCCCTGCCGCATCACCGGGGGCACGCGGCCCCCGGCTCACCGGAGCCTCAGCCCTCGGCCCCTGCCTTGCGGCGGCGCATCACCAGCACGGCACCGGCGCCGACCAGCACGGCGGCCACGCCCGCCATCAGGCCGACCGGCGCGTCCGAGCCCGTGCTCGCCAGACCGCCGCCCGTCGAGCCACCGGTCGCCGCCGAGGACGACGACACCGACGGCGACGGGGACCCGGACGGGGAACCCGACGGAGAACCGGACACGGACGACGACGGGCTGACCGACGGAGAACCGGACGGCGACGACGAACCGGACGGCGACGACGACGGGGTGCCTGACGGCGAACCCGACGGCGAACCCGACGGGCTGCCCGACGGCGAGGACGACGGCTTCGTCGAAGCCGGGCACGTGTGCGAGAGGTTGAACCAGTCGACCGCGCCGCCGCTGACCTCCGCCGAAGCGGCCGTCAGCTTCGCACCCGGTGCGGACGCCACGTACGCGTGCTTCTGCGTCGGCGGACCGAACACCGTCACGACCTTCTCGCCACCCGGCTCGAAGGTCACCTTCAGCTTCACGAACGTCGTCGAATTGCCCGGCAGCACGAAGTGCCAGCCGTCCTGGGAGGCCGGGATGTCCGCGCAGCTCTTCTCGTTCGAGACACCCTTCGAGGTGGCCGTGAGCGGAAGCTGCTGGTGGATCGGGACCGTGTACGAACCATCGGCGAAAGCCGGGGCCGCACCCGCGGCGAGCAGCAGGGAGACAGCAGCAGAAACCGAAACCGCCGCCGCCCGGCGCTTGGGGGATATGGGCATGGGATACCTCTGGCGCAGATGAGGGAAACGTGCCGTGGGAGGTGGCGGCCCAGCATGTGGAGCACAGCATGCCCAGGTCAAGAGGCGGTCGTCAGCATTCGCTCGGGGTTGGCGCAGAGAACCCCTTATGTCCGCTGTAACGATCCGTGAGCGGGGGCCGTCCCACCGGCCCCCGTCACCGGCGGACCGTGAAAAACCGTCAGGAGTTGTACGCGGACTGCGCCCGCTCCAGACCTTCCGCGATCAGGCACTCCACGGCATCCGCCGCCCGGTCCACGAACCAGTCCAGCTCCTTGCGCTCCGCGGACGAGAAATCCTTCAGGACGAAGTCCGCCACCTGCATCCGGCCCGGCGGACGCCCGATCCCGCACCGCACCCGGTGGTACTCCGCCCCCATCGCCTTCGTCATCGACTTCAGGCCGTTGTGACCGTTGTCGCCGCCGCCCAGCTTCAGGCGCAGCGTCGGGTAGTCGATGTCCAGCTCGTCGTGGACGGCCACGATCCGGTCCACCGGCACCTTGTAGAAGTCCCGCAGCGCCGTCACCGGACCACCCGACAGGTTCATGAAGGACATCGGCTTCGCCAGCACCACCCGCCGGTTCGCCGGCCCCGGGGGCCCGATCCGCCCCTCCACCACCTGCGCCCGCGCCTTGTGCGCCTTGAACTTCCCCCGGATCCGGTCGGCCAGCAGATCGACCACCATGAACCCGATGTTGTGGCGGTTGCCCGCGTACTCCGCCCCGGGATTCCCCAGGCCGACGATCAGCCAGGGCGCCGCATCGTCCGACATCACAAAGCTCCTTAACGTGCACGACCGCCGTCCTGCCCCAGTGGAACAGAACGGCGGTCGTTCAGCATCAGCCGAAAGGGAAGGGCGAGGCTCAGGCCTCGGCGCCCTCGGCCTCGGCAGCCGGCTCCTCGACCTGGGCCGAGACGACCTGCAGGACGACCGCGTCGGCCTCGGTCACCAGGGTGACGCCCGACGGCAGCGCGATGTCCTGGGCGTGGACGGAAGAACCGGCCTCCAGGCCCTCGACGGAGACCGTCAGGGACTCGGGCAGGTGGGTGGCCTCGGCCTCGACCGACACGGTGGCGAGGACGTGCTCCAGCAGGTTGCCGCCGGCGGCCAGCTCACCCTCGGTCTGGACCGGAACCTCGACGGTGACCTTCTCGCCCTTCTTCACGGCGAGGAAGTCGACGTGGTCGACGGTGCGCTTGATCGGGTCCTTCTGGACGGCCTTCGGGATGACCAGCTCGGTGCCCTCGCCCGCGATGTCCAGGGAGATCAGGACGTTCGGGGTCTTCAGCGCCATGGTCAGGGCGTGGCCCTCGACGGAGACGTGCTTCGGGGCCTCGCCGTGGCCGTAGATGACCGCGGGGATCTGCTTGTTGCGGCGGGTGGCGCGGGCAGCACCCTTGCCGAACACGGTACGGATCTCAGCGGAGAGCTTGACCTCGGACATGATCACTCCTCGTGGGTGACGGAAACGGACAACGGTCACCCGGCCACGAAACGGCCTGCTACGAAGAGCGCGTCGATAACGGAGCCCCGGCACCTTCACAAAAAAGGCGCGGCCTCCCTCGCCGAGCAACTCGTCAAGTCTACCCGGCGGGGAGGCCGCGCCCAAAAGGATCTACCGCAGGCCCCGGAGCGGGACCCGCCGTCCGGTCCTTACTGCTGCTCCTCGAAGAGGCTCGTCACCGAACCGTCCTCGAACACCTCGCGCACGGCACGCGCGATCGTCGGGGCGATCGACAGCACCGTGATCTTGTCGAGCTCCAGGTCGGACGGATCCGGCAGCGTGTTCGTGAACACGAACTCGCTGACCTTGGAGTTCTTCAGGCGGTCCGCCGCCGGGCCCGACAGGATGCCGTGCGTGGCCGTCACGATGACGTCCTCCGCACCGTGCGCGAAGAGCGCCTCGGCGGCGGCGCAGATGGTGCCACCCGTGTCGATCATGTCGTCGACCAGGACGCAGACGCGGCCCCGGACCTCACCGACGACCTCGTGGACGGTCACCTGGTTGGCGACGTCCTTGTCGCGGCGCTTGTGCACGATCGCCAGCGGCGCGTCCAGACGGTCGCACCAGCGGTCGGCCACGCGCACACGGCCGGCGTCCGGGGACACGATCGTCAGCTTGGTGCGGTCCACCTTGGCGCCCACGTAGTCCGCGAGGACCGGAAGCGCCGACAGGTGGTCCACCGGGCCGTCGAAGAAGCCCTGGATCTGGTCCGTGTGCAGGTCGACCGTCAGGATCCGGTCCGCGCCCGCCGTCTTCAGCAGATCCGCCACCAGACGCGCCGAGATCGGCTCACGGCCCTTGTGCTTCTTGTCCTGGCGGGCATACCCGTACGACGGGATGATCACAGTGATCGAACGGGCCGACGCACGCTTCAGCGCGTCCAGCATGATCAGCTGCTCCATGATCCACTTGTTGATCGGAGCCGTGTGGCTCTGGATCAGGAAGCAGTCCGCACCACGCGCCGACTCCTGGAAGCGGACGTAGATCTCACCGTTGGCGAAGTCGAAAGCCTTGGTCGGCACGAGCTGGACGCCCAGCTGGTGCGCAACCTCCTCGGCCAGCTCGGGGTGGGCGCGGCCGGAGAAGAGCATCAGCTTCTTCTCGCCGGTCGTCTTGATCCCGGTCACAGCACAGTCTCCTCAGACGTGTTGAAAGCTGCTCGCCCCCGCGTGCGTCCGTCCCGCACACGGTGAGCCAGCCGATTGCGTGCACCTATCACGGTACGCCGTCTCCAGCGCACCTGTTTCCGGACAGTTCACCCGGAAGGGCTTCCTCAGCCCTCGGACCCCTCCCGGGCCGCCGACTGCGCCGCAGACGCAGCAGCACTCCCCGGACGCTTGCGGGCCACCCAGCCCTCGATATTCCGCTGCTGACCACGCGCAACCGCCAGCGCACCGGGCGGCACGTCCTTGGTGATCACAGACCCGGCCGCCGTGTAGGCGCCGTCCCCGATCGTGACGGGCGCCACAAACATGTTGTCCGAGCCCGTCTTGCAATGCGAGCCGACCGTGGTGTGGTGCTTGTGCTCGCCGTCGTAGTTCACGAACACGCTCGCCGCACCGATGTTGGAGTACTCGCCGATCGTCGCGTCACCCACGTACGACAGGTGCGGAACCTTCGTCCCCTCGCCGATCGTCGCGTTCTTCATCTCCACGTACGTACCGGCCTTCGCCTTGAGGCCGAGCTTCGTCCCCGGCCGCAGGTACGCGTACGGACCCACCGACGCCGACTCGCCGATCACCGCCGAGTCCGCCACCGTGTTGTCCACCCGCGCCCCCGGACCCACCTGCGTGTCCTTCAGCCGCGTGTTCGGACCGACCTCGGCACCCTCGGCGACGTGCGTCGTGCCGAGCAGCTGGGTGCCCGGGTGTACGAGCGCGTCCTGCCCGAAGGTCACCGTCACGTCCACGAACGTGCTCGCCGGGTCCACGACCGTCACGCCCGCCAGCATCGCCCGCTCCAGCAGCCGCGCGTTCAGCAGCGCCCGCGCCTCGGCCAGCTGCACCCGGTTGTTGATCCCCAGGATCTGCCGGTGGTCACTGCCCACGGACGCACCCACGCGGTGGCCGGCCTCCCGCAGGATGCCGAGCACGTCGGTGAGGTACTCCTCGCCCTGGCTGTTGTCCGTCCGCACCTTGCCCAGGGCGTCGGCCAGCAGCGCACCGTCGAACGCGAAGACACCCGAGTTGATCTCCCGGATCGCCCGCTGCTCCTCGGTGGCGTCCTTGTGCTCGACGATCGCGGTGACCGCGCCGGTCTCCGCGTCGCGGACGATGCGGCCGTAGCCGGTCGAGTCCGGGACCTCGGCGGTCAGGACGGTGACGGCGTTGCCGTCGGCGCCGTGCGTCGCGACCAGGGCGGACAGGGTCTCGCCGGTCAGCAGCGGGGTGTCGCCGCAGACCACGACCACGGTCCCCTCGACGGACCCGCCGAGCTCCTGCAACGCCATGCGGACGGCGTGGCCGGTGCCGTTCTGCTCGTACTGCACGGCCGTGCGGACGTCGGCGTCGATGTCGGCGAGGTGCGCGGTGACCTGCTCACGGGCGTGGCCGACGACGACCACGAGGTGCTCGGGGTCGAGCTCGCGCGAGGCGGCGACGACGTGTCCCACGAGCGACCGCCCGCAGATCTCGTGCAGGACCTTGGGAGTGGCCGACTTCATGCGGGTGCCCTCACCCGCTGCGAGTACGACGACGGCTGCCGGGCGGTTGGCGCTCACGGGTGTGCCCTTCGGCTTCGGGTGGTGGACTTCCGAAGGATACCGGGGGGTCAGGGGGCGTAAACGAGGGCGGGTCCTGACCTTCCGGTCAGGACCCGAACCTGCATGCGCTCCCCTGCCAGGATTCGAACCCGGACATAAGGTACCAAAAACCTCAGTGCTGCCATTACACCACAGGGGATAGCAAAGTCGGTCAAACCGGACATTTGCTCGCTCGGTTGAACTGACGGAGCCCACTATGCCGCACCAAGTGCCTTCAATGCGACGGTACAAGTCGCGAGCGGCGGTTACCCGGACCACGGGACAGCCGTGGTGGTCGGTGCCGGTGTTCTTGCGGAACGGTCCGGCTTCGGGCCGTGCTTCTTGCGCGTCGCCTCCTTTCGTCCCTGCGGTACGGCTTGCTCTTGCTCCGCTCCGCCTCGAAGGCCCGGCGCTTGCGGGCGGCGTGGGTGTCGGCCATGGAGCCGCTGTCGTGAGGAATGCAGAGATTCAGGTCTCGCTCGGCGAACGGTTCGGTCCTGTGTGCGGCGACCCGGGCTGTGCCGGAATTCCGGTCGCGGGTGTGTTGGGGCCGCTGCGTAGGCTGGACGGCATGACCATGACGGGGGAATCGCAGGGTGGGGCCGGGCGGGACGGGCCCCTGTGGTGGGACCGTCCGCAGGGCGCGGTGCTCGACGGGGGGATCGCGGCCGTGTCGGCCGCGGAGTGTGCGGCCGAGGGGGTGGCCTTCGCGCACGAGACCGGGATTCCGACGGCGCTGGGAGTGCTCTTCGGGGTGCTGGTGGGGGCCGTGGTGCTGCTGCGGTGGCGCTGGCCGGTGGCCGTGGTGCTGGTCGGGATCGCCGTGGCACCGGCGGCCATGGGCATCGTCCTCAGCGTGGTCGGGCTGTACACGCTCGCCGCCAGCGAGGTGCCCCGTCGGATCACGTCGACGCTGACCGTGCTGGCCCTGGTGGCGACGTTCGCCGTCATGTACGTGCGCACCAGCGGGGGTGTCGGCGCCACGCACGGCGTGGTGCTCGTGCTGTCCGGGGTCCTGGCGGTGGCGCTGAACGTGGTGCCGGTCCTGCTCGGCCTCTACATGGGGGCGCGGCGCCGTCTGATGGAGAGCCTGCGGGAGCGGGCGGATTCGCTGGAGCGGGAGCTGTTGCTGCTGGCGGAGCGGGCGGAGGAGCGGGCCGAGTGGGCCCGGCGGGAGGAGCGGACCCGGATCGCGCGGGAGATGCACGACGTGGTGGCGCACCGGGTGTCGCTGATGGTGGTGCATGCGGCGGCTTTGCAGGCGGTGGCGGCGAAGGATCCGGTGAAGGCGGCGCGGAACGCGGCGCTGGTGGGGGACATGGGCCGGCAGGCGTTGACGGAGTTGCGGGAGATGCTGGGCGTGCTGCGGGCGCCGGTGCAGGTGAGGTCGGCGGTGCCGGCCCCGGTGGCTGTCGTGGCGGAGCCGGTGGCGGTGGGGGCCGCGGTTGCGGCGGGTCCGGAGGACGGGCCGACGCTGGGGGAGCTGGAGGCGCTGGTCGGGCAGTCCCGGGCGGCGGGGATGGCCGTGGACCTGGACGTCCGGGGTGCGGGGGGCGCGTATCCGGCGGAGGTGGAGCAGACGGCGTACCGGGTGGTGCAGGAGGCGCTCACGAACTGCCACAAGCATGCGCCGGGCGCGAAGGTCGTCGTGCGGCTGGCTCACCGGGACGGCGAGGTGGCGATGCAGGTGGAGAACGGGCCGGGTGCGGCGGATGTGGCGCGGCCCGAGCTGCCCAGCGGGGGGAACGGGCTGGTCGGCATGCGGGAGCGGGTGCAGGGGTTGGGCGGGGTGTTCGTGTCCGGTCCGACGGATGCGGGGGGTTTCCGCGTGTCGGCGGTGCTGCCGGGTGTCGCCGGGCCGGGGTAGCGGTCGGTGCTGTCGGGTGCGGTCCCGGCCCGCGTCCTGTGGCGGCCTCGGCCGCGGTTCCCGGGCCGGCCGGTCCCGGCGCATCCGGTGCGCCGGGGCGGGCGGGTCAGTGGGCGGCGGTGAGGCGGGTCGGCTGGAGGCCGGTGAGGAGGAGGGTGAGGGCTTCGTCCATGCCGGGGCCGAGGTACCAGTCGCCGGTGTGGTCGATGGCGTAGACGCGGCCCTCGCGGTCGATGGCGAGATGGGAGGCTCCCCCGGCTGCCGCCGGGAGGTTCCCCCAGTCGGAGTCGACGCCGAGGGGGCAGAGCTGCGTGGACAGGGCGCGGCCGAGGTCGGCGAAGGTGCGGGCGAGGTGCAGGCCGGTCAGCGGGTCCAGGCGGACGGGGACGGGTGCTATCTGGCGGCCCGGGCCGGCCGCGGTGATGGTGAGGCCGCCGAATTCGGCCCAGGCCTCGACGGCGGCGGGGAAGACGGTGTGGCGGTGCCCGGCGGGTGTGGTGTGGTCCCGGAGGGCGTCGGCCCAGTACTCGGCCTGCTTGATGTCCCAGCGGCCCGGCTCCCAGCCGGCGGCGCGCAGGGCGGTGTCGACGGCGGCGGGGAAGCGGGTGGCGGAGGAGCGGTCGTAGGAGGCGGAGGAGGTGGTGGTCATGGTGGCGGGGGTCAGGCCCTCTCGGAGGCGGGTGTGAGGTCGACGTGTCGTACGCCGAAGTGGGCGAGGAGGGCCTCGCAGGAGCGGCAGGGGGGTGCGTAGCTGCCGTGGAGGGGGTCGCCGTCCTCGCGGATGCGGCGGGCGGTGATCTTGGAGTTCTTCAGGGAGCGGCGTGCCTCGTTGGCCGTGAGGGGTTTGCGGGAGGCGCGTTTGCTGCGGGCCTTCTCGGCGGCGGTCAGGTGCCGGGAGAGGAGTATCGCCTCGGGGCAGCGGCCGGTGAAGCGTTCGCGCTGGCTGCTGGTGAGGGTGTCGAAGAAGTCCTGGACGAGCGGGTGCAGTGCGGGTGGCCGGTCGGCTTTGCCGGCGGTGCCGGTGAGGGTCTCGCCGCGTACGGAGAGGGCGGCGGCGACGGTGGGGAGGATGCCGTCGCGGCGGAAGCGGGGTACGGGTACGGCGGTGCGGTTGCCGTCGGCGCTCCAGCGCAGGCGCGGGTCCGAGGCGGAGCCGGCGGCTTCCGGTCCGGTGTCGGCTGCTGCCCCGCGTGTTGCCGTGTTCTGCATGCGTCTTCCCTCCCGTGGCTGCGGTGATGGCCGCTGTCGCGCACGCCCCCGTGCCGTGGGGACAGCCTGTCAAATGTCCTCCGCGGTGCGGAACGGGGGTCGAATATTCGTATCAATTCGGATGTTCCCGGCCGTCGGGCGGGTGCGTGGCTCGGGGGCGGGTGTCCCTCTTGCCGGAGCACATAGGCTGTGGTGAACCAGCCAGATCCAGCAGGGGGCTACTGCCATGACGACAGGTCGGCTCGGCCAGCATGCCGCGCCACCCAACGCCGCTTATTCGGGGCAGGTCGTGCATTTCCCGGACCCGGTCCGGGCCGCTCGGCACCCCCGTGGTGTGCGGATGGACGCGCAGGGACATCCCGACTTCTCCGCGTACGCGCGGGCGGCGGTGGAGATCGCCGAGCCGCCGGAGGGTTTCGGTGTGGACGAGCTGCGGCTGACGGACTGCGTGTCCGCGAACGCGGCCATGCGTGCGGCGGGGCACCCGTTGTGGGACACGGTCGGGCCGGTGGCGACACCGCACGGCTGGACCTGGCACCACGTGGCGGGGACGCGGCGGATGGAGCTGGTTCCGGTCGAGGTGAAGGCGCTGCTGCGGCATCACGCGGGGCTGGCGACGGCGCCGGTGGACCACGAGAAGCGGGGGACGCGGCCGCTGCAGGAGTTGCGGCCGGTGCACATGGGGCTGCCGAAGTCGGTGGTTTCGGTGTCGGAGCAGCAGGTGCAGGGGATCGAGGAGGATCTCGGGTACCGGCTGCCGGAGGCGTACCGCTCGTTCCTGAAGGCGGCGGGCGGGAGCGCGCCGGTGGGCGTCGGCCTGGACGTGGATCTGGGCGTGCTGGTGGACCAGCCGTTCTTCACGGTGCGTGAGGAGGCGGCGGTCAACGACCTGGTGTACGTCAACAAGTGTCTGCGGGACCACCTGACGAAGGACTACCTGTGTGTGGCGTTCGCGCAGGGCGGGCTGCTCGCGGTGAAGGTGAAGGGCGAGGGCCTCGGTTCGGTGTGGTTCTCCCCGTACGACGACGGCCGTGATCGGGACGGCTGGTCCGTCCAGGAGCGCGTAGAGCGGCTTTTGCTGCCGTGCGGTGCCGATTTCGATGCCTTTCTCGAACGACTGGCCGGAAATCCACCGGAGTTGGAGACCGTCGCCGGTCTGATGGTGGACGGCGGATTCGCACGCTCGGTTCCCGTGGAGGGGCCGGTTCCGGCGCCGGGTGCGGCGCCGGTGGAGGGATGACAGCGCGATGGTGACGTTTGCGCAGGCGCAGGAGCGTGCCGAGGAGTGGATCAACGGCGATGTGCCCCCGTACCAGCACCGCGAGGTGCGGGTACGGGAGTTCGGGCTGGGGTTCGTGGTGTGGGCGGAGGACCGGCCGGGCGGTCCGGTGTCCGGGGGTGGCCGGCAGCGGCTGGTCATCGCGCGGGACAGCGGTGAGGTGACGCTGTGGCCGGGGCTGCCGGTGGGTGAGGTCATCCGCCGGTACGAGGAGGAGTACGGGGCCGTGGCCGCGCCGGCGGCGGAGGCGTCGGTGCCGTCCCCGCGGATCGACTCGGAGCAGACCTCGTTCATGCTGAGCCCGCCCGAGTGGCTGCAGGAGGCCGCGGACCGGGCGGGGATCCCGGGAGGACCGTCGTCTGCGTCTGCGTCTGCGTCTGCGGGTGCGGGTGCGGGTGCGGGTGCGGGGGGCGGGGCTGCGGCTCCGGCGGCGCCCGTTCCGGCTGCCGGTGCGGCGGAGGAGTCCGCCGGGTCGCTGCCGGGTGCGCCGGCCGCTCCGGAGCCGGTGCCGCTGCGCCGTGAGGTGCCGTACGAGCCGACCGCCAGCGAAGGGGTGCCCGTCGGGGCGACGCCCTGGGCGGGTACGGACGTGAACCCGGGTGCGGACGAGGGGTCGGTGGCGCTGCCGGCGACCGTGTTCGCGCCGCCGCTGTCCGGGTCGGACCTGGAGGAGCTCGCACAGTCCGCGGGTGCGTCCGCGGAGGCGAAGACCACGCTGATGGCGGGGGGCAGCCAGCTGCCGAAGACGGCCATCGCACCCGCGGTCGACCTCGGGGCGGGGGCGCCGCCCGTGCCCGCTCCCGGCACCCCGGAGGCGCTGGCCCAGGAGCCCACGGGCAGAGCCCCGGTCGCTCCGTCCGGGATGCCGCCGGTGCCGCCCGCGCCTCCCGTCGCGCCTCCTGGTGCGCCCGGGCCCGCTCCCGTGGCCGGGGCCGCCTCCGCCGAGGCGCTGGCCCAGGAGCCCACGGACCGGGCCCCCGTCTCGCCGCCGCCCGCGCCGCCGGCCGCTCCCGGTGCCCCCGCTGCTCCGGCTGCTTCCGCACCGGGTCGGCCGCCCGCTCCTCCCGGCCCGCCGGGTGCTCCGGGTTCGCTGGGCCGCGGGCTGGACCATGCTGCGACGATGCTGGCGGGTCCGGCCGTGGTGGCCGGTGGTCCTCCGGCGCCTCCTGGTCCTCCTGGTGCTCCGGGTGTTCCGGGTGGGTCGAACGGTGCCGGTGTGGGTCAGCCGCCCGCTCCTCCCGGCCCGCCGGGTGCTCCGGGTTCGCTGGGCCGCGGGCTGGACCATGCCGCGACGATGCTGGCGGGTCCGGCCGTGGTGGCCGGTGGTCCTCCGGCGCCTCCTGGTCCTCCTGGTCCTCCTGGTGCTCCGGGTGTTCCGGGTGGGTCGAACGGTGCCGGTGTGGGTCAGCCGCCCGCTCCTCCCGGCCCGCCGGGTGCTCCGGGTTCGCTGGGCCGCGGGTTGGACCACGCCGCGACCATGCTGGCCGGCCCCGCCGTGGTCGGCGGCCCGCCCGCGCCTCCCGGCCCCGGCCCGGCCGCCGCCCCCTCCGGCGTACCCACCGTCGGCCCGGGCTACCAGGCCGTACTGCGCTACCGCGCCCCCGACGGCTCCGAGCAGCAGATCATCCGCCGCTCGGCGCCCGGCACCCCGCACCCGGAATGGCAGATCCTGCACGAGCTGCGCGCCATGAACGTGCCGCCGCAGCAGGTGCTGGAACTGCACACCGAGCTGGAGTCGTGTGAGCTGCCCGGCGGCTACTGCGCCCGGATGATCCGGGAGACCTGGCCGCAGGTCCGGATCACGAGCGTGGCCCCGTACGGCACGGACCACGCCGGACGCCAGGCGGGCATGCGGCACCTGCTGACCCACCAGGGCGAGTTGCACCAGGTGGCCGACGGGCCGGCGCGCCCGGCGCCGGTGCGCGCGCCCCTGCCGCAGGTGCAGCTGCAGCCGGCGATCCCGCTGGACGCGATCGGCTCCGAGCTGGTCGGGGCGTTCGGCCCGCAGGGCGTGTTCCGGTTCGACCAGCGGGCGGTGTCCCGCCAGGGTGTGCCGGAGATCGTGGCGCAGACCCTGGTCTGGGCGGGTCTGCCCGTGGACTTCGGGCCGTTCTTCTGGGCGCAGGCGGTGCCGGGCCAGCCGGTGCCGACGCTGGCCGAGCTCGCCGCGCAGCGGCAGGTGCAGCCCGCGTCGGACGCGGGCTCGTACCTGGTCATCGGCAGCGACTTCGGCAAGGCGCTGTGCGTGCAGTACGGCACCGCGCACATCGTGGCCGTCCCGGTGGAGGGCGGTCCCGGTGGGGCCCCGGTGCCGCCGCAGTTCGTGAATTCGAGCCTGCCGCAGTTCGCGCGCTCGCTGGCGATGCTGGGTCACATGTGGCGGCTGCGACAGCATCTGACGCCCGAACAGGCGGGCCGCTGGACGAGCGATTTCCAGGCGAACCTGGCGGGCCTCGACACCGCGGCACTGACCTCGCCCGAGAGCTGGTGGTCCGTGCTGCTGGAGCAGATGTGGGACGGGCTGCTCTGACCGGATGATCGGTTCGGTGGCCGGGCCGGGACCCTGGAACGGGGTCCCGGCCCGGCCATTCCGGCTTCTGGCCGCAGATGACGCATCCTTGACAGGAATCCCCGCGAGAGAGGCGCCCCAGGATGGCTGCACGCATGTCCCCTCACGGCCAGGGTTTCGCGATCGTACGCGTTCGCGGCTACCGGACCGACCAGGTCGACCGGTACGTCGCACGGCTGTTCGCGGGCCGTGACGAGGCCTGGGAAAGGGTGGCGCGGCTGACCGTCCTGGCCAAGCAGATGGAAGAGGAGGCCGAGCGGCTCCGCGAAGCCGTCGCCTCGCTCGTCCCGCACCGGTACGAGGACCTGACCGAACGCGCCCGGCGGATCTACGCGCTGGTCATCGAGGAAGCGGAGGCACTGCGCAGCGAGGCGCAGGGGGATGCCGCGGACGCGATGGCCGCGGCCGAGGCCTACGCCGAGCGTGCGGCCGAACTGGCCCGGCAGGACGCCGAAGCCGTCCGCGAGCAGACCGAGATCCGGGCCCGGCAGGGGCTGCAGGCGTCCGAACGCGAAGCGGAGGAACTCCTGGGGGAGGCGCGCGAGGACGCCGCGGCCTGGCGGGCCCAGGCGCAGGCCGCGTTCGTCGAGACCCGGCGGCGGGCCGACGAACTGCTCGCCGAGCGGGAACAGGACCAGGCCGACCGGTGGGACGCCGCCCAGCGGGAACTGGCCCGGCGTGAGGCGGACCTGGCGGAGCGGCTCGCGGAGATGGAGCGGCAGGCCGATGCGCGGCTCGCGGAGGCGCGCCGGGGATATGCGGAGGCGGAGGAGGCCGCGCGGCACGGGCAGGAGGATGCGGAGGCGCAGGCCGCCGATCTGATTGCGCAGGCGCGGGTGCAGGAGGAGCGGATCGGGCGGGAGACGGAGCGGGTGCTGCGGGAGCATGCGGAGGCGGAGGAGGAGATGCGCGCGCACATGAGCCATGTGCGCGCGAGCCTTGCGGCGCTGACGGGCCGTGCCGCGGCCGAGGGCTGACCGGGGGCTTGCCCGCGGCCCGCGGCCCGCGTTCCGGGGGCCGCCTCAAGCGCCGGCGGGGCCGGGCTTGCCGCCGCCCCTGACGGGGTGTCGGGTCCGAGGGCGGCCGGCCCGCGCCACGAAGCCACCGCCCGGGCGCGCCACCCGGCCCCGCCGGCGCTTGAGGCGAATCCCGAAACGCGTGCCGCGTCAGGCCGCCGCGGCCGGGGCGTGGCCGTACGGGTCGCTGCGCAGGCCCCGGGCCACGACAACCACCGTGAAGGCGCTCGGCGCACCCTGCGGCAGCGGCGCCGTCAGGGTCTCCGGCCCCGCCTCGTACCGGGTCGGCAGGAGCTGCCCGTTCACCTCCACCCGCGCATCGGCGGTGAAGCCCCCGCCCCGCACGACCGCGGCCCCGTCCTCCACCGCCACCCCGGTGATCACCGGGTTGGGCCGTGTGGCCATCTTGTTCACCAGGTAAGCGCCGGCCGGCGCCCCAGTGAGCGCCCAGATCTGCCCGGGCAGGTCCGGCAGCCCGCCGCCCACGTCCGAGAGGAAGAACAGCACCACGTACAGCATGGTGACCACGCTGAGCGCCACGTACTGGAGGTCGACCAGGTCGGTGCGCCCGCTGTCGTTGGCGATCAGCTCCCGCAGGGGCCGTCGCCCCGAGTCCGTCGGCTGGGCGGCCGGTTTGGCGAGGCTGCCGTTCTCCAGCCGGATCCCGACGACCGCCTTGGCGGCGATGAGGGCCACGTACGGGCCGCCGAGCAGCGGCAGGTAGACGGTGGTGAGGGAGGAGAGCGGGCCGTCCTCGCCGGTGAAGTATCGGGTTCCGCCGCCTGTGGTGAGCCCGTGGACGAGGATCGTCAGGAGCAGCCAGACGAGGATGACCGTCCAGGCGAGCGCGAGGGCGGTCGAGGTGGAGAGCCGGCCGTCGCGGCCGGTGACGAGGGCGGGGCGGCGGCGGAGCCGCCAGCCGACCGGTCCGGCGACGGCGGCCAGTAAGGCCAGTGCGAGCAGTGCGGAAGCCATCTCTTCCCCCCGGGCGATGACGCGGATCTCCGACCCTGAGGTGTACTCCGCCGACAGGGGCCATGACAAGCGGGACGGGCGGCCGGCCCCTGCCTCTCCCGCTGCTCCGGCAGGACGGGGAACCGCCGCGGCGCCACGAACAGCAGCACCACCAGTGCGGCCACCCGGCTGCGGCGGCCGCGCCGAGGAGGACGTGGTCCACGGCGGCGGCCACGGCCCCGCGCAGCCGGTCGGCAGTGGCCTGCGGCAGGAGCTCAGGCCGGGCGAGGGCTTCGGAGACCCTGTCGAGGCGGCCGGGCGCGGCAGCCGCATCCGCACCCCCGTCCGCATCCGAAAGCCGCGACCCGAGATCCCTTCACCGTGCACGCATCTGCCGGAAACACCATCTCACCGGGCTGCGGCCGGGCGGTATCCCCCAGCCGGCGTCCGTCGAAGGGTGTAGTCCCCCTAGGGGTTGCTCCTCAGCAGGAGCCAGGGGCCGTTCGTCCCGGCGGAGGAGGAGAGCCGTTACCCGGTGTCCTTGACTGGTTCCTACGGGCGGGGGTGGGGCCAACCCCCCGGTGGATACGGCGAGCCGCACCAGGGCGCCGACCGCCCTCCGCGGCACACACTCCGATCCGGCGGCCCGCACCGCGCCTTCGCGCCACCGCACGGCCGCAGCCATACCCACCGACACATCCACACCCACATCCACACGGACACGAACGAGGGGACGAACCGTGACAACGGCCATCACCGAGACCAGGCAAGGGGAAAGCGGAGGGCACGCAGCCGTCGCGGCCCGGGCGCGTCGGGTCGTCAAGGCCTACGGCTCCGGCGAGACGCGCGTGGTGGCCCTCGACGCCGTGGACGTGGACATCGCGCGCGGGCAGTTCACCGCGATCATGGGCCCCTCGGGCTCCGGCAAGTCCACGCTGATGCACTGCCTCGCCGGTCTCGACACGGTGACGAGCGGGCAGATCTTCCTGGACGACACCGAGATCACGGGACTGAAGGACAAGAAGCTCACGCAGCTGCGCCGGGACCGGATCGGATTCATCTTCCAGGCGTTCAACCTGCTGCCGACGCTGAACGCGCTGGAGAACATCACGCTGCCCATGGACATAGCCGGGCGCAAGCCCGACCGGGAGTGGCTGAAGCGCGTGGTGGAGACGGTGGGGCTCGCGGGCCGACTGGACCACCGCCCGACGCAGCTGTCCGGCGGCCAGCAGCAGCGCGTGGCGGTCGCCCGCGCCCTCGTGGCCCGCCCGCAGATCATCTTCGGTGACGAGCCCACCGGAAACCTGGACTCCCGGGCCGGCGCCGAGATCCTGGGCTTCCTGCGCCGCTCGGTGGACGAGCTCGGCCAGACGATCGTCATGGTCACGCACGACCCGGTGGCCGCCTCGTACGCGGATCGCGTCGTCTTCCTCGCCGACGGCCGGATCGTGGACGAGATGTACGCGCCCACCGCAGACCAGGTCCTGGACCGGATGAAGGACTTCGACGCCCGGGGACGGACGTCGTGACCGTCCTGAAGACCTCGCTGCGCAATCTCCTCGCGCACAAGGGGAGGATGGCGCTGTCGGCCATCGCCGTGCTGCTCTCCGTCGCGTTCGTGACGGGGACGCTCGTGTTCACCGACACCATGAACACGACCTTCGACAAGCTGTTCTCCAGCACCGCCGCCGACGTCACCATCGGCGCCCCCGAGCCCGAGAAGGACGGCGGGGGCGAGGACAACGAGGCGATCCCGGCCAACGGCCGCCCGCAGACCATCCCCGCGGACACCGTCGAGAAGGCCACCCGCGTCGAGGGCGTCCGGTCCGCGCAGGGCGCCGTCGTGTCCTTGGCCGTCACCGTGGTCGACGCCGGGAACAAGAACGTCGGCCCCACCTCCGGCGCCCCGACGATCGCCGCGAACTGGAACGACAACGAGCTGAAGGCGATGGAGGTGACCTCCGGCCACCCGCCGCGCGGCCCGACCGAGGTGATGGTCGACGCCGACACCGCCGGGAAGCACAAGCTGAAGATCGGCGACGAGCTGCGCACCATCACCGTCACCGGCGACTTCCGGGCGCGGATCAGCGGCATCGCCACCTTCAGGGCGACCAACCCCGGCGCCACCGTCGTCTACTTCGACACCGCGACCGCGCAGCGCGAACTCCTCGGCGGGGCCGGCCGGCTCACCCACGTGTACGTGACCGCCGAGGACGGCGTCAGCGACGACCGGCTCAAGGCGAACCTGTCCGCCGCCCTCGGCGCGGGCACCCACAAGCTGCAGACCGCCAAGGAGGCCGCCGACGCCGGCCGCAAGGACGTGGGTGCCTTCCTCGACATCATGAAGTACGTGATGCTGGGCTTCGCGGGCATCGCGTTCCTCGTCGGCGTCTTCCTCATCTTCAACACCTTCTCGATGCTGGTCGCCCAGCGGACCCGCGAGATCGGCCTGATGCGGGCCATCGGCGCCGGCCGCGACCAGGTCAACCGGTCGGTCCTGATCGAGGCCCTGCTGCTGGGCGTCGTCGGCTCCCTCCTCGGTGTCGGCGCGGGCGTGGGCCTGGCCGTCGGGCTGATGGAGCTCATGGGCGGGATGGGCATGAAGCTGTCCACGGACGACCTGACCGTGCTGTGGACGACCCCGGTCACCGGCCTCGTCCTCGGTGTCGTCGTCACCGTCGTCTCCGCCTGCGTCCCGGCCCGCCGCGCCGGGAAGGTCTCCCCGATGGCCGCGCTGCGCGAGGCGGGCACCCCCGGCGACCGCAAGGCCGGCGCCGTCCGTGCCGTGCTCGGCCTGCTCCTCACCGGCCTCGGCGCCGGCGGCCTGCTCCTCGCGGCGGGCGCCGACGAGGCCAAGGCCGGCTCCGTGTGGCTGGCGGGCGGCGTCGTCCTCACCCTCATCGGCTTCATCGTGACCGGGCCGCTGTTGGCGGGCGGCGTGGTGCGGGCGCTGTCCGGGGCGGTGCTGAAGCCCTTCGGGCCCGTCGGCCGGCTGGCCGAGCGCAACGCGCTGCGCAACCCGCGCCGTACGGGCGCCACCGCCGCCGCGCTGATGATCGGCCTGGCGCTGGTCGCCTGCCTGTCCGTGGTCGGCTCGTCGATGGTGGCCTCCGCCACCGAGGAGCTCGACAAGTCGGTCGGCGCCGACTACATCGTCCAGTCGCAGAACGGCCAGCCCCTGGTCCCGCAGGCGGAGAAGGCGATGCGCGGCAGCGCGGGCCTGGACCACGTCACCGCCTACCGGATCGCCGGCGCCAAGGTGACCGCCCCCGACGGCTCCACCGCCGAGCAGAGCATCAGCGTCACCGACCCGTCCTACGCGGACGACGTCCGCCGGAAGATGAGGGCCGGGCGGCACGCGGACGCGTACGGGCCGGGCGTGATGTCGGTCGGCTCCCTGTACGCGGACAAGCACGGCGTCAAGGCCGGCGACGAGCTGACCGTCGCCTTCACCGGGGGCTCCACCGCGAGGCTGAAGGTCGCCGCCGTCACCGACGACGACGGCAACCTCGACAAGGGCGCCATGTACGTCGCGACGGCCACGGCCGAGCAGTACCTGCCGGCCGAGACGATGCCCCGCCCGTTCATGCTGCTCGCCAAGGCCGTCGACGGCCAGGAGGCCGCTGCCTACACGGCGCTCAAGGACGCCATGGCCGCGTACCCGCAGTACAAGGTGCTCAACCAGACCGACTACAAGCAGGTCCTCAAGGACCAGGTCGGCACGCTGCTGAACATGGTGTACGGGCTGCTGGCCCTCGCGATCATCGTCGCGGTCCTCGGGGTCGTGAACACCCTGGCCCTCTCGGTGGTCGAGCGGACCCGCGAGATCGGCCTGATGCGCGCCATCGGCCTCTCCCGCCGCCAGCTGCGCCGCATGATCCGCCTGGAGTCGGTGGTCATCGCCCTCTTCGGCGCCCTGCTCGGCCTGGGCCTGGGCATGGGCTGGGGGGTCTCCGCCCAGAAGCTGCTCGTCCTCGAGGGCATGCGGGTGCTGGAGGTCCCCTGGCCGACGATCGTCGGGGTCTTCGCCGGCTCGGCCTTCGTGGGCCTGTTCGCCGCACTGGTCCCGGCCTTCCGGGCGGGGCGGATGAACGTACTGAACGCGATCGCCGGCGAGTAGCGGCGGTCGTCACGGGGGTGCGCAGGCCCCGGCGACCCGAAAGGGCGGCCGGGGCCTGCGCCGTGCCCCGACCTCCCCGTACCGCCC
>NZ_JACBGN010000128.1 GCF_013401435.1 Streptomyces sp. BR123
CTCCCGGCCCGCCCCGCGGGGCCACAATGGGGCCATGCCCGAAGGAGACAGCGTCTGGCGGGCGGCCGCCCGGCTGCACACCGCCCTGTCCGGCCACGCGCTCACCCGCTGGGACCTGCGCGTCCCCCGCCTGGCCACCACCGACCTCACCGGGCGCACCACCCTGGAGGTCGTGCCCCGCGGCAAGCACCTCCTGGCCCGGTTCGAGGGCGGCCTCACCCTCCACACCCACCTGCGCATGGACGGCGCCTGGCACGTCTTCGCCGCCGGCCGGCCCTGGCACGGCGGCCCGGCCCACGAGATCCGGGCCGTGCTCGGCACCGCCGGCCACACCGCCGTCGGATACCGCCTCCCCGTCGTCGAACTGATCCGCACCTCCGACGAGGACCGGGCCGTCGGCCACCTCGGCCCCGACCCCCTCGGCCCCGACTGGGACCCGCCCCGGGCCGCCGCCAACCTGCTCGCCGCCCCGGAGCGGCCCCTCGGCGAGGCCCTGCTCGACCAGCGCAACCTGGCCGGCATCGGCAACGTGTACAAGGCCGAGCTCTGCTTCCTGGCCCGGGTCACCCCGTGGACCCCGGTCGGCGACCTCCCCGACCCCGCGACCACCACCGTTCGCCTCGCCGAGGCCGCCCGCCGCCTTCTCGCCGCCAACACCGGCGAGCACGGGGGCCGCAACACCACCGGCATTCACCGCCCCGGGCAGGAGCTGTTCGTCTACGGCCGCGCCCACCGCCCGTGCCTGCGCTGCGGTACCCCCGTCCGCGAGGCCCCGCAGGACGGGCGCCCCACCTACTGGTGCCCGCGCTGCCAATCCGGCCCCACCCCATAGTTGACGCCCCGTCAGCTCCGACCGTACGGTCCCGGCATGCCCTCACCCACCGCAGCGCCCCTGGCCGCGTACGACCTCACCGGACGCACCGCCCTCGTCACCGGCGCCGCGGGCGGCATCGGCCGGGCCACCGCCCTGCTCCTGGCCGCCGCGGGTGCGGCCGTGCACTGCGCCGACCGCGATCCCGCAGGCCTGGCCCGGACGGCCGAGCTCATCGTCCAGGCCGGCGGACGGGCCGTCGCCCACCCCCTCGACGTCACCGACCGCGCCGCGCTCAGGGCGGCCGTGGCCGCCGCGGGCCCGCTCGACACCGTCGCCGCGATCGCCGGGATCATGCACACCAGCAGCGTCCTGGACACGTCCGACGAGGACCTGGACCGCGTCCTGGACGTCAATTTCAAGGGGGTCTGGCGCACCTGCCAGGAGGCCGCCCGCGCCATGATCGCCGCCGGCCGCCCCGGCTCCCTGGTCACCATGGCCTCCGGCGCTGTCGACGCCGCCCGGCCCGGCCTGCTCTGCTACAGCGCCGCCAAGGCCGCGGTCGTCCAGCTCACCAGGACCCTCGCCACCGAGGCCGGCCCGCACGGCATCCGCGTCAACGCCGTTGCCCCCGGCTGGATCCGCACCCCCATGACCGCCCGTCACGGCCCCGAGGACCGGCAACGGACCGAGGCGGCGATGGTCCGGATGTCCCCGCTCGGCCGGGTCGGCGAACCCGAGGACATCGCCCGGGCCGTGCTCTACCTGGCCTCGGAACGCCTCCTCGTTCATGACGGGTCAGATCCTGCGTCCGAACGGCGGGGTGTCGATGCCCTGGTAGCCGCCCGGGAGGGCTCCGGCGCGCAGTGCACCGGCAACAGTCCCAGCCCCCAGCCGCCCACGGCCGCCGCCCCTTCCAGCGGACCTGACTCCTCGGGCACCAGCGCCAGCCGCAGCAGCGCCCAGCACCAGAGCACGCCCGCCGCCAGGACAAGCGGCACGAGTAATCGCCGCACGGCTGCCTCCCGGGATGTGGCCGCGATACGGGCTCGGACCATCCTCCCGCAAGCCCGCCGCCCCCGCACCCGGAACGGCCCGGAGCCCCGGCCGGTGCTCCTCGCACCGGCCGGGGCTCCGGCCACGCTCATGCCTTCCCGGCTCGCGCACTCGCGCTCATGCGGCTACGACGTTCACCGCTTCCGCAGGTGCCTTGATGGTCACCCGCTCCGGACCACCCGCGACCGAGGTCACGGAGACCGTACCGAGCATCGGGCGGACCGGCACCGTCACCGGTTCGCTCGCCGCGGCCGACTGCGCCAGTTCCGCCAGCGACAGTTCGTCGCTGACCTCGCGCATCAGCTCGGACATCCGTACGTCCAACGCGTCGCAGATCGCGGAGAGCAGCTCGGAGGACGCCTCCTTCTGCCCCCGCTCCACCTCGGAAAGATAGCCGAGAGAAACTCGGGCGGACGAGGAGACTTCGCGCAGAGTACGGCCCTGGCGCTGGCGCTGCCGACGCAGCACGTCACCCAGCAGGCGACGGAGCAGAATCATCGGTGGCTCCCTCCTCTGACCGTGTAGCCGCATCCTTCACGCCCCACCGTACCGCCTCGCGCCGCGGCCGTGCGGGGAGCGATGTCGTGTTCACTCAGGGCTGCAAACATCAAATCCCCCCGTTCTGTTCCGTATCCTGCCCCCGCACATTCTCGCGGAGTTCGCTGACGAGAAGTTCGAGCACTGTCCGTGCACTCTCCCTACGGATTTCCCCACGGGAGCCGTTCAACCTCAGTGCCACCGTTTTCTCGTCCGCCGGTCCGGCCACGGCGACGAAAACCGTGCCCACCGGCTGCCCGTCCTGCGGGTCCGGACCGGCCACCCCCGTGGTCGCAATCCCCCAAGAAGCCCCCAGTACACGCCGTACCCCCGCCGCCATCTGGATCGCGACCTGCGCGTTCACCGCGCCTTCGGCCGCCAGCAGCCCGGCGTCCACTCCCAGCACCCGGTGCTTCAGCTCGGTGGCGTACGCCGTGACCGACCCGCGGAACGACCGGGATGCACCGGGTACGGCCGTCAGCTCCGCGGCCACCATCCCCCCGGTCAGCGACTCCGCCACCGCAATCGTCTGCTCACTCTCCGCAAGCAGGCGCAGGGCCTCCGCCGCGGCAGCCCCTGTCCCGCCGCCCCCGGCGACGGCCTCCGCCCGGGCGCGCTCGGCGCTCCGGTCCCCTGCGGATCCCCCCACCGCTTCCGTCACCTCGCGGCCCGCTCCTCGGCCAGCCCCCTGCGCCGCAGCACCACGGCCTGGCGGACGTAGTCCAAACCGGTGACCACGGTCAGCAGAACCGCGGCCGCCATCACCCAGAAGCGCAGGGTCGCGAGCGGCCCGGTCAGCGCCAGCACGTACATGCCGACCGCCGTGCCCTGGAACAGGGTCTTCAGCTTCCCGCCCCGGCTGGCCGGAATCACCCCGTAGCGGATCACCCAGAACCGCATCAGCGTGATCCCGAGCTCGCGCCCGAGGATCACCCCGGTCACCAGCCAGGGCAGGTCCCCCAGCCAGGACAGACAGACCAAGGCCGACCCCATGATCGCCTTGTCGGCAATGGGGTCGGCGATCTTCCCGAAGTCCGTGACCAGGTTGTACGTACGGGCCAGGTGCCCGTCGAAGATGTCGGTGATCATGGCGACGGCGAACGCGGCCCAGGCCAGCGCCCGCCACACCGGGTCGTACCCGCCGTCGGCGAGGAGCAGGAGGACGAATCCCGGCACCAGGACGAGCCGGATCATCGTCAGGATGTTGGCGATGTTCCACAGGCTGGCCTGATCGACCGCCGCAGCGCCCAGCTTCGTGCCGGGAACGGGCCGGCGGCCGGTCCCGCCCGCCGCAGATGCCGGGACTCCTGTCATCCCGCCGCCTCCTCAAGGCCCAGGGGCTCGGCCACCAGGTCGACGCCCAGCGTGCCGACGACCTTCGCCGTCACCATGCGGCCGGGCACCAGGCCGGTGCTGTCGGTGAAGACGACCTGGCCGTCGGTCTCGGGGGCCTGGTGCGCGGCGCGGCCGTAGGCGCCGTCGCCGTCCTCGTCGACCGCCTCGACGGACTCCACGAGCACCTCGAGGGTCTCGCCGAGGCGCTCCTCGGCGCGCTGCGAGGTGAGCTCCTCGGCGAGCCGCTGCATGTGGGCGAGGCGCTCCGCGATCGTGTCCTCGTCGAGCTTGCGGTCGTACGTGACGGCCTCGGTGCCCTCCTCGTCGGAGTAGCCGAAGACGCCGATGGCGTCGAGCCGCGCGTGGCTCAGGAAGCGCTCCAGCTCGGCGAAGTCGGCCTCGGTCTCGCCGGGGAAGCCGACGATGAAGTTGGACCGGACGCCGGCCTGCGGGGCCTTGCCGCGGATGGTGTCCAGCAGCTCCAGGAAGCGGTCGGTGTCGCCGAAGCGGCGCATGGCGCGCAGCACGTCGGGGGCCGAGTGCTGGAAGGACAGGTCGAAGTACGGCGCGACCTTGGGGGTCGAGGTCAGTACGTCGATCAGGCCGGGCCGCATCTCGGCGGGCTGGAGGTAGCTGACGCGGATGCGCTCGATGCCGTCAACGTCCGCCAGCTCGGGCAGCAGCGTCTCCAGCAGGCGGATGTCGCCGAGGTCCTTGCCGTACGAGGTGTTGTTCTCGGAGACCAGCATGACCTCCTTGACGCCCTGCTCCGCGAGCCAGCGCGTCTCGCCCAGCACGTCGGAGGGGCGGCGGGAGATGAAGGAGCCGCGGAACGACGGGATGGCGCAGAAGGAGCATCGGCGGTCGCAGCCGGAGGCCAGCTTGACCGAGGCGACGGGGCTCTTGTCCAGGCGGCGGCGCAGCGGTGCGCGCGGCCCGGAGGCCGGGGCCACTCCGTCGGGCAGGTCGGCGGGGGCCTCGGCGGGCTCGGCGGCCGGCGCCTGGGCGTGGCCGGGCAGGGCCACGTCGGCCTGCTGGCGGTCGGCCGGGCTGATCGGGAGCAGCTTGCGGCGGTCGCGGGGGGTGTGGGAGGCGTGGACGCCTCCGCTGAGGATGGTCTGGAGGCGGTCGGAGATGTCGGCGTAGTCGTCGAAGCCGAGCACGCCGTCGGCCTCGGGAAGCGCCTCGGCGAGCTCCTTGCCGTAGCGCTCGGCCATGCAGCCGACGGCGACGACGGCCTGGGTGCGGCCGTGATCCTTGAGATCGTTGGCCTCCAGCAGGGCGTCTACGGAGTCCTTCTTCGCGGCTTCGACGAAGCCGCAGGTGTTGACGACGGCGACGTCCGCATCGGCGGCGTCCTCGACGAGCTCCCAGCCATCCGCCGCCAAGCGGCCTGCGAGCTCCTCCGAGTCCACCTCGTTACGGGCGCAGCCAAGAGTGACAAGGGCGACGGTACGGCGTTCGGGCATGGACTCAAGACTACTTTGTCCGAACGCCGCCCCCCGCCCCAAGTCCCCGTAAACCAAGATCCCCGGGGTGCGACACCGCGCCCCGGGGATCCGGAATTTTGCATTCTGCGCTGCTCAGCCCGCCTGGGCCGCCCCCGGACGGGGATCGTCCTTGGTGTATGTGAGACGTTCCACCTGACCCGACCGGAATTCTTCCTTGATCTCCTTGCCGTTCACGAACAGCGTCACGACCCCGGCGTCGCCGAGGACGAGGTCGATGGATTCCTTGTCGGTGAAGGTCTTGGACTCGCCCGGGGCCAGCGTCCCGTCGAAGAGCAGCCGGCCGCTGTGGTCCTTGGCCGAGATCCAGCTCTCGCCGTCGTTGGCCGTGATCGCGACCGTGACGAGGTCCTTGGGCGCGGCCGCGATGGCGCTGTCCGAGGGCTCCGGCTTCGGCGCGGCCGGGCTGGCCGGGACGGTCTGCCGGGGCTGCGCGGCCGGCTTGCCGGCGGACTGCTTGGGTGCCGGCTTCGGGGCCGCGGAGCCCTCCGCCAGCGGGCGGGAGTCCTTGGCGCCGCCGCCGCCGAAGGCGGTGAACCCGACGAAGCCGATCACGGCGACGATGGCGGCGACCATGGCGGCGGTCCAGTTGGGCCGCTGCCGCTCGGGGCGGATGCGCTCGGCCTCGAACATCGGCGCGGCCGGCGTGGGCGCCGGGCGGCCGCCGTGGGCCGCGTCGTACGCCTCGACCAGAGGTTCCGGATCGATGCGGACGGCGCGCGCGAGCGTGCGGATGTGGCCGCGGGCGTAGACGTCGCCGCCGCAGCGCGTGAAATCGTCGGCTTCGATCGCCTGCACGATCGGGATGCGCACGCGGGTGGTGGAACTGACCTCGTCGACGGTGAGCCCGGCGGCGGTCCGGGCCTTCTTCAGCGCCGTCCCGATGGACGGCTCCTCGGAAGTACGGTCAATGATGCGGTCCTCGGACCCGTCGCCGGTCGAAGCCCGCTCATCTTCGGGGGAGTTGGAGTTGCCGATGGACACGAGGGCGCCTTTCGAGCGTGTAGCCACCTGCTGGACGTCCAGTCTAGGGCGGTGGTGAAAGGGAGGGGCAACCGGAGGGGTGGAGTCCGTACGCCATCCGAATGGCGTTCCGACAGGCCGGCGGTGCAGCGGCGGGGCCGGCCCCGTGACGCGGCTTCGGGTGCGGCTCCGCCATCTCCCTCAACTAGACGTGGGCCCGGGGGAAACGGTTGCCCGCCGAATCATCACGGTTGGGCCTCCCCCCGGATGAGGGCGAGGGCTCCATCCAGCTCATCGGCCTTCACCAGCACGTCGCGCGCCTTCGAACCCTCGCTCGGGCCGACGATTCCCCGCGACTCCATGAGGTCCATGAGCCGGCCTGCCTTGGCGAAGCCCACCCGCAGCTTGCGCTGGAGCATCGAGGTCGAGCCGAACTGGGTGGAGACCACCAGCTCCGCCGCCTGGCACAGCAGGTCCAGGTCGTCGCCGATCTCCTCGTCGATCTCCCTCTTCTGCGCCTGACCGACGGTGACGTCCTCCCGGAAGACGGGCGCCATCTGGTCCTTGCAGTGCTGGACGACCTTGGCGACCTCCTCCTCGGTGACGAAGGCGCCTTGGAGGCGGACCGGCTTGTTGGCTCCCATCGGCAGGAACAGGCCGTCGCCCTTGCCGATGAGCTTCTCCGCGCCCGGCTGGTCGAGGATGACCCGGCTGTCGGCGAGCGAGGACGTGGCGAACGCGAGCCGCGAGGGCACGTTCGCCTTGATCAGCCCGGTGACCACGTCCACCGAGGGCCGCTGGGTGGCGAGCACGAGGTGGATGCCGGCCGCACGGGCGAGCTGCGTGATCCGGACGATGGAGTCCTCCACGTCCCGCGGGGCGACCATCATCAGGTCGGCGAGCTCGTCGACGATCACCAGCAGGTACGGGTACGGGCTGAGCTCCCGCTCGCTGCCCGGCGGCAGTTTGATCTTGCCGTCCCGGATGGCCCGGTTGAAGTCGTCGATGTGCCGGTAGCCGAAGGCCGCCAGGTCGTCGTAGCGCAGGTCCATCTCGCGGACGACCCACTGCAGGGCCTCGGCGGCCCGCTTGGGGTTGGTGATGATCGGGGTGATCAGGTGCGGGATGCCCTCGTACGCCGTCAGCTCCACCCGCTTGGGGTCCACGAGCACCATCCGGACGTCCTCGGGGGTGGCCCGGACCATGATCGAGGTGATCAGGCAGTTGATGCAGGACGACTTTCCGGAGCCGGTGGCGCCGGCGACCAGCACGTGCGGCATCTTGGCGAGGTTGGCCATGACGTAGCCGCCCTCGACGTCCTTGCCGAGGGCCACCAGCATCGGGTGGTCGTCCTCGGCGGAGTCCGCCAGCCGCAGGACGTCGCCCAGGTTCACCATCTCGCGGTCGGTGTTCGGGATCTCGATGCCGACCGCCGACTTGCCCGGGATCGGGCTGATGATCCGGACGTCCGGGCTGGCCACGGCGTACGCGATGTTCTTGGTCAGCGCGATGATCCGCTCGACCTTGACCGCCGCGCCGAGGGTGACCTCGTACCGGGTGACCGTCGGGCCGCGGGTGAAGCCGGTGACGTCAGCGTCGACCTTGAACTCCGTGAAGACGTTGCGCAGCGAGTCGACGACCGCGTCATTGGCGGCACTGCGCGTCTTGCCCGGGCCGCCGCGCTCCAGCAGGTCCAGCGAGGGCAGGGCGTACGTGATGTCCCCGCGCAGCTGGAGCTGCTCCGCACGCGGCGGCAGCGGCCGGTGCTCCGGCGCCGCCTTGGTCAGGTCCGGCACCGACAGGGTCCCCGAGGCAGCGGCGGTGGTGTCGTGCGGGGCCCCGGCCGGCTCGGCCGCGGCGGCGGAAGCGGCGGCGGCCGCGGAGGCCGCCGCCGGGGTGGTCCGGCGGTCGACGGGCGGGGCGGCGTCCGGGTCGGCGGCCGCGGGCCGCCCGGAGCGGGCCGGCGGCACCGGGGTGGTGGTCTCCGTACCCTCGTGCGTGCCGGAGATGCCCCGGGTGAGGTCGGCGACCAGCGGGGAGGGCGGCATCCCGCCCAGCACGACGCCCTCGAACGACGCGGCGGCGGCCGCGGCCACGTCGACGGCGTCCATCTCCCGCTCCTCGGCGGGCCGGACCGGGGTCCTGCGCGGCCGGCGCCTGCGGGCGAGCGCCTCCTCCTCGGCGGTGTCCACGGGGTCGGCGGCCCGGCCGCTGCGGGCCCGCCACTGCTCGGGGTCGTGCCGGCCCGGCCGGCCGACGGTGCCCTCCGGCCCGTATCCCGCGTCGTCGGCGTCCTCGGCGTACACCTCGTCGTACGCGTTCGGCTCGATGATCCCGAGCCGGATACCGAGCCGCCGCAGCCGCCGCGGGATGGCGTTGACCGGGGTCGCCGTGACCACGAGCAGCCCGAAGAGCGTGAGCAGCACCAGCATCGGCACGGCCAGCGGCGCGCCCATGGTGAAGATCAGCGGCTTGGACGCGGCCCAGCCGACGAGCCCGCCCGCGTTCTGCATGGCGGTGGTGCCCTCGTCCCGGCCGGGAGCCCCGCAGGCGATGTGCACGAGGCCGAGCACCCCGACGGCGAGCGCGGACAGGCCGATGCCGATGCGGCCGTTGGCGTCGGGCTGGTCGGGGTGGCGGATGAGACGTACCGCCATGATGCCGAGGATGATCGGCACGAGCAGGTTGAGACGGCCGACGGCCCCGGTGACCAGCATGGTGACCAGGTCCCCGACGGGACCGCTCAGGTCGGACCAGGTACCGGCGGCCACGATCAGCGCGAGGGCGAGCAGCAGCAGCGCGACGCCGTCCTTGCGGTGCGCGGGGTCGAGGTTCCTGGCCCCCCGTCCGATCCCGCGGAACACCGCGCCGACCGCGTGCGCGCAGCCCAGCCACAGGGCGCGCACCAGCCGCACCACGCCCCCGGTCGGGGAGGGCGCGGGTTTGGCCGGCGCCTTCCGGGCGGGAGGCCGCTTCGCCGCCGTCTTCTTGGCGGCGGGCCCCCGCGCGGGAGCCGCCTTCTTCGCCGGCGCCGCCGTACGGCCGGTACGGCCCTTCGCGGTGCCCGCGTTGCTCTGGGAACCCTTGCCGGACGTACGTGAGGCCATGGGGCCGAGGTTACCGGTGCGCGCGCCGGTGGACACGCGTGCCCACCTCTTCACCCGTTCGTGTCGGCCGCACCTTCGGCTGCTTGACGCACCGCCAGACCTGACACTCCGCCAGACGGGCCCGGACAGGGGCCCGCAGGCGGTCCGACCGGGTCTGCCCGGTCCTGCGCGGGGTGGCCGGCTCTGCTCAGTTCTGCGCGGGCAGCACCGGCGCAGCCCCGCCGGCTCCGGGCTCCAGCGCGTCCAGCGCCCGCCGCAGTCCGGTGAGCTTGCGCTCCAGATGGGCGGCAGTGGCCACGACCGCCGGATCGGCGGCCTCCTCGCCGAGCTGCTTCGACAGGGCCTCGGCCTGCTCCTCGACGGCCGCCAGCCGCGCGGAGAGCTCGGCCAGCAGCCCGGCCGTCTCCTTGGTGGTGTCGCCGCCCACACCGCCGCCCTCCAGCTGGAGGCGCAGCAGCGCGGCCTGCTCCCGCAGCTTGCAGTTCTTGGTGTACAGCTCCACGAACACCGAGACCTTGGCCCGCAGCACCCACGGGTCGAAGGGCTTGGAGATGTAGTCCACCGCGCCCGCCGCATAACCCCGGAAGGTGTGGTGCGGACCGTGGTTGATCGCGGTGAGGAAGATGATCGGGATGTCCCTGGTCCGCTCCCGCCGCTTGATGTGCGCGGCCGTCTCGAAGCCGTCCATCCCGGGCATCTGCACATCCAGCAGGATGACCGCGAAATCGTCCGTCAGCAGCGCCTTGAGCGCTTCCTCCCCCGACGACGCCCGGACCAGTGTCTGATCGAGCGCGGAGAGGATGGCCTCCAACGCCAGCAGATTCTCCGGCCGGTCGTCGACCAGGAGGATCTTGGCCTTCTGCACCATGCCCTGTCCTCCTCGCCCCGGCATGGGGCCTCCCCGGCTCCTGGCACCGGCCTGTACGCCGGGCCCCGCCCCAGAGGACGGCATCCTTGCGCCGCCCGTCCTTGTGCCGGTCATCGTAGCCCCAGTCCCGAGATCGCCACACCCTGTCACCGAGATGTCACTGTGCACGAAGCGGAAACGGTGCGGGAGAGCTTAAGGTTCCCCGTCCCGCACTCTCCCACACCCGTTTCGCCACAGTCGGTCAGCAATTGGCACCGGAACGGTCGGCAGCCGGTCACTCGGCGCGCATCCACTGCTCCATCACCGAGAGAAGGTAGTCCGGGTCGACCGGCTTGGTGACGTAATCGGACGCACCGGAGTCGATCGCCTTCTCCCGGTCCCCCTTCATCGCCTTCGCCGTCAGCGCGATGATCGGCAGCCCCGCGAACTGCGGCATCCGCCGGACCGCCGCCGTCGTCGCGTACCCGTCCATCTCCGGCATCATGATGTCCATCAGCACGACCGCCACGTCGTCGTGCTGCTCCAGCACCTCGATGCCCTCCCGGCCGTTCTCCGCGTACAGCACCGCCAGCCCGTGCTGCTCCAGCACGCTGGTCAGCGCGAAGACGTTGCGCACGTCGTCGTCCACGATGAGCACCCGCTCGCCGTGGAAGTCGTAGGTGCGCGGCACCGCCGGAAGCTGCTCCTCCGGACTGCCCCAGCCGTCCTCCGGACCCACCGCGTTCGGCTGCCCCGGCACCGCCGCGCGCGGCTCCGGCTCGACCGGCGCCTTGCGGCGGCGCCGGAACAGCGCGGCGCCGCCGCCCTGCGCCGGTCCGGCCTGCCCGGCGCCCGGATGCCCGGGCCGCGCCGCATGCGGCCGCGGCTGCTGCACCTGGCCCTGCAGGCCCTGCACCACCGGCGCGTGCACCACGGTCGGCGCCGCCAGGGCGGCCACCGGCGCCGGCGCCATCGGCAGCGCCGGCACCACGCCGTCGGCCGGCCGGTGGTAGCCGTCCGCCCGGCCGCCGCCCGGCTGCGGCGACGCGTAGCCCTGCGGCGGCAGCTCGCTCGGGTGCAGCGGCAGGTACAGCGTGAAGGTGGACCCGCGGCCCGGCTCGCTGGCCGCGTGGATCTCCCCGCCCAGCAGCCGGGCGATCTCCCGGCTGATGGACAGCCCGAGCCCCGTGCCGCCGTACTTCCGGCTCGTCGTCCCGTCCGCCTGCTTGAACGCCTCGAAGATCACCAGCATCTTGCTCGCCGCGATCCCGATGCCGGTGTCCGTCACCGAGAACGCGATCAGGTCCGCATCCGCGTCCCGCAGCGAACCCGCCTCCAGCAGCTGCTCGCGGATCGCCGCCGGCACATCGGCCCCGGCCGGGCGGATCACCAGCTCCACCGCACCCGTGTCGGTGAACTTCACCGCGTTCGACAGAAGGTTCCGCAGCACCTGCAGCAGCCGCTGCTCGTCGGTGTGCAGGGTGGCCGGCAGCTCCGGGGACACCCGTACCGAGAAGTCCAGGCCCTTCTCCGCGGTCAGCGGCCGGAAGGTGGCCTCCACGTAGTCGACCAGCTGCACCAACGCGATCCGCGTCGGCGAGACGTCCATCTTCCCTGCCTCGACCTTCGACAGGTCCAGGATGTCGTTGATCAGCTGCAGCAGGTCCGAGCCGGCCCCGTGGATGGTCTCGGCGAACTCCACCTGCTTGGGCGACAGGTTCTCGTCCGCGTTGTCGGCGAGCAGCTTGGCCAGGATCAGCAGCGAGTTCAGCGGGGTGCGCAACTCGTGCGACATGTTCGCCAGGAACTCGCTCTTGTAGCGCATCGAGACCGCCAGTTGCTCGGCACGCTCCTCCAGGACCTGCCGGGCCTCCTCGATCTCGGTGTTCTTCACCTCGATGTCCCGGTTCTGCTGGGCCAGCAGCTCCGCCTTCTCCTCCAGCTCCGCATTGGCCGCCTGGAGCGCCTTCTGCCGGTTCTCCAACTCGTCGGAGCGCTCGCGCAGCTGCTCGGTCATCTCCTGCGACTGCTTGAGCAGCATCTCCGTCTTGGAGTTGACGCTGATGGTGTTGACGCTCGTGCCGATCATCTCGGCGATCTGGCTGAGGAAGTCCTTCCGGATCTGCGTGAACGGCTGGAAGGACGCCAGCTCGATGACCCCGAGCACCTTCCCCTCGAACAGCACCGGCAGCACGATCACCTGCGCCGGCGGTGCCTCCCCGAGCCCCGAGGAGATCTTCAGATAGCCCGGCGGGGTGTCCTCGACCAGGATCGTCCGCTTCTCCTCCGCGACGGTCCCGATGAGCCCCTCCCCCGGCCGGAACATGGTCGGCATCCGGCCGCCCGCGTACCCGTAACTCCCGCGCATCCGCAGCTCGTACGAGCGGTCGGGGACCCCGTCCGTCCCGATCTCGGTGATGCCGCCGGACGGCACCGCCAGGAAGAACGCCCCGTGCTGCGCCGAGACGACCGGCGTCAGCTCGCTCATGATCAGCGAGGCCACGTCGTCCAGGTCCCGGCGGCCCTGCATCAGCGCCGAGATCCGGGCCAGGTTGCTCTTGAGCCAGTCCTGCTCCTTGTTCGCCAGGGTGGTGTCGCGCAGGTTCGCGATCATCGTGTTGATGTTGTCCTGGAGGACCTGGATCTCGCCCGCCGCGTCCACGTCGATCTTCAGGTTGAGATCGCCGCGGGTCACCGCCGTCGCCACCGCGGCGATCGCGCGCACCTGCCGGGTCAGGTTCCCGGCCATCTCGTTCACCGACTCGGTGAGGTCGCGCCACGTGCCGTCGACGTCCCGCACCCGGGCCTGGCCGCCCAGGATGCCCTCGGTGCCCACCTCGCGGGCCACCCGCGTGACCTGGTCGGCGAAGGACGACAGCTGGTCGACCATCGTGTTGATCGTGGTCTTCAGCTCCAGGATCTCGCCACGCGCATCGATGTCGATCTTCTTGGTCATGTCGCCCTTGGCGATGGCCGTCGTCACCATGGCGATCTGCCGCACCTGGCCGGTCAGGTTGGACGCCATGAAGTTCACCGAGTCGGTGAGGTCCTTCCACGTCCCGGACACGCCCGGCACATGGGCCTGGCCCCCCAGCCGGCCCTCCGTGCCCACCTCGCGGGCCACCCGCGTCACCTCGTCCGCGAACGAGGACAGCGTCTTCACCATCGTGTTGACCGTGTCGGCGAGCTGCGCGACCTCGCCGCGCGCCTCCACCGTCACCTTCTTGGTCAGGTCGCCGTTGGCGACCGCCGCGGAGACCTGGGAGATGTTGCGCACCTGCGACGTCAGGTTGTTCGCCATCAGGTTGACGTTGTCGGTGAGGTCCTTCCAGATGCCGGTCACGCCGCGCACCCGGGCCTGACCGCCGAGGATGCCCTCGGAACCCACCTCGCGGGCCACCCGCGTCACCTGCTCCGCGAACGACGACAGCTGGTCGACCATCGTGTTGACGGTCGTGACCAGCTCCAGGATCTCGCCCTTGGCGTCCACGGTGATCTTCTTGGACAGGTCGCCCGTCGCGACCGCGGTGGTCACCTCGGCGATGTTGCGCACCTGCGAGGTGAGGTTGTTCGCCATGAAGTTGACGGACTGCGTGAGGTCCTTCCAGGTGCCGGAGACCCCCTTCACCTCCGCCTGCCCGCCCAGGATCCCCTCGGTGCCCACCTCACGGGCCACCCGGGTCACCTGCTCCGCGAAGTTCGACAGCTGGTCGACCATCGTGTTGAGGGTGTTCTTCAGCTCCAGGATCTCGCCCCGGGCGTCCACGTCGATCTTCTGCGACAGGTCGCCGCGCGCCACCGCCGTCGCGACCTGCGCGATGTTGCGGACCTGCGAGGTCAGGTTCCCGGCCATGCCGTTCACCGAGTCCGTGAGGTCGCGCCACACGCCGGCCACGCCCGGCACCTGCGCCTGGCCGCCGAGCCGGCCCTCCGTACCCACGTCCCGGGCCACCCGGGTCACCTGCTCCGCGAAGGCCGACAGCTGGTCGACCATCGTGTTGATGGTGTTCTTCAGCTCCAGGATCTCGCCGCGCGCATCCACGTCGATCTTCTGCGACAGGTCGCCGCGCGCCACCGCCGTCGTCACCTGGGCGATCTGGCGCACCTGGGAGGTCAGGTTCCCGGCCATGAAGTTGACCGAGTCGGTGAGTTCCTTCCAGGTACCGGACACCCCCTCCACACGCGCCTGGCCGCCGAGCCGGCCCTCCGTACCCACGTCCCGCGCCATCCGCGTGACCTGGTCGGCGAACGAGGACAGCTGGTCCACCATCGTGTTCACGGTGTTCTTCAGCTGGAGCATCTCGCCGGAGACGTCCACGGTGACCTTCTGCGACAGGTCGCCGTTGGCCACCGCCGTCGTCACCTGCGCGATGTTGCGGACCTGTCCCGTCAGGTTGCGGAAGGCGGTGTTCACCGAGTCCGTGAGGTCCTTCCACGTCCCCGCCGCCCCCGGCACCTGCGCCTGACCGCCCAACTCGCCCTCGACGCCCACCTCGCGGGCCACACGGGTCACTTCCGAGCCGAAGGACTGCAGCTGGTCCACCATCGTGTTGACGGTGTTCTTCAGCTCCAGCATCTCGCCGGCCACGTCGACGGTGACCTTCTGCGACAGGTCGCCGTTGGCCACCGCCGTCGTCACCTGCGCGATGTCGCGCACCTGCGTGGTCAGATTGCGGAAGACCGTGTTCACCGAGTCGGTGAGGTCCTTCCACGTCCCCGCCGCGCCGGGCACCTGCGCCTGACCGCCCAGCAGGCCCTTGGCGCCGACCTCGCTGGCCACACGGGTGACCTCGTCCGCGAACGTCCGCAGCGTCTCGGTCATCTGATTGATCGTTTCGGCCAGCTGCGCCACCTCGCCGCGCGCGCTGACCCGCACCTTCTGCGACAGGTCGCCGTTCGCGACGGCCGTCGTGACCTGCGCGATCCCCCGCACCTGGGCCGTCAGGTTGCCCGCCATCGTGTTGACGGAGTCGGTCAGGTCCTTCCACACGCCCGCGACCCCGGGCACCTTCGCCTGGCCCCCGAGTTCGCCCTCGGTACCCACCTCGCGGGCGACCCTCGTCACCTCCGAGGAGAACGACGACAGCTGGTCCACCATCGTGTTGACGGTGTTCTTCAGCTGGAGCATCTCGCCGGCCACGTGCACCGTGACCTTGCGCGACAGATCGCCCTTGGCCACCGCGGTGGTCACCAGCGCGATATCACGCACCTGAGCGGTGAGCCGGTACGCCATGGTGTTGACGGAGTCGGTCAGATCCTTCCACGAACCCGACATTCCACGCACTTGGGCCTGACCGCCGAGCTTCCCCTCGGTGCCCACCTCCAGCGCCACACGCGTCACTTCGTCCGTGAACGCGGACAACTGGTCCACCAGGTTGTTGACGGTGCGCCCGACCTTCAGGAACTCCCCGCGCAGCGGATGCCCCGTCCCGTCGGCCGACAGCGTCCGCAGGTCCATCCGCTGGTCCAGGTCGCCCTCCGCGACCGCGGACAGCACCCGGCCCACCTCGGACACCGGCCGGGCGAGATCGTCCACCAGCTGGTTCGAGGCGTCGATCGCGGCCGCCCAGGAGCCCTCGCAGGCGCCCGTCTCCAGCCGTTCGCTCAGCTTCCCCTCGCGGCCCACCATCCGCCGGACCCGGGACAGCTCCCCCGTCAGGTGCAGGTTGCGGTCGGCGACCTCGTTGTAGGCGGCGGCGATCTCCGCCATCACCCCGTCGCCCGACACCGTCAACCGCTTGCGGAAGTTCCCGTCCCGCATCGACACCAGAGCCGTGAGCAGCCGGTTCAGCGCGGCGGTATCGACCTCCGTCGTTCCGCCCCGGCGCGGACGCCCGCCCTTCGAGCGCGTACCCGTACGCCGCACCGCTGCGCCAGACTCCACCGTGTCCCTCCCGAAAGCGTCGACCCTGTTCCACCGGCACCGGCGAGTCACCCGCCCGGCTACCCGATCCTGCCCAGTGTTTCACCCCGGCTGAACCAGGCCATAACACTTCGGCACCATCGCACACCGCCTGCACCCCGCGGGTGGAATCCCCGACGACGGCACCATGACGGGCGCGAAGGTAAGTAACCTGGCATCCGATGTACCACCGCGTCGAAGGAGACTTGTGATCACGGCTCGGGCGGCTGCCAGCTTCGACCCCCAAGGGCGCTCGGTCGCCGCCGCCCGGGCGTTCGTCCGCGACACCCTGCAGGGCTGGGGCTTCGCCGACATCGTCGACGACGCCGTGGTGCTCACCAGCGAACTCGTCACGAACGCCGTGGTCCACGCCGGCACCCGGGCCGAGGTCCTCTGCCTGCGCACCGAGGACGGCGTACGCGTCGAGGTCGCCGACCGCTACCCCGAGCGCGGACTCCCGCTGGGGTACCCCGGCGAGCGCCCGTACGCCGACCCCGACCGCGAGAACGGCCGCGGCCTCATGCTCTGCGCCGCCCTCGCCACCCGCTGGGGCGTCGAGTACACGGCCGCGCACAAGCACGTGTGGTTCCGTCTCGACCTGCCGGACCGCCCGGTGGGCACCCGCTCCGCCGGGCCCGTCGTCCCCGACCGCCTGCTGCCCCTCGCCGACAGCCGCGTCCGTGTCGCCGTCGTCCAGATCGACGCCGCGGACTGCGTCTGCGCCTGGAACGAGGACGCCGAGCACATCTTCGGCCACCCCGCCGGGAAGGCCCTCGGCCGCCCGCTCGCCGAGCTCGCCGCCTGGCCGCAGACCCCCGGCACCGGCACCGGGATCGCCGAGGCCCTGCGCCTGTCGCGCTGGGAGGGCAGCTACGGCATCCGCGGCTCCGACGGCCGCGTCATCCCCGTGTACGCCTCCCACTTGCGGGTCCGCGATGCGCACGGCGAGCCGTCCACCGTCTGCCTCCTGGTCCACGACGACGAGCGCGCCCTCCTGCAGACCCCTGTCCGGACACCGGCCGCCGACGGTCTCCCGCCGTCCGAGGCCCGCCCCGTGGACCCCTTCGAGGTGTTCATCGGCTCCCCCGCGCCCGACGACCTCGACAGCCTCCTCCAGCGGACCGTCGAACGCGCCCGCGACATGCTCGACGCCGATGCCGCCTTCCTGCTGCTCGCCACCGATGACGAGACGGAACTGGAGGTCCGCGCCGCCACCGGACTGGCCTCCACCCGCCAGCGGTTCGCCCGCGTCCCCGTCGAGTCCGGCACCAACCGCTACGGCTCGGCCCGCATGCCCGCGGTCCACGAGGACCTGACCGCCGTCCCGGGGGCCGTCCCCCTGCTGGACGCCACCGGCATGCGCTCGGTGGTCACGGTCCCCCTCAAGGTCGAGGGCCGCCTCACCGGCTCCCTCGGAGTGGCCGCCGAGATCCCGGGCCGCTACTCCAACGCGGAGGCGCTGCGCCTGCAGTTCGCCGCCGACCGGATCGCCCTGGCCGTCGAATCGGCCCGCCTCGGCGAGTTGGAGCGGCTGCGCCGCGGCTCCCTCTCCTTCCTCGTGGAGGCCTCCGACCTGCTCGCCGGCACCCTCGACCGGGACCAGACCCTGGCGCTCATGGCCCAGATGACCGTGCCGACGCTGGCCACCTGGTGCGCCGTGTACACGATCGCCGACGAGTCGTCCGACCCGTACCTCTCGTACGTGCTGCACGAGGACGAGGAGCGCATCGACGGCCTCAAAGCGCTCCTCTCCCGGGTGAGCCCGCCCGAGCCGGTCCGAGAGGCCGGCGCCCGCACGTGGCAGGAGGCGTCCTCCGCCGTCGGCGGCGAGACCGTGGTCCTCCCCCTGCTGGCCCGTAACCGGGTGATCGGCATGCTCACCCTCGGCAGGCCCTCCGAGGAGCACTTCCGCCAGGAGATCCTCGAACTCGCCGAGGACCTCTCGCGCCGGGCCGCCCTCGCCCTGGACAACGCGCGCCTGTACTCCGAGCGCACCGCGATCAGCCGCTCCCTGCAGCGCAGCCTGCTCCCGCCCGGCTCTCCCGCGATCCCCGGCATGGAGGTCGAGGTGATCTACCGGGCCGCGGGCGAGGGCAACGAGGTGGGCGGTGACTTCTACGACGTCTTCCCGATCCGCGACGGCGCGTACGGCTTCGCGATCGGCGATGTGTGCGGCACCGGCCCCGAGGCCGCCGCCGTCACCGGCCTGGCCAGGCACGCCCTGCGGCTCCTGGCCCGCGAGGGCCTCGGCGGCCCGGCGGTGCTGGAGCGCCTCAACGCGGCCATCCTCGACGAGGGCGCCCGCAGCCGCTTCCTCACCCTCCTGTACGGCGAGCTCCACCCCCGGCAGGACGGCGGCGCACTGATGAAGGTCGTCTGCGCCGGCCACCCGCTCCCGCTGCGCCTGCGCCCGGACGGCCGGGTGGTGCCCGCCGCGGACCCGCAGCCCCTGCTGGGCGTCCTGGAGGACCTGGACCTGTACGAGCAGACGCTCACCCTCGAACCGGGCGACGTCCTGCTGTGCGTCACCGACGGGGTGACGGAGCGCCGGGAGGGAAGCCGCATGCTCGGCGACGACGGCCTGACGGAGGTCCTGACGGGCTGCACCGGCCTGACCGCCGGCGCGGTCGCGGCCAGGGTCCTGCGCGCAGTGGAGCGCTTCGCGGCCGAGCCCGCCTCGGACGACATGGCCATCCTCGCCTTCCGCGTCCCGGAACAGCGCACAGGAGACTGACCACTGCGCTGGTGTGCCGGGCCGTGACTTCTGTTCTGGCCGGCCCGGTGGCCGTGTTCGGTACTCTCGTCGGCTCGTTGACCACCGGCCTTTCCCCACGCCGCTCGGCGGGACGCGCGACGGCGGGGGCCCGTGCGGAGCGGCTGCGCGAGGGGCGCTTCCCTGTGCGAGGCCCGGTTGGACAGCGCCCGCTTGGGCGTTGCCGCGGAAGCCGCCGCGTTCCGTCTCCGCCTGCTCGCGGACGATCAGGGCCTGCGCCGGTTGACCGAGGCGGCCGGCCAAAACAAAAAAGGCCCCCGCCTGATGGCGGGGGCCTTTTTGATAGAGCCCTTTAACGGAATCGAACCGTTGACCTTCTCCTTACCATGGAGACGCTCTACCGACTGAGCTAAAAGGGCGGGTTGTTCGGCGGCGTCCTACTCTCCCACAGGGTCCCCCCTGCAGTACCATCGGCGCTGAAAGGCTTAGCTTCCGGGTTCGGAATGTAACCGGGCGTTTCCCTAACGCTATGACCACCGAAACACTATGAAGTTGAACTCAAGCCGGCAAGGCGAGTTCGTTGCTTCAGAACTAACACAGTGGACGCGAGCAACTGAGGACAAGCCCTCGGCCTATTAGTACCAGTCAGCTCCACCCGTTACCGGGCTTCCACATCTGGCCTATCAACCCAGTCGTCTACTG
>NZ_JACBGN010000129.1 GCF_013401435.1 Streptomyces sp. BR123
GGGCCGGGGCGGTGGAGGCGCGGACAACCGGCTCGGGTGCGAAGGGCAGTTCCCCGGTGGGTACGTCCCGGTTGCCTCCCGGCGCCGGCACGCTGCGGCCCACCGCCGGCAGCGGTGCGACGGCGGCATGCCCGCCCTCCACCGCGGAGGACCGGCGGATCACCCGGCGCCCGGCGTCCTCGATCCCGCGCCGTGCCCTCGCCGCCGGGAAACCCTGCACGTGCCGGTCGGCGGTACGGTTTCCCGCCGGCCCGGAAGCCATGCCGATCCTGGGGCGGCCCAGCCGGTACAGGTGCTCGACCGCGAACTCGGCGGCGACCAGGCGTCGGTGGAGAACACCGGGACCGCGACCCCGTCCGCGAACTCGCTGCGGTGGACGACCTGGCTGGCGGTCGCTTCGCCGACCTGCGCGCGGACCGCGATGTCGGTGATGCCGACCCTCATCGCCGTCCTTCCCTGATCGTGAGCGAGGCCAAGCCGCCGCGGGGGACGGCCGGGGCGTGCGGCCCTTCCCCTACCGGGCCGACGTGGACTCGATCATACGGCCGTCCGGGGCGTGGACCACCCGGGTGATCTCGGCCGGACCGCCCCGCACGGCGGGGGTCAGCGGCTTCGCGGCGGACCCGTTGACCAGCTCCACGCGGCGGTCTGCGGCCGGGTCGAGGGGGCACGGTGCACGGGGTACTGGTGCCGGTCCGCACCAAGGCGGCGGCCCGGAGGCGACGTACAGGGATCCCGCCCGTCCGTCGGGACGGGGGGCACGGTCACGGTCCAGGTGCGCTGATCATCGCGTAGGCTTGCGCCATGTGAAATTTCACATGGCGCCACTGTCCAGACTCCCTGGGCACACCACCGGACAAGGAGAATCCCGATGAACCACCGCTTAGCCCTCCTCGCGATCGGCGTCGCAGGTCTGACCGCCCTCACGACCGCCCCGGCCCTCGCCGCGACCGCTCCCGCCGCCACCGGGACCGTCACTTCCTGTGGCAACTCGGCTCTCCAGGCGGGCCTGGCCACCAGGCTGTGCGCAGACGTCACCGGTGACACCGTCGAGTTCTACGGCCGGGTCAGCCTCGCCGGCCCGCCCTCTTCCGGCAGCCCGGCGCCCGCCCCGAAGGAGCTGTTCACGACGCTTTCCGCCGCGGTCGCGGGCGGCACCTCGCCCGAGACGCTGGACAGGCGGGTCATCTTCACCTCCACGACGATCGAGGTACGGGGCCTGGTGAGCACCGCCGCCTGTGGCTCGACCGTCCGCGGCACGTTCGGCGTGGCCTCGTTCCCCTGGGCGGCCCGGCCGGTTGCCCACGAGGTCACCATCAGCTGCTGACCGGTGAACCCGGCCGCTGCGCCGCGGAGCCGGTGCGAGGGACGCGTGTACGCCAGCCGGTGCCGACACGGCCGCCTCCGCCGCATATGCCGGGGCCCCGATGAACCGAATGCTAGTGATGACCTGCAAACGCACCGCACACAGGAGGTATGCAATGCGTGCACGTCTTCTCCGGTTCACCGTCGTACTGGGCGCCGCCGCGGCCCTCGGTCTCGGCGGGGCCACAGCGGCCAGTGCCGGAGGCATCGGCAACTCGGGCATCGGAAACTCCGGCATCGGGAATGCAGGGATCGGCAACGCGGGCATCGGCAACGCCGGCATCGGCAACTGGGGGATCGGCAACGCCGGCATCGGTAACGCGGGCATCGGCAACGCGGGCATCGGGAATGCAGGGATCGGCAACGCGGGCATCGGCAACGCGGGCATCGGCAACTGGGGGATCGGCAACGCCGGCATCGGTAACGCGGGCATCGGCAACGCGGGCATCGGCAACGCCGGCATCGGCAACTCGGGTATCGGCAACGCCGGCATCGGCAACTAGCGAGTGACACGGAAGGCTCGGCTCGGGGCAACCCGCCCGTACGGGAGGGTGCTGCGGGCCGAGCCGGGGAGCAGGCTCACGGCCGTCAGGGCGTGAGGTGCCACCACTGATCGTCGAACTCGTCGCTGCAGGACACCTGCGCTGCGGGCCGGCCCGTAGCGCGGCCCTGCACCACCAGGCACTTGCCGTTGCCGATGCTGCGCAGCGCGAAGTGCCCGGCCCGGCGGCCGGTGCCCCACAGCAGTTCCCAGCGCCGCCCTTCGCGCGGCCCGGTGCAGGCGAGCTGGCGGGCGGGGGCGTGGTTTTCCGGACCCGCCACGGTCACGCACCGGGCGCTGTGGCCGTTCCGCAGCGTACGGGTGGCGCCGTCGTCCTGCCGGTCCAGCGTCCAGGTGCGGTCCGCGGCGGCGGTGCATTCGTCCTGCACCGGCACGAGGCCGTCCTCGGAACCGGTCACCCGCAGGCACAGCCCGCTGTCGTCGTTGACCAGCCGCCCGGAGAGCACCGACGGATCCGCCCCGGCCGTGCCAGGGTCGCGGTCGGGCGCCGGTGCGGGTGTCGCCGTGTGCGAGGGCGGGGCGGTGGCCTCGGTGCCCGGCCCGCCGCCGAGCCGGACGGCGACCACCGTGGCCACGCACACCAGGGCGACCGCACAGGCCGAGAGGATGCCCGTGCGGTGCTCGTGGAAATTGACCTGGAGGTTCCCGCTGCCGCGCTGCACGCCGGCCGGGCCGTGGTAGGCGTCCCCACGGCTGCCGCCACCGCGCGGACGCTCGCCCTTGCCGGACTCGGCGCCGGTCACGGGCGGGAGCCGAAGCGGTTCACCTGGACGTTGCCGTCCCCGGACTGGACCGCCGTCGGCCCGAGGAACACGTTCCCCTCGACACCCCCGGCGGCCGGGCGAACGCTTTCGGGCGCGACCTCGTCGAGCAGCGCGCGGAGCCCCGCCGCGACCGCGACCCGCTCGTCCGGCTCCAGCTGCTCCAGCAGGTCCTCGATTCGGGCGCGCCAGGCCGCGCCGTGCCTGCTCGGCTGCCCGGCGGCGCCGTCCGCCGGCCCGGCGCCGTCCCGTACGGCGGCCGCCAGTTCGGCTGCGGTCCGGTCCAGGCGCTCCCGCTGGGCGGTCTCCTGCTGACGGTTCCCGCGGCCGAGCAGTCGGGCCAGGCGGTTGCGGAACACCCCCCAGACGTCCGTCCCGGCGGCCTGTACGATGCCCGAGCCCACCGACGCCGCCAGCGCGACCGTCGCCTCGTCCAGCATGACGTTCCCCCTTCGCCGTCCCCGCGCAGTGCCGCCACGGTAGCCCCGCCCGGTGCAGCCGCGACAGCCGTGCGGGCGCCGGATCCGGCCGAGTCCAGGGGCTGTTCGTTTGGCCACCGCGTCTGCGGCATGCCGAAAACCGGTTGACCGGTGGTGGAGGATGAGGCCGTGATCGTCAAGGAACATGCCGTCGAGCTCGTCGAGTCCTTCCTGGCCGGAGAGCTGCCGACGTGGCGATGGGCGGGGCGGCCCCCCACGCCGGAGATCTACCACGTGGAGGAGCGCGAGGTCGGCTGGGTCGTCCACTGGCGGTCGGCGGAGCAGGCCCGCGCCCGAAGGACGACCGGCAGCTTCGTCGGCGGCCATTACCTGGTGGACCGGCACGACGGGAGCATCCACTACGTCCCCGCCGTCTGGTGGGACGGCGAGGGCTGGGAGGACCAGTACCTCTGGCAGGTCAAGGGCACCAGGCGGCCTGACCCACTGGCCGCCGTCGTGCGCGAGCTCGTGCACTCCTCGGGGGCCGTGGCGGCCATGGGCCGGCTGCGCAGGCGGGCCCCGCGGCTGACCCTGCAGGAGGCGAAGGCCTACGTCGCGGCCGTCCGGGACGGCGCCGAACCGCCGGAGGAGCTGGCGAGCCTCACCCGCAAGGAGGAGCTCCAGCCGGATCCTCCCATCGAAACGCTGACCGGCCCGGTCCAGTAGGAGCCCGGGATCCCCGCTCAGCGTCGTCGGGTGAGGGCGTCCACCTCGCGGACCAGGAACGTCTCCCGGCACAGCTCGAAGTGGTCCACCCGGCGCAGGTCGAACACCCGCCGTACGCCGCGCTGCCGGGCCAGCCCCACCACGTCGTTGAAATGCCGCTCGAAGTGCGTCGAGAAGAAGATCTTCACGGTTCCGGACAGGGCCTGGAGCTGGTCGTAGCGCCGGAAGAACAGGTCGTACCGGCCCTCCGGCTCCCAGTCCGTCCACAGCTCGGAGGCATAGCGCTGGACCTGGTGCAGATCCTTCTCGGTGATCTTGTGGAGGTACTCGCAGACGTTCTGGAACTCCACCGGGGAACGCGGGATGTTGGCGATCCGCTTGAGCTCGGCCAGCGGATCGTCCGGATTCATCTGCGCCACGCTCCCCGTGATGATCATGGTGGAGTGGTTGATGTTGGGGTCCAGCAGCAGGGCGGCCGTCACCTTCGGCTTGCGGTCCGGGTGCGCGGTCCACAGTGCGGCCAGCCGGAACAGCATGTCCGCCCCGACCGAGAACCCCACCAGAGTCAGCTTCTTGTGCGGGTACTGCCGGCACAGGTTGTTGACGGCGCCGTTGATCAGATCGGCGTGGGTGGCCAGCCCGATCGGACCGTACCGGCTGTCCCGGGCCTCGTCCGCGTTGTGCCCGAACGCGGTGATGGCGACGGTGTGCTGCCGCGCCCTGTTCATGTAGGGGCGGAAGTCCTCGGCGTCCAGGCCGAGACCGTGCAGCAGGACCACCAAGTGCGAGGAGGACGTACGCCGTTCGAGGTAGCGCAGTTCGCGGCCGATGACGGCCTGGTCCGACGGGAGGTCGCCGTCGAAGTCGTCGGCACGGATCTCGAACGACTGCAGGGTGACCTCGCGTTGGACCTCCCGGCGCCGTTCCACCCGGCCGCGCGCCCACCAGGCCGTGGAGAACACGGCGGCGACTCCGGCGGCGACGAGCGTTCCGCCGGCGGCCACGTGGTTCCAGGTCCACGCGAGCATGGCGCGGGCCTCGTCGCTGTAGATGCCGACGAGCAGGCTGACGGCCCCGCCGGCCACTGCCAGCGGTGCCTTCCACCGGGTGGCGAAGGCGGTCAGCCGAGTGGTGTCGATTCCTCTCATCGGCCGGGGCCGTCCAGACCGGTGAGTTCGGTGAAGCCGGGGCCGGCAGTGACCCGCCCGATGACGTGGGCGTCGGAGACGTCCGCGACGTGGAGCGGGCCGGCGCTGCCGGTCGGGTGCGCCTCCACCCGGGCTCCCATCCGGCGCAGCCCGTCACGCGGTTCCATGCCGAGCAGCAGCCCGGGTGGGGCCAGGGCTTCCCTGATCGTGTCGATGACCTGGCCGCGGGTGGCTGCGTCGTACTGGTAGAGGACGAAGTTGCAGGTCACCACGTTGATCCGATGGGTGCGCAGATATCGGGCGAGTGCTTGCAGGTCGAGCACGTCCAGGGCAGAGATCGTGAAGGTGCCGTCGGCGGACTCCGTCTGCTCCAGTGACCACAGCACCTCGGAGAAGCGGTCGTCGTAGTAGGCGGAGGGCCCGTGGCAGGTGCGGACCCACTCCAGGGTGGGCAGCGGCGGGGCGTCGATCCCGTGCCGCGCATCCAGCGGGAGCGTCCGGTACGGCGGCGGGCAGGGGCTCCACTCGAGATCGGGGGCGAACCGGTCGAAGACCGCCTTGTGGTTCAGCTGGCGCAGCATGAGTCCGATCCCCGTGCCCACGTCCAGCAGGCGCATCCCGTCGATGCCGTGGTGCGCGGCCCAGGAGCCGAGGAGCAGCTGGGGTATGAGGAACCGGCGGGCCCCCGTGAAGGAGTTGGAGCGGCCGGTGAGCACGGCCGTGATCAGCTCGTTGTGTTCCCCGAGTGTCCCGGAGAGCAGCCTGGCCCGGTCGGCGGGCGGGAGTCCGGGCGAGAAGAGCGCCTCGGCCCGCGGGTCCTGTGCGGCCACGGTGCGCAGGGCGATGCCGATGAGGGTGATGAGGTGCGAGGTGCTCATCCGGGGTCGGGTGCGGCGCACGGAGTCCAGCAGCCGGTCCAGCTCGGCGGCGGAGCCGGAGCCGGCCAGCAGTGCCATCGACTCGTGCACGACCGACCAGCCGTGGTTGCCCTGCTCGTGCCGCTGCATATCGCCCAACGCGCGTACCAGAAGCTCCTTGCCGTCGTGCATCACCGAAGCGCCCCCCTCTTGTTCGGCTGACTGGACTGCGAGCCGGAATCAACGGTTCGATTCTTGTCCCGTTCGGTAGCCGTGTGAGTGCCACCCAATTAAGCTGGACATTCCCGGGTGGTGTCCAGAACGCCGACGGGTCCCCGCTTCTCCGACGCCGGATGGTGGTGTTACCCATTCCGGCACATGCCATGCGCTGTTGGTCTAGAGTCACTCACGACTTGCCGCACACATCTGCCAGAGGGTGGTCCACATGACCTCTGCGTTGGCTTTCGGTCAGGTGACCGAAGGACGAACGTCGACCGGATTGAGGTACCTGGAACGAAAGTCGGACTCCGACACGCTCACGTTCTTCTTCCATGGTCTGGGCCTCGATGCGACGGACTATCTCGGCTACCTCAGCCACACGGACACCCATGGCATCGCTCTGAACCTGCGTGGCTATGAACCGGACCGATCGGCCGGGATCCCGCCGGTCCCCCTGGCCTCGCACATCCGGCTGGCCGCCTCCTTCGTCGAGCAGGTCAGCAGGGAGAACGCGGGCAAGGAGGTCGTGCTGCTGGGCTTCTCGCTCGGCGCGGACCTGATCCTGCAGCTGGCGGAGCACTGGCAGAGCGGAGGCCGGGGCGAGGTTCCGACGGTGCGTGCCGCCCTGCTCCTCGATCCCAATGTCAACCAATCGACCATGACCATTTCCCGGCTGTTCGCGGAGGCGGACCCGACAGATCCGGTTTCTGCTTTCAAGGAACTGGTCAATCTCGCTCCGGACAAGGACGGGTTCCGGTCGCTCTGTCATTACCTGGCGAAAGTGGCGCCAAAGGATTTTGGACAGGTGAGGCAGCTGTCCCGCGACATGATCACCTACTGGCGGCCCGACGGCTACGACCAATTCGGGGCCCGGCTGCACAATGTGACCCGTGTGGCAGAGCACGTGCGACTGGTTCTCTCCGCCTCCTACGGGGAACACCTGTCCGCCATGCGCGCGGCGATGGGACGGCACGGGGATGCCGACACCGTTTCCGTGGAACTCACCGGCGTCGATCACTTCGATCTGATCGACGAGGACCGCCTCACCTCGGTCCTCGCCCCCTTCACCGGCTGACCGGTCAGGTTTCCGCGCGTCGCGCGACCAGCCGATAGGCGTTGGTGAGGCCGAACCGCCCGGCGAGCGGCCTCGCCAGCGTCCGGTCCAGCACCGTGGCCGCCAGCAGCAGCGGAACCCCGGCGAGCAAGGTCGCGGCGCGCACCGCACGGCGCACCGCCCCGGGCGGCTCCGGCAGCCAGGGCAGGTCCTCACCCGGTGCCAGGGCGTCCAGGGCCAGCCAGGCCGCCGACACCAGGTCCACGGCGTCGTGCGCCTCGGCGTGCTCCTCCGCCAGCACCGTGAAGCCGGTCTCGGCCAGCCGTCGGCGCAGGTTGGCCACCGGAATCAGGTGCAGGTGCTGCGGCTGGAGCCACGGCAGCCACCACCGGCCCAGCAGCCGGGCCCAGCGGCTCTCCGGATCAGGTACGTCGATCACCAGCAGTCCGCCCGGCCGCAGTACGGCGTGCGCCGCCTCCAGCTCGTCCTGCGGGTCGGTGGAGTGCTCCAGGTAGTGGAACATGCTCACCACGTCGTACGCCCCGGGCAGCGTCGCCGCCAGTTCCGTGAACGAGCCGCGGTGCCCTCGGCGAACCCGTCCGGCCTGCCGGGCGAGCTCCGCGCCGTCGGAGCGGTCGAGGCCGTCGAAGACCACGTCGGGCAGGACGTCCGCGGCGCTCGCGCAGAAGTGCCCGTGCCCGGTCCCCACGTCCAGCCACTCGGCCGGGCGGCCGGCCAGGTGCGGGCGCACGGAGGCGGCCCGCGCCCGGTAGGACGCGGTGCGGCTGGCGAACAGTCCTCCGAGGCGTTCCTCGCCCAGGCCGTCGTAGAAGTCCCTGTAGTAGAAGGCGAGCCCGCGCTCGCTGAGCCGGGGGTTCTGGAAGACGTGACCGCAGTCGTGGCAGCGGTCCAGACTGAACTCGCCCGGCTTGTGCTGCAGGAGATCGGTGGTGCGCAGCCGGCCGCCGAGCCGGGCAGAGCCGCACCAGGGGCACCGGTGCTGCCGGGCCTCGAAGAAGACACCGGTGCCCTCCGCGAGTTCCCGCCGGTAGGCGGCGCGCAGCACGGCCACCCGTGCGGCGCGTTCCCCGTGCCGCGTACGGCCTCGGGCGGGAGGGGCGCCGGCGCCGCGGGCGTCTCGCGGGCCGTCTGCGCGGGGTGCGGCGCTCATACGGGGGCCTCCTGCCCTGCCAGCCGTTCGAGATGGTCTGCCGCGGCACCCGCGCCTCCTGCCGCACGGAAGGCGGCGGAGACCCTCGCAGCCGCCGCCCGGACGTCCGGCTCGCCCAGCACGGCGTCCAGCGCCGCGCCGATCGCGGCGGCACCGGCCCGCCCGAAGCGGATCCGGACCCCCACCCCGGCATCCGCCACCTGCGCGGCGATCACCGGCTGGTCGTCGCGGATGGGCGCCACGACCAGCGGCACCCCGTACCACAGCGCCTCGCACACGGTGTTGTGGCCCGCGTGGCAGACCACCGCGGCCGCGCGCTCCAGCAGGTCGAGCTGCGGGACACGGGGCAGTGCGATGACGTCCGGGTCGCCCGGCTGCTCGCCGAGCACGCCCTCCGGGTCGGCCACGACGGCCTGCACCCTCCCGGCCCGTGCCCGTACCGCGCTCGCCGCCTCGGTGAGGAAACGCCGGCCGACGCCGGCGTTCGCGGTGCCGAGCGTGACCAGCACCAGGGCCCGCCCGGGATCGAGCCGGTCCCAGGGGAACGCGGCGGGACGTGGCCGCGCGGCCAGCGAAGGGCCGACCCAGCGGACCCGGTCGCCGCCGCGCGGGGTGGGCCCGGCCAGTTCGGGGGTGCTGAAGGCGAGGACGAGGTGCGGGGAGAACCGGGGGTCGCCGGTGCCGTCCGGGTGCCCGATCCGTGCGCGCAAGTCCCTCAGCAGCGTGTCGTTCCAGGCGGCGACCCGCGGCATCGAGGCGAGCGCGTCCGCGAACTCCGCCGACGTCGTCGCCGACGTGGCCCACGGCAGCCCCAGCTCCTCGGCCACCAGGGCTCCGGCGAGCGCCTGCTGGTCGGCGACGACCACGTCCGGCCGGAAGACGCCGACCGCCTGCCGCACCCCCGGCGCCATGGCCTCGGCGAGCGGGACCAGGAAGCGCTCCCACAGGAAGCGCAGCGCCTCGGGACCGCGCAGGTCCGGCGGCCGGACGGCATCGGCCGCGCCTTCGCCCTGCCCGTCCGGCCCGTCCTGCCCGTCCGCCGCGTTCGGCTCCTGCGGCGGGCACGGGTGGACGGTCGCGCCCGGTCCGGCCAGGCGGCGGATCAGCGCGGGTTCGCCCGCCCAGGCCACCCGGTGGCCGCGGGCGGCGAGCGCGGACACCACCCCGACGAGCGGGTTGACGTGCCCGACCAGCGGCGGCACGACGAACAGGAAGGCGCTCACCGGGCACGCACCTCCGGCCCGGCCGCGACCGGTTTCCCCGGGAAGCGGTCCGGCCCGTGGCGGCCGACCCAGTCCCGGATCGCGTCCCGCACCAGCCCGGGCGCCTCCACCAGCACCGAGTGGCGCAGGCCCGGCACCAGTTCGGTGGTGCAGTGCGGCAGCAGCGCCCGCAACCGGGGTGCCTGTTCGGCCAGGTCGGAGTCGGCGCCGTAGAGCGCGAGGACGGGGCAGCGGATGGTGCGGATCTGCGCGTCGTCGAGCACGGGGCCGGTCGGGATGTCCCGGGCGATGGTCGTGTCCCGCACCAGCCGCCCGGCGGACCTCGCCAGGCGGGCGGTGTGGCCGCCGTGGTGGGCGGCGATCCAGTCGAGGGCGGCGCTTTCGTTGACGCTCATCTCGTGGCGGACCCGCTCCAGCAACCCGGCCAGCTTGACCGCCCACGCAGCGGTGGCGGGTTCCGACTCGACGACCACCAGGCTCGCCACCCGCTCCGGCCGCCGCCGCGCGTAGGCGAAGGCGACCGTCCCGCCGTACGAGTTGCCCACCAGGTGCACCGGTCCCGGAACGTCGAGTCCGGTGAGCAGGGCGTCCAGGTCGTCGGTGGCGTCGTCGAGGCCGTATCCGGAGAAGGGGCGCCCGCTGCGGCCGTGTCCCCGCTGGTCGTACATGACCACGTCGATCCCTGCGGCGGCGAGGCCCGGTGCCACGGTGAAGTAGTAGCTGGCGAGGCTGTCGGTGAGCAGGCCGTGGACCAGGACCACGGTGGCCCGCGCCCGTCCGCCGTCCGCGGGCGCGAGGCGCTGCACGTGCAGCCGGACCCGGCCGGTGTCGAGGACGGTCATCGCGGGCCGGCCCCGCGGGCCTCCAGGCACAGGCAGATGTGCTCGACCAGCCGGCCCACGTCCAGGTCGATGATCTCCTCCAGCTCCATGCCGGCCACGAACTCGGCGAAGTTCACCGCACGGCCGTAGCGCTCCTCCAGCAGGCCGGCGAGCGCCACCAGGTCGATGCTCTCGAGTTCCAGGTCGCTTCCGAAGCGGGTCCGCATGGTGACCTCCCCCTCCTCCAGCTCGTATCCGTCCAGTACCTGCCGGATCATGGAGGTCAGTTCGGCGAGCACCTGCGCCTCGTCGGCGCCCTCGGACATGCCGGGCCGGCTGGTCGTCACGACTCGCTCCCCTCGTCACGGTCGGCGCCCGCACCCGGCGGTTCCGGGTCCGGGCCGTTCGTCCACGCCACGACGTACGCGCGCGCCGGCAGTCCGGGCGGATTGGCGGCCCGTACGCAGTCCACCCGGTAGACGCGGGCGGCCGGGACCTCCGGCACGTCCGGACCGCCCGGTGCACCGGGGGTCCGCGGCGTGTCCGGCCGGCGGACCCGGACCGTCAGCCGGTCCGGGTCCGCGGCTGTCACCGCGATGTCCCGGGGACGGCCCGCGAAGCCGGTGCCCTCCGCCTTGGCGACGGCCTCCTTGGCCGCCCAGAAGCGGGTGAACCACACCCCCGGTGCCTCCTCGCCGTCCGCCTGGCAAGCCGTCAGGAGCGCCCGCTCCTGCGGTCCGCACACCGCTGCCACGGTGGCCTCGGCCGGAACGGCGATCTCCTCGATGTCGATCCCCGGTCCCGGTCCCCGCCCCCGTCCGGGGCGGGCGAGTGCGACGCCCGCCTCGGCGCAGTGCGCCAACGACACCTCCAGCGGCGGCAGGGTACGGCCGTGCCGCCCGCCGACCCCGGGCCTCCCGGAGGACTCGTTGTCCACGAGGAGTTCGGCGGGGAAGACGGGTCCCTCGCCGGCGTCCCACAGCAGGCGGCGCACGGCGTCCTTCGCGGCGATCCGGCCCAGCAGCCACTGCCGGCGGCCGCGTGGCGGCCGGGCGGCGTAGGCGGCACGCTCGGGGCCGCCCAACGCGTTACGCATGATCAACTCGCGGGAGGCCAGGTCGGGCCAGCGCTCGAACACCAGCGACCAGCCGCCCGGCATGGTCGCCGAGAGCGTGTTGCGGTCGGGGAAGCGTTCCACCGGCCGGGTGTGCGGATCGTTGTCGAAGCGGCGGTCCTGCCACCCGGTGAGCTCCGCCCACACCCTGCCCGCCACGGTGAGCACCGCGTCGGCCTCCAGGACCGTCTCCGTGAGGGAGACGATCCGTACCAGGCACTCCACCGGCGTGCCGGACCGCGGGGGCGGGCCGAAGAAGCGCATGTGCCGCATCCGCACCGGGAAGACCACGGTCCGTTCGGTACGGGTCGCCATGATCCAGTAGCCGAGGACCTGGCCGACGTTGTCCAGCAGCGCCCCCGGCGCAGGCGGTGCGGTGAGGGTGGCGCGCACGTGCCGGTCGCCGATGGCGGTGAGCCGGCTCATGCCCCGGTAGGCCGGGCCGTGGAACATCCAGCGCTCGCGGTAGACCTGCTCGGCGGTGTGGTCGGGCATCCGCTCGGAAGCGGCATCCGGCGGTCCGGGCGGCAGCGGTGCCGCGGGGTGGCGGCCGGCCAGCTCCACGACGGCGCGCGCCTGCGGTCCGAAGGACACCGCCACCCGCCCCGGCCCGCACGGGGCGACGGTGACGTCGACATCCACCGGCTCGGCTGCCGTCAGCCAGCGGTCGAAGCGCGCGTCGTGCACCGCCACGGCCACCTGTCCCGGTACGGCACGCTCCGCCGCCGTCATCATGTGCGCCACGATCGTCGTCGCCGGCACGACCGGCCACCGGTCGGCGACGTCCGGCCAGTCCGCGCGCTGCGGAAAGAAGCAGTGGTCCAGCAGGTACGGCATGTCGTCCACCGAGACCCGTACCGTCTCGGACCGGGCGGAACGCGAGGAACCGGCGGAGGCGGCGCCCGACTGCTTCGGCCCGCCCGCCGGACGGTCGGCGGGCGGCCGGGGGCCCGGCCCCGGTGGTTGGGCGGGCCCGACGCCGGGACGGTGGCGGTCGCCGGATCGCAGTGCGGCCGGGGCGGGCGAGGGGCCGGCCGAGGGTGCGGCCGAGAGGGGTGCTTCCGGAAGTCGCCGGGGGGCGGAGGACACCGGACCGCGGCCCGGCCGTGCGGCCGGCACCGGTGCAGGACGGCGTACGGTTGCGGCCGGACGGGCTGAGGTGAGCAGTGCGGCGGCGGCCTGCGCGGCCTGCGCGGTCTCGTGCAGCAGAGCCGACAGCTCCGCCGCCACGGAACCGGCAGCAGCCGTCGGCGCAGGCCCTCGCCCGGCCTGTCCGGCGGAAGGGGCGCCGACTGCCGGGAGCGCGGTCTCAGGCGCGGCGTACCGCGCGGCGGGTGCAACAGCGGGGGAGGGCCACGGGGTCAGCGCCGGCCGGGCCGACGGCGGCAGGCTCACCAGCGCGCCTCCCAGGTCCAGACGGACCGGACGTCCGAGCCGGGGGCCGTCCGAGCCGGGCCGCACGGCGGGCCCGGACGCGGCCGGCGCGTCCACCGCCTGCGGGCCGGTGCGGGCGCCCGCCGTCCACAGCGCTGTCGCCACCCGCCGGAGCTGGTCCAACCCCCCGCGCCGGGGGGAGTTGGCGGCCACCACCAGGTGGTCCCGCCCGGTCAGCGTGTCCCCGACCAGGGAGCCCAGCTGTCCCGGCCCCGCTTGGACGAAGACGCGGAAGCCCGCCTCGTACAGAGCCCCGGTCAGCATGCGGAAGCGGACCGGTTCGAGGAGGTGGCGTACGAACAGCTCCCGGATCCCCGCCTCGTCGGCCGGGAACGGCGCCCCCGTGGTTCCGGACCAGACGGGGGTGTGCGGGGCGCGCAGCGGCAGGCGTTCGGCAGCCTCCCGGAACGGGCCGATACAGGGCGCGAGCATCGGGGTGTGGAAGCCGGAGCGGAACGGCAGCGTGCGCACCAGCACTCCCTGGGCGCGCAGCGCGGCGGCGAACCGCTCCACCGCCGCAGGCGGTCCGCACACCATGCACTGGCCGGGCGCGTTGTCGTGCGAGACGACCACGCCCGGGTGGTCTCCGGCGGCCAGCAGCCCGGCCACCCGGTCGGCGTGTGCGCCGACGGCCGCGTACGCCAGGTCGGCGGCCCTGACCGTTTCCGGGTCCAGGGCGGCCATGAGCGCGTCCACCGCCTCCTCCTCGTACAGGCCGCCCGCGACCATCGCCGTCCATTCGCCGACGCTGTGCCCGGCGACCGCGTCGGGGACGACGCCGATGCGGCGCAGCGCGGCGTCCAGCAGGCGGCCGACCGCGACGACGCCGAGCCCCTGCCGGCCCAGCAGGCCTGCCCCGACCTGCCCGCCCTGTTCAGGCGGCCGGCCGGCCGGGGTCCCGCCGGGTGCGGCCGGGGGCCGGGGCAGGCCGAACCGGTCGGCGACGTCTTCGACCCGGGGTGCGAAATCGGCCTCCAGCCCGGGGAAGAGGAAGACCGTCCCGCCGGCCTCGGGTGCGCCGGCGCCGAGCAGCGGGCGCGGCCGGAACCACACGTCGCCGCGCCCGTGCCACGGCCCGCCCTTGGCAACGGCCCGCCGGGCCAGGGCGAGCCGCTCGGGGGTGGGGCCGACGATCCCCAGCCGTGCCGGCCCGGTCTCCGGCCCGGCACCCGGGGCCCCGCCCGCCGGCCCCCACGCCCCGCGCTCGTCGAGAAGGCCGACGAGGGCTTCGGGCGTCGCGGCGGCCAGGAGGAGGACGCGCTCCGGCTCGTCGACCACGGCCCGCTCCCGCGGCGCGGGCGGGGCGGGGAAGGCGGCCGGTGCGGTGTCCGCGCCGTGCGGGGCCTGTTCGAGGACGACGTGTGCGTTGATCCCGCCGAACCCGAACGCGTTGACCGCCGCCCGGCGCGGCCCACCGTCCGGCCCCGGCTCCCAGGGGGCCGCCTGCGCGAGCGGACGGAAACGGGTTCCGGCCAGCGCCGGATGCGGGTCCTCACAGTGCAGGGTGGGCAGCAGCACGCCGTGGTGGACGGCGAGCGCCGCCTTGACGAGCCCGGCGACGCCCGCGGCGGGCATGGCGTGCCCGATCATCGACTTCACCGACCCGATCACGGGCCGGTGCGCCGAGGGGCGCCCGGGTTCCGCCGGGCCGAAGACCTCGCGTACGGTCGCCAGTTCGGCGGCGTCCCCGGCCGGCGTCGCCGTGCCGTGCGCCTCCAGCAGCCCCAGGGAGCCGGGCGCCGCCGGGTCCAGGCCGGCGGCCCGCCAGGCCGCCCGCACCGCCCGCACCTGCCCGGCCGGATCAGGGTTCACCAGGCCGGAGGTACGGCCGTCGCTGCTGACCCCGGTCCCGCGGATCACGGCGTAGACCCGGTCGCCGTCGCGCTCCGCGTCGAAGAGGCGCTTGAGCACCACCACACCGGTTCCCTCACCGATGAGGAGACCGTCGGCACCCCGGTGGAAGGGGCGGATCCGCTCGCTGGGCGAGAGGGCCCGCAGCTGCGAGAAGACGCTCCACAGCGTGATGTCGTGGCAGTGGTGCACGCCTCCGGCCAGCATCAGGTCGCACCGGCCGGCGGCCAGCGCGGCGACCGCCTGGTCCACGGCCAGCAGCGACGACGCGCACGCGGCGTCGACCGTGTAGGCGGGCCCCCGCAGGTCCAGGCGGTTGGCGACCCGGGAGGCGGCGAGGTTGGGCACCAGCCCGATGGCGTCCTCCGGCCGGTCGGGACCCAGCCGTTCGGTGAACGCCGCCCGCACGCGCTCCAGTTGCCCCGCATCCAGGCCCGGCAGCAGCTCGCCGAGGGTGCGCACCAGCTGGCCGGCGGTGCGGACGCGCTGGTCGAGGCGGACCAGGCCCGGCGTGAGGTAGCCGCCGCGCCCCAGGACGATCCCGATGCGGTCGCGGTCGGGCAGCCGGGCGGTGCCCCCGGCGTCGGCCAGCGCGTTCGCCGCCACGTGCAGCGCGATCAGCTGGTCCGGTTCTGTGCCGGGCACGGAGGACGGCATGACGCCCCAGCGGGTGACGTCCACCTCCGCGACGGCGTCCACGAACCCGCCGCGCCCGCAGTACACCCGGTCGGCCACCGCCGGCTCCGGTGCACTGCCCGGGCGGTAGTAGGCGGCGTCCCAGCGCCCGGGCGGGACCTCGCCGATGACGTCCACACCGGCGCGCAGGTTGTCCCAGTACGCGGCCAGGTCGGGTGCGCCCGGCAGCAGCACGGCCATGCCGGTGATGGCGACGGGCACGGCAGGGACGGACGAGGCGGAGGGTACGGCCGGGACGGCGGTGACCGCGCCCGCGTCCGAGCCGTACCGAGGGCGTGTCACGTCACCGCTCCGAGGCGGTGAGGACGACGGCCCGCTCCGCCGGGTCGCCCCAGGCCAGCTCCCGCAGCAGGGCCAAGGCCCCCTCCTCCGGATCGATCAGCCGGACCCCGCGCCGGGCGTAGTTCCGGGCCAGCTCCGGGCCGACCATGCCGGTGTGGTCCTCGGAGGGGGCCCACGGCCCCCAGTGCAGGGTCAGCGCGCGCCGCCCGGTGCGGGCGGCCCAGGCGGCGCCGTACGCCTCCAGCGCGTCGTTGGCCGCCGCGTAGTCGGCCTGGCCGCGGTTGCCGAGAACGGCCGCGATGCTGCCGAACAGCACGACGAACGACAGGTGTTCGGCCTGCGGCAGCTCCTCGACCGCCGCGAGCAGCGCGAGCGCGCCCTCCGCCTTGGTGCCGTGGACGCGGCGGAAGGACGCCTCCGACTTGTCCTCGATCAGCTGGTCCTCGATGACTCCGGCGGCGTGGATCACCCCGTCGACACGGCCGTGCTCGGAGTGGATCTCCTTGAGCGCCTGGAGTACGGCGGCCGCATCCCGGCAGTCGACGCTGCGGTACCGGGCCCGGCCGCCCGCGGCCCGCACGGTGTCCAGCGTCGCGGTGACCTCGCGCTGGGCCAGGATCAGATCGGCGGCGCTGTCGACGGCGGCGGGCGAGGCGTAGCGGCCGGTACGGGCGAGCAGGCCCCGCAGCGCGGCGCGGTCGGGTGCGGCGGCGGTCACCGGGTCCTCTGGCCCGGCAGGCACCGGGGTGCGGCCGAGGAGCTCGATCCGGCAGCGGGCGGCGGCCGCCAGCACGGCCACGCACCGCGCGGTGATCCCGCGGGCTCCGCCGACGACGACCACGACGCTGTCGCGGTCCAGCCCCAGCGCCTCCGCCTCGGCGGCACCCTCCCCGGCCGGTCCCGCACCGGTTCCGGCGAGCGGGCCGAGGGGCGCCTCGGTGAGCACCGGCGCGAACCGTCCGGCGGGCGTGCGCTCGACCACGGGCTCGCTGCCGCCCGCGAGCAGTTCCTCGAACAGCGCCTCCGCGGCCCCCGCCGGCCCGCCCGGCCCACCTGGATCGAGCGCCACGCAGCGCACCGCCACGCCGGGGTACTCGCGGGCAGCGGACCGCACCAGCCCGTCCGTCCCGGCCGCCCGCACCCCGTACCCCGCCTCCCGGACGACCAGCAGGCGCCGCGGGGCACCGCGCAGGGCGGCCCGTACGGCGGGGAAGCCGGCCGGCAGGAACGGCGGACCGCTCTCGCCCAGCGCGCTCAGTACGACGACACCGTCCAGGGGCCCGCCCGACGACGCCGCCGGATCCGTCCCCGCAGGCGCCGCCGACACCGCCTGCGCGCCGTGCGCGGCCAGCAGCTGCCCCAGTTCGCCGGCGGTCCCGCGCCAGGACCCGGCGCCGTCTCCGAGCAGCACCCACCGGGTACCGGCGAGGTCCGCCGCCGCCCCGGCCGTGCTCGCCAGCCGCGCCCGCACCACCCGGTACCTCCGGGGAGCGGCCACGACAGGCTCCGCCGGGCCGTCGGCCCCCGCCGCCATGGCGGGCGGCCTCCGGGCGGCGGCGCCGGCGGCGTCGCCGGCGGTCCCGGCACCGGGATCGCCGGCAGCGCCCGAGCGGGCCGCGAGCTCCTCCGTTCCGGGGTCCGGGTACGCGCTCGGGCCGGGCTCCGCGCCGTCGGCGAGGGGGAGGACCGGGCCGTACGTCGGCGGGACGTCGCCCTGTGCCGCGCCGAAGGCCCCGGCTGCGACCGGCAGCTCGGCCGGGACCGGCGGTCCCGCGGCCGCGCCGGAGGCCGGCGCGCGGTCCGCGAGCCACCGGGCGATCGCTGCCGCCGTCCGCGCCCGCGTCAGCTCCTCCAGCTCCGCGTCGTCCAGTGCCGCCGGGACGGGGCCGCCGCCCGAGCCGCCGAGACGACGCGCGAGTTCGCCCGCGATCTCGGCACGCTTGATCGAGTCCACGCTCAGGTCGGCTTCCAGATCGAGTCCCGGCTCGACCATGTCGAGGGGGTACCCCGTACGTTCGCTGATCAGCTCCAGGACCGCCCGAAGAATCGTTTCCTCGGTGAACTCCGCGGACTGGGGCGCGGGCGCGGAGGCATCCGGCGCCGCACCACCCCCTCCAGGGACGGGCGCCGCACCGTCCGGCAGCCCGTGCTCCGGATGCACGCCCGCCGCGGGCGCCCCGTGGACGGCCGGCGCAGCGAGGCCGGGCGCGCCGGCGCCGACCGTCCACCCGGGCCCGTACTCCGGCAGCGGCGCCGACGCCGGCGCCGGTACGGCAGCGTCGGCTACCGTCCCGTCCGGGACACCGCCGAGGTACGCCAGCAGCACGTCGCGCTGAGCGGCGATCATCTCCCGGCTGCTGCGCAGGAACTCGGCGATCAGCGCGTCCGCCGCGCCGGACGCCGCCTCACCGGGGTTCGTCGTCACGGGTGCCTCCACGACTCGTCGGGCCGGCGCGAGGGCGCCGGGAAGCGGCTCGCCGGACGCGGTACGGACGAGGTGTCCGTCCACGGTCCAGCCGGGGGCGCGCGGGGCGGCGGCCCGGTCGATGCCGACGGCGTCCCGTCCCCGGAACATCCAGTCGTTGACCACCGGCAGTCCGGCGGCCGCCAGCCGGGCGAGTGCGTCGAGGAAGCCCGCCAGACCGCTGTCGACGCGCGGTTCCAGCGCGACGGTCCGGTGCGGCCGGTCACCCAGGACGTCCGCGACGAGCCGGGTCAGCACCCGTCCCGGCCCCACCTCGACGAAGGTCCGGGCCCCGGCGCCGTACATCGCCTCGATCTGCGCCGCGAACCGCACCGGAGCCCCGATCTGCGCGGCGAGTTCCTCGCGCACCGCCTCGGATCCGGCCCCGTAGGGGAGGGCGGTGCGATTTGCCCACACCTCGAACTCCGGCTCTCGAAGCGGTACTTCCTCCAGGACCCGGCCGAAGGCCGGACCGGCCGCGGCCACGACCGGACTGTGGAAGGCGCAAGCCACCGGCAGCCGCTTCACCGCCGTCCCGGCCGTCCGCAGCCCGCGCACCGCCGCCTCGACCGCGCGGGTCGGCCCCGACAGGACGCTCTGCCGCGGCGCATTGTGGTTGGCGACGACCAGCCCGTCCGGCAGCGGTGGGCCGCCCAGCACCCGACCGATGTCCTCCGGGGTGGCGGCCACCGCTGCCATGGCGCCGGGGTCGTCACCGGCGGCGTCCAGAATCGCCGCGGCACGGGCGGCACTCAGCCGCGGCAGCGACCCGGCGTCGATGACACCCGCGGCGCACAGGGCGACCAGCTCGCCGTAGCTGTGGCCGGCCGCCATGTCGGGCCGGATCCCGCACCGGGTGAGCAGTTCGTACGCCGCCAGCTCCACCATGCCCAGAGCCGGCTGCGCGGCCCGCGTGTCGGTGAGCGCCCGCCGCGTCTCCTCCAGGGCGGCGTCGTCGAAGACGGCCGGCGGGTACAGCGCCGCGACGGCCCGGCCGTCCGTGTCCGTGCCGGCGACGAGGAGCCGGCCGAGGTCGGGGAAGGCGGTGAAGAGGTGGGCGGACATCCCGGGCCGCTGACTGCCCTGCCCGGGGAAGAGGAAGACCGTACGCCCGCCCCCCTCGCGTCCGCCGGCCGCCCGGTACACCCTGCCTCCCGCACGTGCGGCGACCCCCGCACCCACAGCCGCACCCACAGCCGCACCCGCAGCCGCACCCGCGTCCGCACCCGGGCCC
>NZ_JACBGN010000012.1 GCF_013401435.1 Streptomyces sp. BR123
GTCGGGCTCGGGGCAAGGCGGCACGAGGCAAGGCGGGCACGGGGCAAGGCGCACACGTGGAGCGGAAATCGGGGCGAAATCGACCAGATGGACGCTTAACCAGTCGGTCACAGATCGTTCGTGACCACGCAACACCCCTGCGTCACAGTGGCATGCATGACTGAACGGATGCACGCCCCCGCCCACCGCTCCCACCGCCACCATCACTGGCGCCGCGATGTCGTCGAGCTGGCTGCGCTCTTCTGCGCCGTCGCGGTCGCCGACGGCATCGCCAACCTCGTCGTGCACGGCCCGAGCGGCCCCGTCATGCTGGTCGCCTCGGCCGTCGCCCTCCTGGTGACGGCGGCGTTCCACACCTGGTGGGCGCGCCGCCACAGCCACGCGCCGCCGCCCGCGAGCACAGCCCCCACCCATACGGGTGCCGCCGGCCCGGCGGCGACCCCGGCGGCGAGCACCCCCGACGACGGCCCGTCCGCCACGGCCTCGCTGTGGCGGATGCGGACGACCGTGCGCGACGAGCCCGGCAGCCTGGCCGCCCTGTGCAGCGCGCTCGCCGGCCAGGCGGTGGACATCCTGACCCTGCAGACGCATCCGCTGCCCGAGGGCGGCACCGTGGACGAGTTCCTGCTGCGCGCCCCGCAGCAGCTGCCCCCCGCCGACCTCGCCCGTGCCGTCTCCGGCGCCGGCGGCAGGGACACCTGGATCGAGCGGGCCGACGCGCACGACCTCGTCGACACCCCGACCCGGCTGCTGGGCCTCGCGACCCGTACCGCCCTGGACACCGCCGAACTGCCGCTCGCGCTGCGCCGGCTGCTCGGCCGCTGCACCATCCACTCCATCCCGGCGACCAACCTCTCCGGCCGTCCCAACGTCGACGCCGACACCCCGGTCGAGGGGGTGCTCGAGGCGACCGTGATGCGGCTGCGCGACCCCTCGGGCGGCGCCCTCACCGTGGAGCGGCCCCATCTGCCGTTCACCCCGACCGAGTTCGCCCGGGCCCGTGCCCTCGTCGAGCTCGACGCCCGGCTCGGCCCGCGCATCCCGCGCAGCCAGGACGTGCTGACCCTGCCCGAGGGCAACGACCTCACCGTACGCCGCGCCGACCAGGCCGACCTGCCCGCCGCCCGCGCGATGCACGACCGCTGCTCCGAGCGCACCCTCGGCCTGCGCTACCACGGCCCCGTCGCCGACGCCGACCGCTACCTCGACCACCTGCTGAGCCCCCGCTTCGGCCGTACGCTGGCCGTGACCACCGCGTCCGGCAGGCTCGTCGCCCTCGGCCACCTGCTGTGGGACGGGGACGAGACCGAGGTCGCGCTGCTGATCGAGGACGACTGGCAGCGCCGCGGGATCGGGTCCGAGCTGCTGCGCAGGCTCGTCGCGATGGCCGTCGAGGCAGGCTGCGCCAGCGTCTACGCCGTGACCCATTCCTCCAACACCGGCATGGTCGCCGCCATGCGCGGCCTCGGCCTGCCCCTCGACTACCTGGTCGAGGAGGGCACCTTGGTGATCACCGCCCGTCTCGACAGCGCAGCCGTCGGCAGCCGGCTCCCGTACGGGCGACCGGGCACCGGCCGACCCGGACAGCGTCAGCAGGCCGACAGCGAACGGTGATGACGCGGACCCTCTGCGCATACGAAGATGTCCGCATGTCAGACACCCTCCGCAGTGACATCGCGTCCCGGCTGCCGCGCCAGGTCGCCGACTCCTACGTCGACGACCTCATCGCCCTCGACCCCATCACGGGCACCTATCTCGGTGTCGCGGCGAGCTCGGGCAGGCTCCCGGACTTCTCGCCGGCCGGCCGTGCGGCCGTGGCCGGCCTGGCCCGCTCCACCCTCGCCCGGCTCGACGCCGCCGAGCGGCTGCCCGGCGCGGACAGCGACGCCGAGCGCCGCTGCGCCCGCCTGCTGCGCGAGCGCCTCACCGCCGAACTCGCCGTGCACGAGGCCGACGAGGACCTGCGCGCCGTCAGCAACATCCACTCCCCCGCGCACGCGATCCGCGAGGTCTTCCCGCTGACCCCGGCGGACACGGACGAGGACTGGGCCGCGATCGCCGAGCGGATGCGCGCGGTCCCCGCCGCCCTGGCCGGCTACCGGGAAAGCCTGCAGCTCGGGCTCGACCGCGGCCTGTACGGCGGCCCGCGCGCCACCGCCACCTTCATCGGCCAGCTCACCACCTGGGCCGGAGAGGACGAGGACACTTCCGGCGACGGGAACACCGCGGGCGGCGGCTTCTTCGGCGAGTTCGCCGCCCGCGGCCCGGAGGCGCTGCGCGGCGAGCTGGAGCAGGCGGCCGGCACCGCCACCGCCGCCCTCGCCGCTCTGCGCGACTGGATGCGCGCGGTGTACGAACCGGCCGTCGCCGACGCCCCGGACGCGGTGGGCCGCGAGCGCTACGCCCGGTGGTCGCGCTACTTCAACGGCACGGACCTGGACCTGGACGAGGCGTACGCCTACGGCTGGTCGGAATACCACCGGCTGCTCACCGAGATGAAGACCGAGGCGGCCAGGATCCTGCCCGGCGCCGGCCCCTGGGAGGCGCTCCGGCACCTGGACGAGCACGGCACCCACATCGGCGTCGACGAGGTCCAGGCCTGGCTTCAGGGCCTGATGGACGAGGCCATCGAGAACCTCGACGGCACCCACTTCGAACTGGCCGAGCGGGTCAAGCGGGTGGAGTCCCGCATCGCCCCGGCGGGCGGCGCCGCGGCCCCGTACTACACGAGCCCCTCCGAGGACTTCTCCCGTCCCGGGCGGACCTGGCTGCCCACGATGGGCCAGACCCGCTTCCCGTTGTACGACCTGGTCTCCACCTGGTACCACGAAGGTGTTCCGGGCCACCACCTCCAGCTCGCGCAGTGGGCGCACGTCGCGGACCGGCTCTCCCGCTACCAGGCCTCCGTCGGCCTCGTCAGCGCCAACGTCGAGGGCTGGGCGCTGTACGCGGAGCGCCTGATGGACGAGCTGGGCTACCTGAAGGACGCCGAGCAGCGCCTGGGCTACCTCGACTGCCAGATGATGCGGGCCACGCGGGTCATCGTGGACATCGGCATGCACCTGGGCCTGGCGATCCCGGCGGACTCGCCGTTCCACCCCGGTGAGCGCTGGACGGTGGAGCTGGCGCAGGAGTTCTTCGCGCAGCACAGCAGTCGGCCCGCGGACTTCGTCGAGAGCGAGATGACCCGCTACCTGTCGATGCCGGGCCAGGCGATCGGCTACAAACTGGGCGAGCGCGCCTGGCTGCTGGGCCGGGACAACGCCCGGGCCGCGCACGGCGAGGCGTTCGATCTGAAGGCTTGGCACATGGCGGCGCTGTCGCAGGGCTCACTGGGCCTGGACGACCTGGTGGACGAGCTGTCGCAGCTCTGATCCGGACCCGGGGCCCGCGGCGCCCCGTGGCGTGTACGGGCCCGCCCGCCCTCTCTGGGAGCGGGCGGGCCCGTTCCGCTGTCCCCGGGGAGCGGGCGGCCCGTCTGTCCGCAGCGGTTTCAGCAGCCGCAGTCGCCGGAGTCGGTGGGCGCGGTCAGCGGGTCGGCCTCGCCGCGCTGCTGCCTGCCCTGCCAGGTCTCGACCTCGAAGCCCTCGCGGATCCAGTACTCGATGCCGCCGAGCACCTCCTTCACCTGGAAGCCCAGCCGGGCCAGGGCGAGCGCGGAGCGGGTGGCTCCGTTGCAGCCGGGGCCCCAGCAGTACGTGACCACGGGGAGGCTCTTGTCCAGGAGCTGCTCGGCCTGTTGGGGGATCAGGGCGGTGGGCAGGTGGATCGCGCCGGGGATGTGGGCCTGGTCCCAGGCGGGAGTGGAGCGTGAGTCGATCAGCTGGAAGCCGAGGTCGGTGCCCTGTTCGCGGTGGGCCTTGAGCGCGGCGGCGACGTCCGACACGTCCGTGTGGAAGGCGAGGGCGGCGGCGAAGTGGGCGGCGGCCGCCGCCGGGGTCGCCGGGGGAACCCGGAGTACGGGGTTCTCGGACCCTGCGGGCCCTGCGGGGGCGGCGGAAGCAGCCGGGGCAGCGGGGGTGTCGGGGTGCTGTGTCGTCGTCATGTCCCCGAATCTATGAGCCTATTGATCACCCGGGAAGGGCGTTTCCCCGGCCTTCCTCTTGTTTGGCCGGGGATTCCCCTGCTACACCAGTCGGATGACCGAGTATTCGCCCGACGCCACCGACTGGCGCATCCTGGCCGCCCTCCAAGAGGACGGCCGGGCCAGCTTCGCCGACCTCGCCCGCACCGTCTCCATGTCGGCCAGCGCCGTCACCGAGCGGGTGCGCCGCCTGGAGGAGGCCGGCGTGATCACCGGCTACACGGCCGTGGTGAACCCGGAGAAGCTGGGCAAGTCGATCCTGGCGCTGGTGCGGCTGCGCTACCCGCACGGCAACTACAAGCCGTTCCACGATCTCCTGGAGGCGACTCCGGAGATTCTGGAGGCCCACCACGTCACGGGCGACGACTGCTTCGTGCTGAAGGTCGCCGCCCGCTCGATGGGCCATCTGGAAGAGGTCGCCGGCCGCATCTCGGGGCTCGGCGCCGTCACCACGAGCGTCGTGTACTCCTCGCCGCTGCCCCGCCGCCCGCTCAGTCCGTGACGGTGGCGGTGCGGTGGCGGACCGCCGAGCCGCCGCGCTGTTTGACGACCTCCAGCTGGGCCTGCACCCGGGTCCTCAGGTCGGCGACATGGCTCACGATGCCGACGCTGCGGTCCCGCTCGCGCAGCGAGTCGAGTACGTCGAGGACCTCGTCCAGCGCCTGATCGTCGAGGCTGCCGAAGCCCTCGTCGATGAAGAGGGTGTCCAGGCGTACGCCGCCCGCCTCGTCGGAGACCACGTCGGCGAGTCCGAGGGCGAGGGCGAGCGAGGCGAAGAAGGTCTCGCCGCCCGACAGGGTGGCGGTGTCGCGCTCGCTGCCGGTCCAGGCGTCCACCACGTGCAGCCCGAGACCGGAGCGGCCACGTCCGCTCGCCTTGGCGTCGGAGTGGACGAGGGTGTAGCGGCCGCCGGACATCTTCAGCAGTCGCGCCGTCGCCGCGGCCGCGACCTGCTCCAGGCGCGCCGCCAGGACGTACGCCTCCAGCCGCATCTTGCGCTCGTTGTCGGCGGAGGTGCCCGCGGTGAGGCCGGCCAGCCGGGCCACCCGCTCGTAGGCCTCGCGCAGCGGGCCGAGGGCGCGCAGCTCCTGCTCGGCCTGCCGGGAGAGCCGGTCCAGCTCCGCGCACCGCACCCGCGCCGCGTCGACGGCGGAGGCGGCGGAGCGCACCAGCGCCTCGGCCCGCCCCGCCTCGGCCTCGGCGGCGTGCGGATCGGCCGGGGGCAGGGCGGCGGCGGCCGCGGTGTCGCTCTCGCCTCGACGGTCGGCCAGCGTTGCCTCCTCGGCCTGCCAGGCATCCAGGCGCTGCTGGAGCGCGCTGCGTTCGTAGTCCGGGAGCACGGCGGCGGCCGCCGCCTCGACGGTCTCGAAGCCGGCCTTGAAGGCGGCGTCGGCGAGCTGGCCGTCGGCCTCCTTGAGCCGGGCGGCGGCGGTCTCGGCGCGACGCAGCGCGGTGGCGGCGGCGGTGACCATGCGGACCCGGTCCTCCAGCGTCCGGGCGCGGGCCGCGAGGGTGGGCGCGTCCCCGCGGAGCAGGGCGAGCTCGGCCTCCAGCGAGGCCTGCTCCGCGTCGAGGGCCTCGCGCCGGGAGGCCCGGGCGGCGGCCCGGCGCTCGGCCTCCAGCCGGTCGGTGCTGCGTACGGCGTGCTCCCGCTCGGCACGGGCCAGCTGCTCGCGGGCGGCGTGCAGTCCGGCCGCGGCGGCATGGGCGGCGGCGTGCCGGGAGCTGAGGTCCGAGGTCAGGGCGAGGAGGTCGGCGGTGGTGGCGTCCCCGGCGGCGGCCGCGGCTCCGGCGCGGGCCTCCTGGGCGGCGGCGAGGGCGCGCTCGACGGCGGCCCGCCGCTCCTCGGCCTGCTCGTAGCGGGCGTGGGCGGCGTCCTCGGCGGCCCGGTCCACGTGCCCGGGGGCGGGCCGGGCCGGGGCCGGGTGCTCGGCCGCACCGCACACCGTGCACGGCTCGCCCGCGACCAGCGCGGCGGCCAGCTCGGCGGCGATCCCGCGCAGCCGGGCCTCCTTGAGCTCCAGCCAGCGCTCCCGGGCCGCGGCCGACTCCTCGCGTACGGCGGCCAGTTCGCCCGCGGCGCGCTGCGCGTCGGCATCCAGCGCGTCGCGCCGACGGGCCGCGTCCAGGCGGATCCGGGTGGGCTCCAGCTTCCCGGCGAGCTGCTCGGCCAGGGTCGCGGCCTGCTGTGCGGCTTCCGCGCGGCCCGTGAGCGCGGCGCGGGTGTCCTCCCAGCGGGCCAGCCAATCGGCGGCCTCCCGCAGCTGCTCCTCGGCGTCGCGGGCCTCCCGGTCCAGGGCGGCCCGCTCGCGGCCGATCTCGGCGCTGCGCTGCTCGGCGCGGCGGCCCGCCCCCAGTGCGCCGAGCTCCTCCCGCAGCCGCTGTTCGACGCCGGCCAGCTGCTCCGGTCCGGCGTCCGCCAGGGGCGGGGGGAGTTCGGCGCGGGCGGCAGCCTCCGCGTGGGCGGTGGCGAGATGGGCGGAGGAGGCGGCTCCGCGCAGTTCCAGGGCGGGCGCGACGAGGGCGGCGCGGCCGGCCCGATCGAGGAGTTCCCGGATCCGCTGCCGTTCGGGAGCGGCCTCGGCGAGGAGGGCGGCGCGGCGGGCGGTCTCGGCGTGTCGGCGCTGCAGCCGGTCGAGTTCGCGGGCCTCCTCCGCGGCCCGGCGGGCGGCGGCGTGCCGGCCCTCGACGGCGGCCAGCGCGTGGTCTGCGACCGTCAGCCGCTCCCTGGCGTCGCACCGCGCGACGGCGGCCCAGGCCCGGACGGCTCCGGCCAGGCCGGGGTCGCCGGGCTGGTGGCCGGGCATCGGCCAGGCCCGCAGGTCGGCGCTGTCCCCGGCCGCCTGGGCGAGCCGCTGCGCGGTGCCGAGGACCTTCTCGTCGCCGGCCCGGACCTTGGCCTCGGCGGCCCGGCGGCGCTCGGCGAGCAGGGTTTCGACGGCGGCGAAGCGGCGGGTGTCGAAGAGTCGGCTCAGGAGGCGGCTGCGGGCCTGTTCGTCGGCGCGCAGGAAGCGTGCGAACTCGCCCTGCGGCAGCAGGACGACCTGGCAGAACTGCTCCCGGCTCATGCCGAGCAGCTGCTCGATCTCCTCGCCGATCTCCTGGTGGGAGCGGCTGAGGGCGGTCCACTGCCGCCCGTCGTACTCGCGCAGCCGGCTCTGCGCCTTGTCCCTGGTGGTGCCGGTGCCGCGCTTCTTCGGCCGGTCCTGCTCGGGGCGCCGGGTGATCTCCAGGCGTCGTCCGCCGGCAGTGAGTTCGAGGGTGACCTCGGTGGGGGTGCCCGGCGCGGCGTGGTCGCTGCGCAGCCCGGCGCCGGGGGCCTGGCGGGCGCCGGGCACGGATCCGTACAGGGCGAAGCAGACGGCGTCCAGGACGGACGTCTTGCCCGCGCCGGTGGGTCCGTGCAGCAGGAAGATCCCGGCGGCGGACAGGGCGTCGAAGTCGATGTCCTGGGGTTCGGCGAACGGGCCGAAGGCGGTGATCCGGAGCCGGTGCAGCCTCATCGGCGGGCCTCCTGTCCGCCGTCGGCGGCCGCACTGGTGCGCACGTCCTCGAAGGCGGCCTGGAGCACCGCCCGTTCGGCCTCGTCGGCGCCGCCGCCGCGCACGTGGGCGACGAAGTCCTCGGCGATCTCCTGGTCGCTGCGGCCGCGGAGCCGCTGGGCGTAGGTGGCGCCGCCGTCCTCCTCGCGGCCCTCGGGGTCGAAGGCGAGGCTGAGGGTGTGCGGGAAGCGGGCGGTGAGGCGGGCCATGGGGTCGTCGGGGCGTACGGGGTCGGTGAGGGTGGCCTCGATCCAGGAGTCCTCGTGCACGGTGTGCGCCGGGTCGTCGAGCAGCGCGACGAGGGGGCCGCGGAGCCGGGCGAGGGGCCGTGGGACGGGGGTGTCGACCCGCTCGGCGGTGATCTCCCCGGCCGGGCCGAGGTCGACGAGCCACATGGTCTTGCGGTGGCCGGCCTCGGAGAAGGAGTAGGCGAGCGGGGAACCGGAGTAGCGGACCCGTTCGTTGATGGTCTGGCAGCCGTGGAGGTGGCCGAGGGCGGCGTAGTCGACCCCGTCGAAGACGGAGGCGGGTACGGCCTCGACGCCGCCGACGGCGATGTCGCGCTCGCTGTCGCTGGCCTGGCCGCCGGTGACGAAGGCGTGCGCGAGGACGACGGAGCGGGTGCCGGGGGCGCGCCCGGCGAGGTCGGCCCGGATGCGGTCCATGGCCGCGCCGAGAACGGCTTCATGGCTGACCCTGTCGGCGCCGATGTGATCCTTGACCAGGGCCGGCTCCAGGTACGGCAGCCCGTACAGCGCCACGTCGCCGTGTACGTCGGCCAGCACCACCGGGTCGGCGCAGCCGCCGGGGTCCGTCCTGAGGTGGATGCCGGCCCGGCCGATCAGCCCGGCCCCGACGCCCAGGCGACGGGCGGAGTCGTGGTTCCCGGAGATCATGACGGTCGGCACGCCGAGGTCGGCGAGGCGGTGCAGGGCCCGGTCGAAGAGCTCGACGGCGGGGAGAGGGGGTACGGCCCGGTCGTAGACGTCGCCGGCGACGAGGACGGCGTCGACCTCGCGCTCGCGGACGGTCTCCACGAGGTGTTCGACGAAGGCGGCCTGGGCGCCGAGCAGGCCGACGCGGTGGAAGGACCGGCCGAGGTGCCAGTCGGAGGTGTGCAGGAGCCTCATTCGCCGGCCCTGCCGACCGTCTCTCCGCACATGCCCGTCCGCCCCCCTGAATCGCCCGAATCGCCGCAGCCCGCCCGATGACCCCCTCTACGCTAACGCCTCGCGGGGGCGCTCAGGGCGCGTACGCCTCACCACCGAGCGTGAGGACGGCGGTTCCGGCGGAGATGTCGGCGAGCCAGGCCTCGAAACCGGGCAGGTCCACCTCGGGCAGGGCGACCTCGATCTCGACGGCGGCCCCGTAGCGCAGGTCGACCACGGTCCGGCCGGTGGACCGCAGATCGTTCTGGATCTTGCCGGCGCGCTGGTGGTCGGCGGTGACGGTGGCCAGCCGGTAGCGGCGGCGGGTGACGGTGCCGAGCACGTCGAGGGCCTCGCCGACGACGCCCCCGTAAGCGCGGATGAGCCCGCCGGCGCCGAGCTTCACGCCGCCGTAGTAGCGGGTGACGACGGCCACCGCGTACCGGACGTCGCGGCGCATCAGCATCTGCAGCATGGGCACGCCGGCGGTGCCGCCGGGCTCGCCGTCGTCGCTGGCCTTCTGGACGGAGGCGTCGGCGCCGATGACGTAGGCGTAGCAGTTGTGCGTGGCGGTGGGGTGCTCGCGGCGGATGCGGGCCACGAACTCCTGGGCTTCCTGCTCGGTCGCGGCGGGTGCGAGCGAGCACAGGAACCGCGAGCGGTTGATCTCGGACTCGTGTACACCTTCACGGGCCACCGTCGCGTACTGGTCTGACTTCACCGCTCCACCCTACGGGGAATCGGTCGTGCGTTCTTTCTGTTGTGGAAGGCTGCGGTGCGGATCACCGGCCGCACCCGGCGGGCAGGACCCGGACGACTTCAGGAGGCGGCACCCGTGTACGGCGACCCGGCAACCATCCGCAGGATCCTCACCGAGCTCGGCGACACCTGGGCCGTCGTCGGCCTGTCCGGCAATCAGGACCGGGCCGCGTACGGCGTCGCGCGCGTGCTGCAGCGGTTCGGGAAGCGGGTGGTCCCCGTCCACCCGAAGGCGGAGACGGTGCACGGGGAGCAGGGATACGCCTCCCTCGCGGAGATCCCGTTCAAGGTGGACGTGGTGGACGTGTTCGTCAACAGCGCCCTGGCGGGCCGGATCGCGGACGAGGCGGTGGCCGTGGGCGCGGACGCCGTGTGGTTCCAGCTCGACGTGGTCGACGACGCCGCGTTCGCCCGTACCCGCGAGGCCGGCCTGGAGATGGTGATGGACCGCTGCCCCGCTATTGAGATTCCCGCCCTGTAGCCGCGCCGCCGACGGGCGGGATGGACACGGCCAGGGTCATCTCCACCGGCTCCTCACCCTCGTTGCGGTACGCGTGCGGGGTGTCGGCCTCGAAGGAGACGGCTCCGCCGGCCGGGACCGCGTACCGCTCGTCGGCGACCAGCAGGGTCAGTTGCCCGGCCGTGACGTGCAGCATCTCGAAGGTGCCGGCCGGGTGCGGGTCGGAGTCGGCGCCCTCGCCCGGCTCCAGGCGGTAGCTCCACATCTCGACGGGGCCGCGCCGGTCGTCGCCGAGGAGCATGCTCGCGCCGCTGCCCGCCTCCGTGGCCCACATGCGTACGCCCTGCCCGGGCAGGACGACGTGCACGCGCGGGGTGCGGTCGCGGTCCAGCAGGGTGGTGATGCTCACCCCCAGGGCGTCGGCCAGCTTCACGGTCGTGCCGACGCTGGGGTTCGTACGGGCCTGCTCGATCTGGATGATCATCCCGCGGCTCACCCCGGCACGGGCGGCGAGGGCGTCCAGGGTGAAGCCGCGCTCACCGCGCCAGTGGCGGAGGTTCCGGGCGAGTGCCTGCGTGAGCTGTTGGAAGTCCGACACCATTCCGTCCAAGATTCTGGATTTTCAGGTCCAATAGACTGAACTATCGTGGGGCGTACTCGACACTGCACCCCACCGTTCACCGCACTGTACTGCGAGGCCCCGCATGACCGCCCTCTTCGCCCTGGCCACGGCCCTCATGTGGGGCCTCGCGGACTTCGGCGGCGGGCTGCTGACCCGCCGGTTGCCCGCCCTGACCGTGGTCGTGGCCTCGCAGGTGCTGGCCGTCCTCGCACTCGGCTCGGTGGTGCTGGCCACCGGCGCATGGACGGAGGCCGGGCCGCAGCTGTGGTTCGCCGTGGCGGCGGGGCTGGTCGGGCCCGTCGCCATGTTCAGCTTCTACAAGGCGCTGGCGCTCGGCCCGATGGGAGTGGTCTCGCCACTCGGCTCGCTCGGGGTGGTCGTACCCGTCGGGGTCGGGCTCGCGATGGGCGAGCAGCCCGGGCTCGGCCAGGTCACCGGCATCGCGATCGCCGTCGTCGGCATCGTCCTGGCGGGCGGCCCGGAGCTGCGCGGCGCGCCCGTGCAGCGCCAGGCCGTCGTACTGACCCTGACGGCCGCATTCGGCTTCGGCGCCGTGATGGCACTGATCTCGGAGGCTTCCAGTTCGGTGACCGGGCTCTTCCTCGCCCTGTTCGTGCAGCGGGTCACCAACGTGGTGGCGGGCGGCAGCGTCCTGTGGGTCCGGAGCCGGCGTGGCACCCCGGCCCTGCCCGAGGGCACCGGCCTGCGGACCCTGTGGCGGCTGCTGCCGGCCCTGGCGTTCGTCGGGCTCGCCGACGTCGCGGCGAACGGCACCTACTCCGTCGCCGCCCAGAACGGCCCGGTCACCGTGGCCGCCGTGCTCTCCTCGCTCTACCCGGTGATCACCGCGCTCGCCGCCTTCGCCGTGCTCCGCGAACGGCTGCGCGCGGTCCAGGCGGCCGGTGCCGGGCTGGCCCTCGCCGGAACGGCCCTGCTGGCCGCCGGATGACGACCCCGGTCAGCCGGACCGGCCGGCCGCCGCATCCTGCACCCCGGCCGCACGCGGCTCCGCACCGGCCGCGTGCAGCTCCGCACCGGCCGCGTGCAGCTCCGCACCGGCCGCACGCTGCTCCGCCTCCGCGAACTCCGCCAGGGCCCGGAGCTGCCCGGAGGTCATCCCGTCCGGGATCGGCACCGGGGCCGGCGTGCGCAGCGGCGGCTGCCAGCCCGTCTCCTCGGTCCAGCGGCGCACGATCCGCGCCGGGGCTCCGGCCACCACGGCGTGGTCGGGCACCTCGCCGCGCACCACGGACCCCGCGGCCACCACCACGTTGCGGCCGAGGCGCGCCCCCGGGAGGATCACCGCGCCCGTGCCGAGCCAGCAGCCGGGGCCTATCTCCACCGGCTCGCTGCGCGGCCACTGCCGGCCGATCGGCTCGTGCGGGTCGTCGTAGCTGTGGTTGGTGGAGGTGATGTACACCCCCGGCCCGCAGAACGTGTCGTTGCCGATGCTGATGGGCGCGTCGGCGATGACGTGGCTGTCCCGGCCGAGGACGACGCCGTCGCCGATGACCAGGACCGGCTCGGTGCCGAGGTCGAGGCCCGGCAGCATCCCGGCCGTCAGGGTGACCTGCTCCGCGATGATGCAGCACGCGCCGAGGTGGATCCACGGCTCGCCGAAGACGGTGCCCTGCGGGAAGGCCAGCCGGGTGCCCTCCCCGATCGTGCCGAAGCGGAGCCCGCCCGTGGTCCGGTCGGTGAGCGCGCCGGCCTGCTGCATCCACCGCCAGACGCCGTGGGCGATCCGGCCTGCGACGCGGCGGCGCAAGGTGGTCAGGGATGAGAACGTGTTCTGGTTCTTCGGCACCGGGCCACGGTAACGCGCCGGGCGCCCCGCCCGCGCCGTGATCTTCACCCCATCGCCGGCCCGCACGCGCGTGCCCTACGGTGCCGGTAGCTCGACACGTCGGGCACAGCGGGCACACCGGGTACCCCGGGCCCGGCGGACACAGCACTGAGGAAGAGGAACATGACGGAACACGCTGACCTCGGCACGGCCGGCCGGGCACTCGTCGCGGGCGTGGGCGGCAAGAGCCCGCGGATCGACCCGACCGCCTTCACGGCGCCCACCTCCGTGGTGGTCGGCGACGTCACCCTGGCCCCGGGCGCCAGCATCTGGTACTCGGCGGTGCTGCGCGCCGACTGCGGTCCGATCGTCCTCGGCGCCGACAGCAACGTGCAGGACAACTGCACCCTGCACGTGGACCCCGGCTTCCCGGTCACCGTCGGCGAGCGGGTCTCCATCGGCCACAACGCCGTCGTGCACGGCTGCACCGTCGAGGACGACTGCCTGATCGGCATGGGCGCGACCGTCCTCAACGGCGCGGTGATCGGCGCGGGCTCGCTGGTGGCCGCGCAGGCGCTGGTGCCGCAGGGCATGGTGGTCCCGCCGGGCTCGCTGGTCGCCGGGGTGCCGGCGAAGGTACGGCGCCCCCTCACGGACGAGGAGCGCGAGGGCCTGAAGGTCAATGCCGCGATGTACGTGGAGCTGGCCGAGCAGCACCGCGCCGCGGTCACTCCGGGCGAGTAGCGCGCCGGGCCGGGGCCGGGCCGGCGATCCCGGCCGGCCCGGCCCCGGCCCCTGCTCTCAGTGCTCGGCGGGCACAGGCTCCGCGGCGGGCCCGGCCGCGGCCGCCTTCTTCATCCGGCTGCGCATCACCAGCATCACTGTGACGCCGATGACCACGGCCAGCACCAGCGCCACCCACGAGAAGCCCTTCAGCCACGGCTCCGCGACGATCCCGATGGAGTAGATGACGGCCGTCGTGCCGCCCGCCCAGAGGATCCCGCCGAAGACATTCGCGATGAGGAACTTCCAGTAGGGCATGTGCAGCACACCCGCCAGCGGCCCGGCGAAGATCCGCAGCAGCGCCACGAACCGCCCGAAGAACACGGCCCACATGCCCCACCGCTCGAAGGCGTGCTCCGCCTGGGCCACCTGGGCCGGCCCGAAGTGCTTGGGGAAGCGCCGCCCCAGCCGCTCCAGCAGCGGCTTCCCGCCCCGGCGGCCGATCGCGTAGCCGATCGAGTCGCCCACGATCGCGCCGGTGGTCGCGCAGATCCCGAGGACCACGGGGTCGATCTCGCCGTGCTGGGAGGCCAGCAGCGCCGAGCTGACCAGGATGATCTCCCCCGGCAGCGGGATGCCGAGGCTCTCCAGCCCGATGACCAGGCCCACCAGGAGATAGATACTGACCGCCGGAATATGCTCCAGCCATTCCTGGACGTGCACCGGTGCGCCCTCCTGGTTCGTCCCGCCTCAAAGACCCGCGTCCCGGCGTTCCGCGTGACACGCCGAACGAGCAGCCTATCTGTTCCCGGCGCCTGCCTCGACGACGGCCTCGGCGCGCAGGGGCAGGTCCCGGGAGGAGCGGCCCGCGAACACCGTGCGCCGACCGGTACCGGGCACCCACGCGTGCCGCTCCGGATCCCACGAGGACAGCGTCCGCGCGTCGACGTCGACGGCGACCCGCCGGGTCTCTCCCGGTGCCAGGGTGAGCCGCCGGTAGCCGGCCAGCGCGCGCACCGGCTGGTCGAGGTGCAGCTCCGCGGAGGGGCCCACGTACACCTGGGCCACCTCGGTCCCCTTGCGGCGCCCGGTGTTGCGGACGGTGAACTCCGCGCGCAGTCCGCCGCGCTCCTGCCGCACCACCAGGTCCCGGTACTCCCAGCTCGTGTACGAAAGCCCGTGCCCGAAAGCGAACAGCGGCTCGACGCTCTGCGCGTCGTACCAGCGGTGGCCGGCGTGGACGCCCTCGGAGTACTCCTGCCGGCCGCCCACGCCGGGGTAGCGCAGCGGGTCCCCGCCGACCGGTGTCTGCTTCTCGTCGGCCGGGAAGGTCTGGGTGAGCCGCCCGCCCGGGTCCGTGTCCCCGAAGAGGACGGCCGCCGTGGCCGCGGCCCCCTCCTGGCCCGGGTAGTACATCTGCAGGACGGCTCCGGTGCGGGAGAGCCAGGGCATGGTCGTGGCGGAGGACGTGTTGAGCACGACCACGGTGCGGGGATTGGCCCCGGCGACGGCCTCGATGAGCCGGGCCTGGCCGCCGGGCAGCCCCAGTGAGGTGCGGTCGCTGCCCTCGCCGGTGTCCTCGTAGGCGAAGAGGAGCACGCTGCGGGCGGCCTTCGCCGCCTTCACGGCCTCGGCGACATCGGCGGCCCGGGTCGCCCCCGTCGTGTGGCGCAACCGGAACCTCCCACCCGTGACGCCGCCCTCCGCGAAGACGGCGAGGCGGTGGGCGCCCGCCGCGAGGGTGAGGCTGCGGCGGCGGACACTGAGCCCGTCGGGCGCGGAGCCGAGCAGTCCGCCCGCGAAGGACTCGGCCGCGCCCTGCCGTACGGGGAACAGCTCCTCCCCGTCGAGGCGCACGCTCGGCCGCCTGCCGGTGTAGTGGACGAGCAGCGTCCACTCGTCGTCCTCGGCGAGGGTGAACTCCGCTTCGTGGCTCCAGGTCCGCCCGGCGGGCACGGTTCGGTCGTCCAGTCCCGCGGCCGGGACCAGCAGGTCCGCCGGCAGCGGCCGCCCGTACAGGTCCTCGCCGAGGGCGTGGCGGACCGTGGCACCGCTCCCGGCCCGGCGCCTGATCGCGGCGAGCGGGGCGGCCGCCCGGTCGGGCACCACGTGCGCGGTGCCGCCGCCGCTGACGAAGGGCACCTGCGCGGTGGGCCCGATCACGGCGATGGAGCGGGCGGCGGATCCGGACAGCGGCAGCGTGTCGCGCTCGTTCCGGAGCAGGACCGCGCCGGCCGTGGCGACCCGGCGGGCGGTCCGCGCCCCGGCGCCCGGGTCGCGGGCGGGGCGGGCCGGGCGTTTGGCGTCGAGCAGCCCGAACCGGTCCATGGTGGCCAGGATCCGGCGCACGGCGAGGTCGACGGCCTCCTCGGGGACGGTGCCGCCGCGCACCGCCTCCCGGAGCGGGGAGCCGAAGTGCGTACCGCCGGGCAGTTCCATGTCGAGACCGGCGCCGAGGGCGGCGACCGTGCTGTGCGCGGCGTCCGGGGCGGACATCACCCAGCCGTCGAAGCCCCAGCGGCCGCGCAGCAGTTCGTCGAGCAGCGGCCGGCTCTCGCAGGCGCGGGTTCCGTTGACCTTGTGGTGCGCGCCCATCACGGCGCCCGCCCCGGCGGTGACGGCCGCTTCGAAGCCGCGCAGTTCCGTTTCGTGGAGGGTGCGTTCGCCGGCGATGACGTCGACGGTGTCCCGGCCGTGCTCCTGGTGGCCGGGCGCGAAGTGCTTGACGGCGGCGATCGCGCCCTCGTCCTGGATGCCGCGGACGACCTCCGCGACCAGGTCGGCCGTCAGCCGCGGGTCCTCGGAGAAGGCCTCGGAGTTCCGGCCGGCGTACGGGGTCCGGATCAGGTTGGCCACGGGCGCCAGCAGGATGTCCTGGCCCAGGGCCCGTGCCTCCCGGCCGAGGGTCCTGCCGTACTCGCGGGCCAGTGCCGGATCGAAGGCGGAGGCCAGCATGACCGGTGCGGGCAGCGCCGTGGCCGGGCGGGTGACGCGTACGCCTGCGGGCCCGTCGGCGAGCCTCAGCGGCGGGATGCCGACACGCGGCACCCCGGGGAGGTAGCCGTGCTGGCCGACCGGGGCCGGGTCCCGGCCGCCGTGCAGGAGGGCGGTCTTCTCATCGAGGGTGAGCCGGGCGAGCAGGGCGTCGATGCGGGCCGTGTTCCCGGGCCGCGCGGGGCCGCCGGCCGGGGCGGACGGGCCGGGCAGACCGGATGCGGCGGACGGGCCGGTACGGGGGTCGGCGGCGGGCGGCACCGCGGGGATGCAGCCGGCCGCGCCGAGGGCCGCGCCCGCCGCTCCGATCAGCCGCAGCGCCGAACGTCTGGACACGGCCTCGCTCATGGCGCTCCCTGCGGCTCCGGTCGGCGGGAGCGGCCCGCGCCGGACCGCTCCCGGCGCCCACTGTGCCGCCGCACGGCCGCCCGGGCCCGGGGGCGCGCCACCGCGGCGCGCAGGTTCAGCCCTGCGGCGGCGGCTCAACGATGTCGGCGGGGCACCGGACGCCGTCCTGCACCTGCACGCGTGCCTCGGTGCAGTGCCCGCGGGCGATGCGGTCCCGGAAGGCGGCCTGCGCCGCGTCCTGCGGTGAGCCGGCTCCGGCAGGGACCATCACCTCGGCCACGCGTCCGACGTCGAGCCGATGTCGGCTCCGGCACGGCCGGCCATGGGCTGTGCCCCTCTCGTCCCCGGCTGCCGCGGTCGCGGTCCCCACCGCGGCGTTCGCAGAGGTGCCGGGCGCGGAAGAGCGCCCCCGAACGCGGGTGGGGCCGCGCCGTGAAGGCGCGGCCCCACTCCCCCCGGGGAAACGTGTGGTCATGCGTTGGGGCGCAGGGTCCACACGACGGTCATCTCGCCGGTCAGGTTACGCCACCTGCGGCAAGCCTCGTCCAAGGCGTCGTCAAGTCCCTGACCTGCGTTCTCATCTGTTCTCTTCTGCCGTCGATCCGCCACCATTGTTGGCGGATCTGCCGCGCCCTGCATCCTCCCTGAGGCTGCAAACTCCCTGAGGCCTCCCTGGAAAATCGTCGCCTGACGTGCGGCGAGGGCTAACCGTCGCGGCCGAGCTGGCCGGCCTCGTAGACGCGCCCCAGACGTCGAGACCTCCGCTCTCGCTCCGCCTCCAAGTCGAGGACGCAGTCGCTGCAGGCGGCAATCTGGTAGACCGCCCCGGCGCGGGTCAGGATGGATGCCAGTTTCGTGACCGGGATCGACCGCTCGGAGCACCGAAAACAGGTCCCAGGTGTCCACATATACAGACCGAGGACGGCGCGGCGTTCCATGTCTTCACGCTCCGGGCCTATGGCCCACTCAAGGCCGGCACCGGCGAACTGACGGTCGCTGGCGAGTCTCATCTGCTGCTCCCCTACCGCTGGCAAGGTCGACCGACCGATCGACCTTGAGCTACAGGCCAACGGCGCTCCGACTGGGCCGCATGTGAGCCATCGCTCACACGGCGCCTTGCTGCGGCAACGCACGGTTGGCCATCGCAGCTTTGTCCAAAAAATTGGACACATACAGCGTGCCAGGGGCCGGGTGCGCTGTCCAGATTCTTGGCCACATTCTGTGGGGATTCAGCCAACGTTCACGGAGGGGCTGGTCGCGGCCGACCAAAAACCTGGACACTGACACAAGCCCCCCGCTTGTCGTGTCGAGCTGGACCTATCCGGCCCGTAGCGACCACGATGACAGGACCACGTTCATGGCAGACGAGACGCCCCGACCGGCCGACTCACGCGCGACTCGAACCGATCTTGCTGACCTCGCGCAAGCGCGAATGGCTGAGCTCGCGCTCAGCTACCGGTCCCTGGCGGCGTCCTGCGTGGACCCAGAGGAGCCCCAGGGCGGTCCCCTCTGGACGCGCGGCACACTCCAGAACCTAATCAACGGGAAGATCAAGGCGCCGGGGCCCGCAGAGCTTCGGGCGCTCGCCGCCGGCCTTGACCTCCCCCTCCGAGTCGTTCAGGATGCGGCAGCTGCCCAGTATTTCGACCTAGATCCGGTCTACGGTGCGGACCAGAAAGTCCGCGCCGTGGTCCGCCATCTCGCGGACCTCAGCGCCGAAGACCTGGCCAAGGTTGAGCAGCTAATCCGAGAGGCGTTCGGGTCCGACCAACGGGCCGGTCTGGACTAATAGCCCGTCAGGAACCCTCCCCTGCATCAGCTAGTGCATTACCGCTGGTCAGGGTGCATGATTGTGCTCCTTCCAAGACCGGGCCAAGGGGCTCGATTGCCCGCGCGCTCGAACTGGCGTGCGGTGCGGTGCGCGTCATGTCAAGGGGTGGGTTCCATGCACTACACGCCCGTAACCAAAGCACGCTTCAGATTCGCTACGACCGACGATGAACTGCCCCCAGGCCGCGTCATCGACATCCAGAGAGATCCCGAGTCGCCTGTCGTCACCGTCATCATCAAGCCGGGCCACGCCACCCAGCGGCTGCTCGACGAACTGAGCGAAACCCAGACGCCCATGCATGCCACCGGGCAGTGGCAACGCCTCGAACCCACCCCCGAGAATCTCGCACATCCTCGGAGAGTCCTGCGCGCCAGCTGGCGTTTGTGGCCCCGCGAGAAGATGCCCGCTGGCCAGCTGTGTGTACCGCTGGAGCGGCATCGCGAGCACGTATGGGCCGTACTGGACAGGGAGGCCAGTGACCAGCTCGCGCGCGAGATGACCGAGCTCGTCATGGCGATGGTGCAGTCCGAGGTGTGGATCACGCGCGGAGGCGGAGAAGGAGGCGAGCCCAGCTGACCTCGGCTGTACATGCGCCCGCGACCGCGCACGCCGAGCGGAACGAGTCTCGTCGGCAAGAGATCACGTCTTGTCCATGCCCCTTTCGGTCAACCCGATGGCCGAATATGGTGTGCGCCACCGGTGATCACGGAGGTGCGCGATGGCGGACGGCATGGACATATGCGGGCTGGCTCGCCAAGTCCTGGAAGAGCTGTCGGCCAGGGCGCGGGTTGAGGTGGAGACCCTGATCGTCTGGACGAGCGCAGACAGCACCTCGTGGCCCCCGCCGGGCAAGGCTGGCGAGGCGTTCGCGCATCACTCCTGGATCACCTACGTCGCGCACGCCGACGGCGGCATGGAGATCCGGGACATTGGTTGGGCCGGCTGACCGTTGGAGCTCTTCCCCTGCCAGCGGCCGGGGCAGGCTGTCGGCTGTACCCGCTAGCCTGTTCGCCATGATCCTCGATGGCACGTCCGCGGCTGAGCTGAATGAGCGGATCCGCGCGATCGTCATCGCGGGTGGCGCCGGCTCCGAGGAGTACGCCGAGCTGCGGGCGGCATGGCTGGTGGCGATGCGCGAGGAGCAGGAGCTCGCCGCCTAGGATCCAGCCGTGGCTGATATCGAACTCACCGACGAGCTGATCCGTCTCCAGCAGGCCTCCGATGAGGCGTGGGCTGCGGTCCGGGAGGCGCCGTCCGGCGAGGGCTGGGAGCTGTGGCGGGAGCGGGCCGCGGAGGTGCAGACAGCGGTCACCGAGTACGCGAAGGCCATCGACCAGCCGCGGAACGCCGTCGAAGCTGCGCTGAAGAAGCGCGTGCGACATGCGGAGCCTGAGGCCTGACAGTGCTCCGCCCGCCGGGCACGCATCCGGCGGGCGAGCAGGGTCCGAGTAGCAGCGGCAGCCGGCACGCTCATCGCTCGGATGTGATGTGTTCATGCTCCCATCCCGGTGTGACAGCGGGAGAACCTCCGACGCTAGAATCGAACTTGTGTCCGATAGTTCCGCGTCCCGTCTCGATCAGCTCCGCTTCCTGGAGAAAGTCCAGGTGCGGGACCTGGAGCGGACTCGCAGCTGGATCGCCGACGAGGAGCAACGCCTCGCCATCGTGGAGGCCCGCCAGCCGTCCGCCCCGTCGCCGGACTGGCTGATCGAGCAGGGCATCGGGGTCGGCCGGCGCCCCGTCCGCGTGCACGTCGGCGGCTGCTGGGACGCGTCCAAGCGCTGCCACCCGGCGACCGTGGACCAGGCGCGGCAGGCCCTCGTCGGCGGGGTCGAGGCGTGTCCGCACTGCCGGCCGGACACGGAGCTCGGCGTGCTGGACTGACAGGGGCGTCGCAGGCTGGAGCCATGGTCGATCAGACGCAGGTCACCGTCCATCCCGTCGCCCCCACGGGCGGCCGGCGGGTGACCGCCCACGTTCACGGGACCGACTCGATACTCGGCGTGGCGTACTCGATGGCCGACGTGGTTGAGTTCCTGCGACGGGCGGGCTGGGCCGACGAGGCCGACTGGCCGCCGATCATGTGGCGGGGCGGCGGGCCTACGGTGTGGGCCGCCGAGGGGTCCGAGTGACCCGACTGCCGCGGGCGCGTTGGAGGGGTATGGATCACGAAGAGCGGCTGCCACTCATCACCCGCGGCGAGGCAGAGGCGCTCATCGCCGTCCTCGGCCGACTCGCCGACGGCGCCGACGACGACCTGCGGTACGAGGCACTCGAGCTGCAGGCGCGGCTCGGCATGCGGTTGCCTGCAGAGTAGGACACGCGGCGACCCTCCCGTGGGGGAGGACTGGGAGGGCCGCCGGTCATGCAGTTCTCTCTCTAGTCCGTCTCTTCGAGCTCCCAGCGAGCCAGAATCTCCGCGACGCGGGGGTACCGCTGGAGGAACTCCTCGTCGCTCAGATCCGCGTCCGCTCCTGGCGGCCCCGTCCGGACAACTGTGGCGTTCGACGGGGTCAGCACTCTGGTGTGGAACTCGGTCATGGGACCTCCAGCGATCGTGCGGCTGAGGCGCTCACAATCCGCCACGGCAAGTGCCCCCGTCAACCCTTGCGGACGGATTGACTCCGGTGCGGCGCCGGCCAACCGAACCGAACGGCCTCAGGCGGTTTCCCACATCGCCTGGAGCTCGTTCAGCACCTGGGGCCAGGAGCAGCCATCTGGTAGAGCGGCGAGTCCGGCGCCGGCAAGCGAGACCGTGATGGCGCGGGCAGACGGGACCCCTCGGCCGTACCACGTGCTGTAGTCGGGATAGGGAGTGCTCGGCAGTTTTTGAGACGCACGCGCAACCAGGCGGTCCAGAACTCCAAGGTGCCCAACGCCCTTGCATTCAAGCATGAACTGAAGAACCCGGACGGCCGTCCCGGGCGGTAGGCCAAGCTGAGCATCTGCGGCCCGTGCCGCATCAGGCCCGAAGATCTCCTCCAGGGCCCTCGGGTCGAGTGAGGCCAGCAGCTCTGCCATGGCCGGCGTAAGCATCTTGTCCCGGGCGATCTCGCGCAGGACAGCTCTCACATCCGGCGCCATCGCCTCAGGGATCTGTCCGGAGGTGTGGGCCGCGACGGCCGCGGCCAGGTGCGAGGATGCGCGCCAACGGTCATTGGGGCTCTCCCGAGAAGCCAGCACGGTGAAGATCTCCGGGTAGTACGAGCCAAGATCAGACAATGCAGCCGCCACGTTCGTGTCCCTGCTGGCCCAGGCACTGAAGGCGGCTGGTTCTAGAGACATGCCGCCCCTCTGAGCGAGGGCGGCCCAGGGGGCCACAGCGCAAACTGCCCACGGGACCAAGGAGAGGTATCTCAGAGCGACCCCGGCAGGCTCAGCAGGGCGCCGAGCTACGTGGCTGACGAGAGACGCCAGGTGGAAGTCGAGGCCGTCATCGGCGCCTCGAAGCCGCGCCCAGGCCGGGCGGCAAGATCCCCATAGCTCTTCACTGACCCGCTGCTGGGTGCGCAGCAGTTGAATCTGGCTACTTAGTCCGCCAGTGAGTGCTTCGCTGTCCGGATCCTCCTCGACTTGTAGGCGCAGGAGGGCCTCCTGGACAGCCCCCTGCAGGGGCAGGGCCGACAAGTCGCCTGGGGGCAAGGGACCTCCGAGAGCCTCCCTGCAGGTTCGGGCCATTGCGGCCCAAGCTGATTCGCGCTGGCTGGCTGCGAGCTCAGCTTGCTTGCGCTCGACTATGCGTCGGCCCGCAGCCGTGCTCGCCTGATTCAGCAGCGGCTCGCCGGCCACGACACGTCGCGTGATCTCCTCCTGCTCCGCGGCGAGCAGTTCGGTTACGGGAACGCCCTCTCGCAGGGTGGTGATCAGAGGTTCGAGACCTACTGCCTTGAGTTCAATGATCCAGGGCGCCACCTTGCCAGCAGGGCTTGAAAGGTGGCCTGCGAGCCGTTCTTCGACGGCCTTCGTAGTCTGTCCGATGTACCGAATGACTTTGTCTCGCGGGTCTAAGAGGGCGTAGATGCGCCCCGCAGCCTGACTCATGCCTGCTCCAGTTCCCGGGTGGCCCCGCGCTGTTGCCCGACGGAGGGTCGGTGTCCTGCTCGCAACTCGGGCACGTACTTGTAGAGCGTGGTCCGGCTGATGCCGAGCAGCTTGGCGATCGAGGTGATCGATGCCTCGGGGTTCGCGAGCATGGAACGCGCGTGAACGATCTGCTCCTCGGTCATGGCTGGCGGTCGTCCAATGCGTTCGCCTCGAGCTCGTGCCGCGGCCAGGCCCTCGTGGGTGCCTTGGACGATGAGCTCGCGGATGAACTCGGCGAGAGCGGCGAAGACGTGGAAGACGAGCCGGCCGCCGGGTGTGGTGGTGTCGAGGGCTTCGTGCAGGGAGCGGAAGCCGATGCCGCGCTTGCGGAGGCCAGCAACGATGGCGATGAGGTCTTGGATGGAGCGGCCGAGGCGGTCAAGGGACGGTACGACGAGCGTGTCCCCGGGCCGGGCGTAGTCGAGAGCCTTCCAGAGCTCTTCACGCTCGACGGTCTTGCCGGACTTCTTGTCGGCAAAGACCTTCGCACAGCCACAGTCGGTGAGTGCGGCGATCTGGCGGTCGAGGTTCTGTCCCTTGGTGGAGACGCGGGCGTACCCGATAAGGACGCCGGTCACGGCGGCAGGGAACGCGGCGGTGTCATCGCCTTCGGCTGCCCATTGGGCGGCTGTAGTCATGCAACAACCGTACAGAAAAGGGTGGTTGCCGGTTAGTGAACACTTCGAGTTTTTGGACACCCTTTATGAACGCGCGCCCGGCCGTAAAGCTGCAGGGCGGCTCGCTTCGGCCCATCCGTCCAACAACCGATCGGTTGTTGGACGGGGTCACAGTACGAACGTTGGCCACCTAGACACATGGCTCCACACGCCGACTGACGGGCAGGCGGGCCTCGACGCCGAGAATGGTCACCCTTGGACTTGCCGATGAGGGGGCCGGCAAGGAGCACGGCCTCGGGGCGGCGCATGTCACCCAGATCGCGGCCATGCAAGGAGAGCACTCGGCGGTAGGTCGCTGGCGCATGCCCTCGACCTTAATGTCGTGAGCAGTTGGAGTCAGTAGCCTTGTCAACCTCGACTTGCCACATAAGAACTTTCTCCTTCAATCGGATTAGGCCATAAGGCCCATGGTGCTCGCCGCCGAACAGCGTAGCGTTTCATGTCATAAGCACCGTTGCGAGTCCGCAGCGCTCGGCTGACTCGCTTAGCTCCTCAATCCAAGGCACCGTCGCAATTTGTATCGAGGAATCACCATGAGTAGCACCGCGTGCCGACGGGTTTCTCGTTGCATCGGCGTCTCTTGCTTGTCTGCAACGCTTGCCATTTCAACGGGGGCGACCATCGCTACAGCGACGCCTCAATCATTTGCCCGACCGTCCGCTGCAGTGCAGGACGATAGCGGCGGCTCCAGTCAATCGGATGAGTCGGGATCCAGTCAGAGCCGTAGTGGCCAGAGCAGCACCGGCCAGTCCGACGGCACTCAGCGTGACGGCGATCAGTCCAGCAACACCGACGACCGGTCCGACGGCACTCAGCATGACGGCGATCAGTCCAGCAACACCGACGACCGGTCCGACGGCACTCAGCATGACGGCGATCAGTCCAGCAACACCGACCAGTCCGGAAATTCTTTGCAGCGTTACGACCAGTCCGGCAATAAGAAACATGGCAACGACCAGCCCGGCGGACACCCGACCTACAATCAAAAATACGATAGTCAGCAATCCGGCAACCATCAGCCCAGTAAGTCGCAGAAGCATCGTAAGGGCGAGGGTCTGCTGGTAACGACAGGAGTCCTTACCAAGAGCGAGCGGGACGACCTCGTGAGACAGTTGGGTGACTGTCTGTTTTCGGTTTCAAAAGACAAGATTCCTAATGCGCATTTTCGGGCCCTGATCAAGGCCATCGCCACGACAAAAGATATCAGCGCATCGCGGGCGGACGTTGACGAGGCTGTGAGGGAAGCCGCCAAGAACCTCCTTCCACGTGGAGGGTGTTACCTCGGTCATGTCAGGCAAGCTGGTTAGCCTTGCGTAGGCACGGCTACTGAGACAAGCCCGTAATGCCTCCGGCGTTCTGGAGCCACTACGGGGGCTTCTGCATATTCGGCGATCTACCTCAGATGTGGAGTTGACCGGTTCCCGAAAAAGTACCTAATCCGTAGCTGCTGAGCGTGGTGCATGGACAGCGCTTCAATCTTGGTGCTACTCCACAATCACTAGATGGCTATCGACGGCCAGCTGTTCCCGGGCACGACGAAGCCCCCTCCCGCGGAGGGCGGAAGGGGGTGCGGCTGCCGTACTCCAGTTCTCAGATGTCGATGTGGTGGAGGTAGTCGCGCGCCCGCTCAGGGATCGGAGGCGCTGCCGGTGGCTCGAGCCCGGCCTTGCGGATGTACGAGACGAGGGACCTGACTCGGGCGACGACGTAGGTGAGGGCCTCGGTCTGGTCGCCGACGAGGCGGCGTTGCTTGTCCATGTCCGCCTCGAGACAGTCGATGCGGCCATTCAGCGCGTCCTTGATCGCGGTGAAGTCATCGCGGTCCTCTTGCCTTCTCGTTCGCCGCGCCGCCCGACCAGCGAAGGCGGCGGCAATGGTGGCGACCGAGCTGGCTCCGATCTGGATCCACGAGTCAGCGTTCATAGGGTGGCTCCGCTCTTCCAGACCGCGCCCCAGCAGGGAGGATTACGCCGCGGCGGCCCAGCCGGACTCGGATCAGGCGGGCCGCACGGCACCACATCTAGACGCTCCGCGGTGCGGAGGATGCGGTGATGAGGGAGTCCTGCGCCTTGCCAGCCAGGCCGACGGGCTTGTACAGCCCGAAGTGGGCGAGGACACCGGTGGCGAAGCTGACCGCGGCGAGGACGGCGGCGGTGCCGAGGTCGAAGGCGGGCCCGGGGTTGGCGATCTCTACAACGAGGCCGTTCGCCGTGGAGAGGGCCAAGAGCAGCACCGCCTTGGTGCCGGCGGAGGTCACGCGGGTGGTGACCAGGCCGACGAGGACCGGCAGCACGACGGAGACGAGGAGGCCGAGCCAGTAGGCGCGGTCGAGGGTGACGGTCATGGTGCGCCTTTCAGCTGGTGGCGGCGGGGGTGCCGGTGACGTCGACGTCGACGTGGATGACGGCCTCCGCGATGGCCTTGCGGACAGCGGCGACGACCGCGGCCGTGTCGACCCCGTGGACCTGGCCGAGCTGCGTGGCAAGGGCTGCGATTGCGGCCTGGGCGGCGGTGAGCTGCTTGAGCACCTTCTCGGTCTGGGTGACGTGCACCTTGTCCATCCAGGCGAGCACGGCGCCCATGTAGACGGGTTCGCCGGTGTTGGCGTTGGTCTCGGTGTGGTTCCAGACGGCGTTGGCGACGGCGTCGATGTCGGCCTGGGTCAGGGGCATGTCGTCCTCCTCGGACGGGTTGGGGGCCTGGCCCGTGGCTCGGGCGACGATGGCCGGGAAGATCACGTTCTTGAACTGGGCGACGCGCGCGTCACCAGGACAGGCGGTCCCACTGACCGCCCAGTCGGCGTGGAGGCGGTGGTAGCCGTAGCCGGGGTCCGAGGCAGTGCGGCAGATCCGCAGGGGGATGCCGTGCCGCTGGTGCATCCACACGCCGAGCCGGATCAGGCCTTCGACCTGGGCGTCCGTCCAAGGGTCCGAGTGGTTGTCGTTGGACGCGGTCTCGACCGACACCGCGCCGGTGCCGTCCGGCCGCCGGTTGGCGAGGTAGTTGGCGTCCGCGCGGGTCTCGGTGCCGATGTACTGGGCGAGGGTGCCGTCGTAGGACTGCCCGAAGTGGGAGTCCAAGTTGGTTCCGTCGCGCCAGTACTCGTACAGGCGCTCCTTCGTCCACGGCGCGCTGATCGAGTGGTAGATCAGCTGCGTCGGGACGATCGCCGGCTGGCCGTCCGACTCGGGCTGGAGCTCCATACGGACGGCTCCGGGGTACCAGGCCATGCGGCCCTCCTACGTTGCGATGGTGGCGCCGCCGCCCGGCTCCTCCGGCTCGGCGGGCAGGTCGGGGAGTTGGGGCGGGTTCTGCTCGGACAGAGGGGCTGGCAGCTCGTCGAGAACGACGTGGCGGGCGCCTGGCGGCTCCGGAGGCGGGTCGGGCGGTGTACCCATGGCGACTCCCTATGACTGGATCTGGGATGCGGCGAGGACCTCGCACCGCAGGGAGCCGGCGCCGCCTGTGAAGCGGGCCTGCACCCGCAGGTCGACGGCGGCCAGGTGGTCGCCGGGCAGGCTGAAAGGGCCGACGGTCGTGGTCTGCACGGACCAGATCACGCCCGTCGGTGAGCCGATCGCCGCCCCGTTGACGGTGACCTGGATCTCGCCGGTAGCGCCGGAGGTGTCCATGGTGTGAGCGACGGACACGTAGGCCATGGCCTGCTGTTTTTTGATGGTCGTCTGGTACATGTCGACCCACGGAATGCTGAACGTCCCGGGCCAGTCCCAGTAGTAGGACCGTGCGAACGGGATGGGGATGTACGGCAGGCCGAGGCCCATGCCGGGGATCGGGTCGTCGGCGACGACGGCATTCCCGAGGCGGTCGTAGAGCGTCCAGCACTGCGTGTCGACACCGGTCACCGACGGCTCGGCCTGTACCGCGGCGACGAGCGAGCCGTCCTCGCGGTACAGGCGGATCCCCTCCTGTGTGCTGCCGTTGAGGTGCGTGGACGGGGTGGGCCCGGTTTCGATGATGAGCGTGCCGGCCGACGTGTACACCCGCATGGTGCCGGTGCGCTCCGAGCGGCGGGCCGCCATCAGCTCCCGGAGGTCTCGCTGCAGGCTGCGGATCGCGCGCCAGATGTCCTGTGGCGACGGCGGCAGGAGGTCGACGGGCAGCGGCATGTCACTCCTCCAGCAGGATCGGGGAGACCTTGTCGCCGGCGATGTCCAGGTCCCAGCCGTAGGCGCGGGCCACGACCGACGCGCCGACCGGATGCCGCGGCGAGCTGGCGATCTGGACGCTGACGCTGTCGCCGAGCGCCCAGTCCGTCCCAATGCGGGGCGCCTGCGAGGCGGTTGCCGACACGGTCCACGACCGGCTGCCCGCCTGCAGCAGCTGGAGTGTGGCTGCGGCGTGGGCATTCAGTTGGTCGGTGCTGGTGATGCCGGTGCCGGGCGAGTAGCGGTAGATCCAGCGAGGCCAGCCGGCGTCGATCAGGTCGGTAGCCGTCTGGACGTCGGACTCGATCCGCGCATCACCCTGGCCCTCGCCGGTCGCGACCACCACCGTCGCGCCCTTGCCCTGCTCGTAGGACTCGGCGAGGCGGTAGCTGCTGATGCAGCCGGGCAGGTCGAAGACGGCCTCGGGCTGGTCGTCCTGGACGCCGATCCGCGGGCGGATCCGCATGACCAGCTGGAACGTGGTGTGGGCGGCGTCCGCCCAGACGACGTCGATCGTCCATTCCGGAGCGCCCGACATCGCGCTGATCGTCTGCAGCGCGCTCAGGATCGTCTTGTCGTCGGAGTCCTTCATGTCGAAGTCGATCAGCAGGCCGGACGGGGTGGTGTCGAACGTGAGCGGCAGGCCGGCGGTCGTGATCGGTGCTGCCAGGGCGGCCATCACCGTCGAGGCGTCCGTCTGCGTCGCCGAGTAGGTTCCCGGGTAGCGGCGGTCCAGGTAGCCCTCCGGGCTGCACGCCCCCAGCTCGACCCGCTCCTCGGAGCCGCCGCCGCGCGTGAGCGTCAGGCCGGCCCAGACCGGGGTGTCGGTCAGCGTGTCCACCGCGACGAGCATCGTCCGGCCGGGGTCCGTCGCCGCCTGCCACTCCAGCGGCGCCGCACCCTCGGAGATCACCAGGTCGAAAGAGCTGCTGGTCACCGCGCCCAGACGCCGGCCGAGGGCGCCTGACGGGCTGAGTGACCGCAGCTCCTCGGCGATGCCGCCCGTCGACAGCGCGCACCCGTACCAGGCCAGCTCGAACGGGCCCCGCATCAGGCAGCCTCGTACCTGATCTGCAGGACCATCTGGCTACCGGACACCCAGGAGTAACCGAGGGATCCGGGAGGCTGGTAACCCACGTCCGACTGGCGAATCGCGAACAGGGACATGCTGGATCCGCCACCAACGACGATTCCCGCCAGAGGCTTGAACGGGTTCACGCCGTCCGAGTAGTACCCGGTTCCAACCCAGCGGGTCGATCCGCTGGCGGCCGTAGCCGGCAGGGACACCGCGATCGACCCGGAACCCAGTGTGCTGCCCGTACCCCAGTTGAGCTGCGCCGTCACGTCAACGCTGTTGCCCACGCGCGACCATCTCCCGGTCGACACCGACGAACCGAGGGCAGTGAGGCCCGTCCACGTCGGGGTGTACGCGGTCCAGTCGCCAGGCGCGGTCCAGGCGCTGCCCGTCCAGAACTCCATCGATCCGGAGGGCGAGCGCGTGGTGTTGAAGCGGATCTGCCCCGTGTACTTGCCGGTCACGGCAATGTCGGCGGCCGAGGTGACGGGGAGGATTCCGCCAGGGGCGACGGTGACCTGGCGAACCGTGCTGGACACGGTGGCCGCGCCCGTACCGCCACCGCCCGTGGACGGGACGGTGATCGTGGCTAGCGGCAGGTAAATTTCGGTGGCGCCCGGTGTCGGGGCGGTGGGTGAGCCGGACGGCGTGCCCGCCAGGTAGACGGTGTCGGCCTTGTAGAGGCCGCTCGAGTCGACCGAGTTGTCCCAGACGCGCACGTAGACCAGGTCGATGCGGCTGAATGTGGCGTGGGCGGCGGTCAGCGTGCCAGGGCTCGTGGTGGCCAGCTGGAAGCGATACACACCCTGCCCGGACCTGGTGGCCGAGCCCACGCCAGCGCTGATGTTCACGGTGGTGCCCGCCAGCGACACGGCCAGACCGGTGTCGCCAGGCCTGATGCCGGAGCGGGACCCGCCTGCCGTGCCGTCCGTCATGGCGAGCAGCGCGTCCATCTTACGCAGCTCGGTCTCGTCGTAGCTGAGGCTCGGGAGCCAGAGCGGGTCCGTGGCGACCATCGATGGCCTCCTCTACATCCAGGCCGACCGGCAGCTGCCGGCCAGCATTGCGGCGCCGTTGTAAGTGAGGGCGCTCCATTGGACGTCCAAGGAGCTGCCGGCGAGGATCTCCGGCCATGTGCCCGAGAGGTATCGGCGCCTGCTGACCGAGCCGTTGAGGGTGACGGTGTGGGCTGCCGTATCGATGACGAGGCTGTCGCCGCTGCCGAGGCTGGCCGAGTAGGCGAGCTGGAGGACTGCCCCGTCGGGTCGGCTACACACGATCACCGGGCTGTCCACGGGCCCGGTGATCGTGAACAGAGGTCGGGAGCCGATAGTGCCGTCATTGACGAGGGTGAAACCGCCGCCGGTGGACGTCGTGCTGATCGTGATAGGCAGCGTGACCGGGACGGACAGGCCGCCGGTCACGGACGGGAGGCCGGTCGTCCGCGCCTGAAGGACCGTGCTGTACCGGCGCGGGTCCGCCGCGGTGACCATCAGCGAGTACTCGGCAATGCGATCGGTGATGGGCTGCACCAGTGGGGGCCCAGATCGTCGGACCGTGGCCTGCTTCGGGGTGGTCTCGTGCACGGTCAGCGTGGTGTCGGTGAGCGAGGCCGCGGCGATCAGTTGCTCGATCGCGCTGTCGAGTGAGGCCAGGCTCCCTGCTTCGATCTTCCCCTTCAGGACCATGGGGCGATGGCCGAGGTAGACCTGTGAGCCCCACGCCCCGTGATCAGCCTCACGGGGCGTGTACTCGGCTCGCAAGTCCGGCCCGTCCCAGCCTTCGAGGGCCTGTAGGTGCCAGGCGACGCCGGCGGCATCCACCATGCCTAGGGAGACCGCGCCAAGGTCGACTCTGCGGCCTCCCAGGCTGGCGCCGGGTGTGTACGGCACCGGCGATCACCTCCCTCTCACGATGCGAATTCGAGGTGGCGCTGGAGGTCGCGGAGCTGTTCGGCGCCGCTCTGCTTGGCCCCGTTCAGGTTGATCGTGAAGTGCTTGTGCACCTCCTGAACGGGCTGGCCGGTGGGCCCGCTCGAGGCGATCCGCCCGGCCGGCCGGGCCGTGTAGCCGGCCGTCGACAGGCGGCCTGCGTTGAGCTGGTCGAGCATGGCCACCCCGTACCGGCGGACGCTCGACGCCTTGATGACGTACTCGCCGTTGCTGACGCGGGCGAGGATGCTGTCCGAGGTGCCCGAGCCCGGCCCGCGGACGGCGCCGCCAGTTGGGTAGCCGCGGATCGCGCCCCCCGTGGCGTACCCAATCAGGCCGCCATCCCGTCGTGCGGCCTGGATCAGGTCGGGGATGCCGTTGGCGTCCTGGTCGGAGGCGGTCGCGCGCAGGTACACACCGACGCCCACCGTCCGGCCCTGGATGCTGTTGATCCGGCCCTGGATTGCGTTGATGGCTGCCGTAGGCGGCCCTGTCGGGATCTCAACGGTGACGCGCCCGTCAGGCAGCCGCCGCACGTTGAAGCCCAGGTCACGTAGGTTCTTCTCCGCCTGTGCGGTCAGCGCATCGATTGTGATCGCCTTACCGTTGGTCTTGCGGATCTCACCCTGCACGTTCTGCAGGTCGGCGACCGCCTTGGCTGTCTCGGCCTTGATGTCGGTGACGACCTGCACGGGCACCCGTGCGTAGGCGCCGATCAGTTCCTCGACAGCTGCGGTAGAGAAGCCCGCCGCGATCATCTGCCGCTTGAGGACGGCGATGTCCTGCTCGAGGACCGCGTTGCCGGCTTCGATGGTCCCGCTCTGCTCGGCGACCGCCTGCGCGTGCGCCATGGCGGCCTGCGCGGCGTCGAGGAAGGCGCCCTTGACCGCGCGCCCTTTCTCCGTGGTGACGTCGAGGCTGTGGCCGTTCTCCTTGATCGCCTCCGTGAGGGACTGCAGGCTGCTCCTGAAGCTGATCTCTTTCTCTGCCGCGCTGATGGCAGTTCCGTTCAGGGTCTTCAGCGCGTCGTCGAGCTTCTCCGCCTCGGTGCGCGTGTCGGCCATCTGGTCGGCGGTCATGCTGGCCGCGTCGCCGAGCTGCTTCTGGCTGCTCGCGTTCAGCTTCGCCTGCGTGTCCATCTCCTGCAGGGCGGTGGTGTAGCCAGGCAGGAGGGAGCGGAACTTCTCGGTAGAGGTGCCACTCTTCTCAGCCTCCTGCGCGAACCTGTTGAAGGCCTCCAGGGCCTCCTCGGTGGCGCCAGAGCGGACCATGTTGCTGAGCGCGCTGTCCAGCGCCCTGATCTGATCGTGCGCCTTCGCCAAGTCGCTATCCTCGCCGATTCCCAGGTGGGTGATCTCGTAGAGGCTGTCGCCGATCCGGTCGAGAACTCCGGGGTGGGCGATGCGATTGACGGCGTAGCCGAAGCCGTCCAAGTCTTTCCCGAAGGCCTTCATCGCCTCGCCTGTGATCCGCCCCGTGGCGGCCAGCTCGAGAAGCGAGTTGGTCATCTTGTCCACGTTCGGGGGTGCGCCGCGCATCGCCGCCGACAGCCGGTCGGCCGCGTAGGCCAGGCCCGTGATGACGGCAATGACCACACTTGCCCGGCCCACAGCGAGGAGGGCGCCCCGCACGCTGGCTGCGGTCACGCCCAGGGCGACGAGCTCGGCCCTCACAGCCATGATGCGGGGCAGCATCAGGAGGAGGCCCGAGCCGACGAAGGTGAGGACACCTGCGAGGCCCGCGAGAACGGTGACGCTGCTCTGCACTCCGGGCGACAGCTGGTTGTACCAGTTGACGACGCTGGTGAGGGCTTGGGCCATGTCCCGCAGGATGCTGTTCGCCGAAGAGCCGGAGCTGATCAGAGCCGTCTCGAAGGCGCCCTTGAGGCGTTCGAGGTCGCCAGCGAGGTTGTCTGTCATGGTGGCCGCGACTCGCGTGGCGTAGCCGCTGTCGTTGACCGCGGACACCCACCTGTCGACGCCCTCGGCGCCAGCCTCGTAGAGGATGGTGGCCGAGCGCACCGCGTCCGCACCGAAAATGGTGGCCATGGCTGCGTTGCGCGCCTCGGGTGTGAGCTGAGAGAAGCTCGTCTTCATGTTCTGGGCGAGCGCGGACAGGCCGATGAAGTTGCCTTGCGCGTCGTAGGCCGAGAAACCGATCGCGTCCATGGCGGCCTTGGCTTCCTTGGACTGCGGGACAAGCCGCTGCAGCATGACCTTGAGGCTGGTACCGGCGTCCGAGCCCACGAGGGCGTTCTGGGCGAACAAGCTCAGCGTCCCGACGGTCTGTTCCAGGGACAGGCCGGTCTGTGACGAAAGCAGGGCCGCCTGCCTGAATGCCAACCCCATCGCGTGGACGTTCGTGGCGCTCTTACCGGCGCCAGCGGAGATGACGTCGGCGATGTGGCCAACGTCGGAGCCCTTCATCTTGAAGGCGTTCATGGCCTGGGCCGAGATGATCGCGGACTCGGCGAGGTCGAGCTGTCCGGAGGCGGCCAGGTCGAGGGAGCCGCGGAGGGCCCCACCGATGATGTCGGCGGTGGAGATGCCAGCACGGGCCAGCTCGGCCTCCGCCTTGGCTGCCTGGGTCGCCGAGTAGATGGTCGCCTGGGCAGATTGGAGGGCTGCCTGCTCCAGCCGCTTCATCTCGGCTGCACTGCCGCCGGTGACAGCCCGCACCTCGGCCATCGACTTCTCAAAGCGGGCCGCTGCAACGGCTGCTGCACCGAACACCGCAACCAGGCCGAGGGAGGCCATGCGAACGGCCTTCAGGCTCTGCTCAGAACTGTTGGCGACCTCGAGCATGCTGCTGCCGACCGTGACCGCAGCGAAGCGCATGCCGCCCCCGATGGCCTGGGCGGCGGCAGTCCAGGCCGAAGCCAGCCGCCCCGGAGCGGCTGCTGCCGCAGCGCCCGCGGCTGCAGACCCAATGCGGCGCACGTCTGTCGCGGCACGCAGCGCTGCCGGTGACACTGCTCCCAGAGAAGTGGCCAGCGAGTTGACTGCCGTGGTCCCACCGGAGCCCAGCCTCGCTACCTGCGTCGCGGCCAGAGCGGCTGACTGGTTGACCGCCCCCATGGTTCCGGAGAGCTGGCCCAGCGATCCGGACACCCGGTTGACAGACGCGGCCCCGCTGGTCCCCACCCGGGCGAGCTGTGAACCGGTGAGTCCGGCCGCGCGGTTTAGAGAGCTGATGCTGGCTGCAGCCTGGGCGGCCCCCGCCCCGACGCCGTTCATGGCTGCCGCGCCCTGAGCACCCAGACGCTGCATCTGCGCGGCGGTGACACCGGCAGTCCGGTTCAGGCTGGACGCTGCATTCGCGCCATGCGTCGCGGCTGCCCGCGCCATTCCCTGCAGGGCCGCCGACGAGCTGTTCACGGCACCCTGCATCGACGTCTGGATCTGCCGGGCGGCAACCTGGGACGCCCGAGCGGCTTGCTGGGTGGCACTGATGTAGGGGGTCGCCGTCCCGGTCAGGACCACATTCACTGTGCGAGTGGCCACCTGCTACCCCCGTCTCGTGATGCTGACGTGCAGCCCCTCAGGGGCGCCGTTGCCCTTCTGGAATGCGGCCGTCTCGCGTGCCCCTGCCGCGCAGGCGTGGCAGCGCAGGAGGGTGACGTCGTACTGGAATTCGCTCTCCGGAGCCGAGGCTTCCGACCACGGATGGCCGCAGTCGGGGCAGGAGTCCCGCTCGACCTCGGCGAGGGCGAGGGCCCAGGCGCGGTCCTCGTCGAGCCACAGCGGCTCGCCTGGGGCGACCGCGCGGCCCATGAAGACTGACCTCGGGACGCCCCAGGCCCGGGCGGTTTCTACTTCCCTCCGGTGAGGGAGTCCAGGATCCCGGAGGCGTTCAACGAGAAAGGGATTCCCGTGGCCTCCGTGTTGACGTCGAAAGCGCCCTGCCAGAGCGTGTCACGCTGGGCGTGGTTGAGGACGTCGAAGAGCTCCCGGACCTGGTCAACGCTCATGACCGGATCGACGGCGCAGGTTGCGATCAGGGCGGGAGCGAAGGTCTCCGGATCGAAGGCCTGCCCCTTCTCCTTCGCCGGGTGGGCCGCGATGAGGTCTGACCAGTCCCGGTCGCCAAGAGCCTCGAAACGGAACTCGGTCTCGGAGGCCTGCACGGCCGCGCGGGCTGCGGCGACCTTCTCGGCAAGCTTCTTCCGCGGGTCCGTCTCGGCGAGACTGCCAGGCGCCCAGGCGTCACCGAGGCCCGCGAGCTCCTTCTCAAGGCGCTCCAGCTCGGCCACCTTGTCGCCCGCCAGGCACAGGAAGACACTCTTCTGGCGGCGCCTGGCGTTCTTGAGGATCTCGGAGATGTCGGGCATCAGGCCACCGTCGCCGCGGTCTGCGGGGAGGAGGTCACCATCATCGGCGAGGCGAACTTCATGACCTCGTTCGCTGCCGGGCTGCTGTTCGCCGGCTCACCACAGGTGATCGGGTAGACCTCGCACTTCTGGCCCGACGCCCACGCGGTGGCGTAGTCGATGCCGCGGCGCACGACGAGATACCCGCTCACGCCGTACTTGAGCGTGGTGTACGGCAGATCCTCGCCGGCCGTGCTGCCCCGCTTGAAGGTCAGCTCGACCTCGAATCCGACACGGCCGACGGTCTTCGTGTCGAACGTGCTCGCGAGAGAGCTGGTGTCGACGTCCGCGGTGCTCGGGTCGAGCTTGAGTCCGTCGGGCGTGATGCGGGTGGTGAAGTCACTGCCGGCGTTCAGCTCGGTTGTGGTCGGCGCGGCGAGGTTGGCGATGGACGACGCCCAGACCACCTTGGTCTTGCCGTCGCTGATCAGGTCAGACATGGCGGGCCCTCCTCAGGGCATGAAAAAGGCCCCGGTAGGGCGGGGCGTCGTGGTGGGGCGGGTCCGTCAGATGACGATGTTGGCGACGGTGACGCTGGTCGTGCTCGAGTAGGTGATCGAGGCGCTGACGCCATCCGCCGCCGAGGCGAAGAGTTCCGCGGGCAGCGGGCCGATCATCTTGTCGCCGGTCGTGGCGGGCACGGTCACGACAAGGTCGGCCGCGAGCTGCCCGCGAATCCGGCCGGTCGCCGTGATCGTGACCGTCATGCTGCTGCCGTTGGTGTTCTTCACGTGCAGGAAACTGCGCTCCCCGCAGGTGACGGTCGTGCTGGCGGCGGCTGCCGAGTAGGTGGGCGTCAGGCCGGTCATAGCGACGACCTGCTGCGCGAGAAGCGCCATGGGACTCTCCGATCAGGACGTGGACTGCAGCCGGTACTGCACCGGCAGGTAGAAGAGGGGCGGGGATACGTCGTCGTCACGCTGGATCGGCGGCCCGCCCAGCTCCTCGGGACGCCACGCGGTACAGCCAGCCACAGTGAGCGGCGCATGCAGAGCCGCACGGGTCCGCTGGGCGGCCCAGCGGACCTTCTCGGCCGTCGGACCGACCACGGTGACCTGGAAAGACAGAACGAAGTCCGTCCGCTGGTCGGCCAGTGACTCGCTGAGAGACTGGCCGGGGTCGAAGTACAGCGCGGCGTAGATGCCCGTCGGCGGAATGGACGCGGCAGGCGGGGCGCCGCCATCCCCCACGGCCAGACCCGCCGCCACCAGGGCCGCCGTGACGGCATCCACGTGCGGCTTGATGTCCGGGGCCGCCACTACCGTGGCCCCAGACGGTCCACCATCAAGGCGACCTGAGCCTCGAAGCGGGGCGCCTCCGCCAGCAAGGCGCGGCCGCCGTCGTTGTGCGGCGGGTTCTTCGACGACCCGAATTCGAGCAGGTTGCCGAGCGGGCCCTGCGGCCGACCCTTGTCGGGGCCGATCTCAGCCGTGGCACCGCCCGGGATCGGCGTGACGTCGTAGCTGATGGAGTACGGATACAGCCGCGCATGCCGGCCGGCGGACGCCACGGCGTTGTCCCGCCAACCGTTTTTGATGTTCAGGGCGCCGCGGGTGACCACAGCCACCATCTGCTCCTGCGCCTCGGCGACACTGGCCTGCAGCACCGTAGCGAGCTGCAGAAGCTCGCGAACCTCCGCCGTCATGACCTGTCCTCCGCAGTGATTCGCCAGGCCGTGGCGGTAGAGCCGTACCTGACACCAGTCACCCACAGCATCAGGCCGGACATACGCGCCTCCGGCGAGGAGTCGACACGGATCTGCGCCCCGACTGGCGGTCGGACGCCGGACGCAGACCACGGCAGGGACACGAGGTAGCTGTGGAGCGCCACGTTCGACTCGCCCGCATTGACCTCGCGGCCGCTGGCCTCCCGGTCCGGTTTCACTCGCGCCGGACCGGAGTAGAGCGCGACGATCGGGGCTGGTGTCTCGGTGCCGGTGTCCCAGTCGAAGCCTGGCTCCGTCGGGGCGAGGACCGTGACCGTCTCCCGCATGAGTTCTAGGGCTGCCGCACGGCCTGCCACAAGCGCCACTTCGAGGGCGCTCACGACGGAATCACCGAGAACGCCGGCCGCCGGTAGCGGCGCAGATCCGCCTTGTGATCCCTGGACAGTCGGGCGCCGCCGATGGTCTCGGAGGCGAACACCTGCCGGTAGTCGTCGATCGCGACCTCGCGCAGATTCCCAGGGTTCGACAGGTTCATCACGGCCAGATCCACCACGATGTCCACGATGTCGTCAGGCACCTCGGTATAGCCGTGCGAGTAGGTGACACGCACCTTCGGTGCCCACACCCCCTGAGCGCGGTTCCAGGGCCAGCCCATGAGCCGGGTCGGTGCCTGCCACGGATATCCGCGGGTCAGCTCGTTACCCAGCCTGGAGTAGTCCCGGCCCTCAATGGCGGTCCACTCGATGCCACTGAAGTCGGCGAGCTCGACGACCGTCAGCGGGTTAGCGTCGTCCACGACGAGTGGGTACTGCGGCATCCGCAGCACGCGCTCACCGCCGGGCAGCTCGACCGTCTCGCCCGAGGCGAGGGTAATGTCCTGGCGGGTGTAGGCGCGGACCCGAGCAGATGCCCGGCGCAGTGCCATATCCATCGCTTCATCGGTCCCGGTGGCGCCTGCGGCGGCGAGGTCGGCCGCCGTGGCAAGAGGGGGAAGGGTCACGACGGCCTCCCCTCACCCCGCGCCAGCCGCGGCCAGCTTCTCCAGCTGCTTGGCCAGGGTCGAGCGCGGCTTGTCCTTGGCCAGCTCCAGAGCGAGAGCTTCCGCCGCTCGCTCCTCGTCGCCGTCGACCCAGGCGAGGATGTCCGCAGCCGTTCCGTCGATGTCGACCTCGGCGTCGGCCTCGCCCGAGGCCTGTTCGGCGCCCTCGCTCTCGGGCTCCTTGGGCGACGGTTCGGGCTGGTGGTCGTAGGCGGCGGCGTCGGCGTCAAGCGGTTCGACGTTAGCGCCGGTCTCCAGGAGATGCAGGGCCAGACCGCCCTTGACCTCCTCGCCCTCGGCCAGGGTCGTGACGCCGTAGTTGTAGTACAGGCTGAGCGCCTCGAGCGCCTTCACACGCATGATGTCTCCTTCGTGCGGCCGGGACAGCTCTCTCTGTCCCGGCCGGGCCGTCAGGCGTGCTCGAGGACCACGGCGCGCTTGAAGAGCGCCGCGTCGCTGTTCGCGAGGCTGTCGGACGGGACGCCGTAGTCGCCAACCCACGACCAGGAGGTCGACAGGGTCTGCTGCAGGCGGTCCTGCGGCGGGCGGACGATCCGTGCGACCTGGACTCCGGGCGCCGCCTCGACCATCGCGATGTCCGGGATGTCCTGGACGCCGGTGCCGGCCAGCAGGTCGCCCATGCCCTCGAACGGAGCCGCGACCAGCGCGCCCGCGCCGAGGACGATGGGGCGGTGGACGGTGACCGTGCCGGCGGAGCCGCCCGCGATGGTCGGGCACTCGTTGTTGCGGACCCAGTCGATGCCGCCGAAGCGTCCGATGGACAGGTCGGTGTAGATCGGGGAGTCGACGCGGCCCTGCAGCGCCTGCTTGAAGTCGCTGTCGGAAAACAGCTGTGCTTCGGTGTCCGGGTCGATGTGGGCGACGTAGTAGCCGCCGACGGTCGGGACGTTCATCTTCCGCAGGCGGGTAACCGCGGAGCGGAACATCGCGAACGTTGCCACGTTGGCGCTGGACAGATCGTAGGCGGTGTCGCCGGTCGGGCGGATCGTCGTCGGCGCGTTCGCGGCGACGACGTAGTCGCCTGCCGTGTCCGCGCGCGCCGTGCCGAGGGTGAGCGTGTTCGTGCCCGCGTTGACGCCGGTCACGGTGTTTGCGACACCCTCGACGGTGACGGTGAGCGGGTTGGAAGCCGAGACCGCGGTCGGAACGCCGTTCACGAGGACGTGCGTGAATCCGGCCACCGAGTTCACGATGATCGACGTATCCGAGCTCCCGGCGGTGGTGCACCAGGTCCGGCCGCCCGCGTAGGCGTTGTACAGCTTGTTGCGGGCGATCTGGTTCAGGGACTGCCCGGCGTTGATGCCCAGGGTCTGGACGTCGGCGAGGAACTTCGACTGCAGCGCCATCGCTGAGGTGAGCATGTTCGTGTCGATCGCCTGGCCGTACTGGTCCATGGTCACGGACCACTGCTCGATGCCGTAGGTGGCTGCCGAGGTGTCCGAGCCGGTGATGGCCGTGGTGGCCGGCGCCAGAAGGCCCTTGCGGGTCATCGTCTTGGTGTCGCCCAGGCCGCCCTGCCACGGCTCCGGGTCGGCGAGCGCCGGGAAGATGAACTCGGGCCGCAGGGCCTCCATGAAGACGCGGTCGAGGAGACCGTTCTGCATCATCGCGCGGATCGCTGCGGGGACGGTCGACCGCACATCGTGACGGCCGAGCTGGAACCACGGCCGGGCCGCAGTCAGTGCGTACATGTCTACTCCTGGGTGATCTCGACGGACACGAGGTCCGGGTGCTGCAGGGCCACCTGTTCCAGGCCCAGCAGCGCGGTTTGGGTGATGGCCGACACCGCGGCGCAGACCCGACCGGCCTCCGCGTGCTCCTCGTGGCCGTCCACCTCGATGGAGGTACGGCCGTCGCCCAGGCGGGCCCGGATGCGGATCAACGCAGTCGGAAGCCGGGGACGCTCCGGGCCAGCTCGGCCTGCAGCTCGTCCCTGGTCGCGGTACGGAAGTCGGCGGGCGGATCGTCGGGCCTGGGGCCCTGACCCGGGTCGGGCTTCGGAGCAGGTGGCTTCGGCGGCTCCAGGGGCGGGCGCCGCAGGTGGGGCTTCCGCGCGAGGAGCGCTTCGAGGTCGGCGGCGATGGTGTCGGTGTCGATCTCACCGTCGTCGCCGGCGTAGGACGCCAGGTCGAGGAAGGCTGCCGCGTCCTCGGGATCGGCGAACGCGGAGGCCGCCGCCCTCACTTCTGCCAGGACAGCGCGCTTGGTGGCCCGAGCCGCCTGCTCGGCGAGCCGCTGGGCCTTGTCGGTGGCCTTGTCCAGTTCGGACTTGTCTCGGTCCTCGAACTCGGCGACCTTGCGGGCCAGGTCGTCGGCGCGCTTCTTCTCTGCGGCCGCGATCTTCTTCGCTTCGGCCCTCTCGGCCTTCATGCGGTCCAGGGCCTGCTTGCCCTTGTCGCCGAGGCTGTCGGCGCCTTCCGGCTCGGGGTCAGGCTCGACGGGATCCGGGTCTCCCGAAGGCTCCGGCGGATCGGCCGGCTCGGGGTCGTCGTGACGGTTCAGCCGGAACCAGTCCGCGCCACGGGCAGCGGGCAGCCAGCTGGGTCGGGTGTTGTGCATTGATGAGCTCCCGTTGCGGGACGAGGCCGGCGCCTTGCGCGACAGCCCTGAGTGGTCGGCTAGTCGATGTAGCCGAAACGCCGCAGCATCGCGATGGCCTCATCGCGGGTTGCGGCGAGCTTGTAGACCTCCTCCGGGAGGAGACGCGGGGCGCGCGGGCGGAACCCTCGCCCCGATGCCGGAACCTGCCCCCGGCTGATGGCCCGTGCCCTCTCCAGGCGGTAGAAGGACCCTCGGCGGGTCGTTCCCCCGCGGGTCGCACGCAGCTGCTGCCGGTAGGCGGTCGAGGTGTACATGCCGCGCCTCGCGTTCACCACCGACGTGATGCTCGCCCCATCGCGGATCGCCCGCGCCCCCGCGATCGTGAAGACCCGATCCTGCTCCCGCCGAGACAGGGAGTTGAAGTAGGTCTGCCCGTCGACGAACCCGCGCGGGCCGCGCCCGGCCCCCGTCGTTGGGAACATCTCCCGGCGTTCCAGAGAGCCCCGCTTCAGGCTGCTGCGGGCGATGAGGGTCGCGGGCATGTGGATGCAGTCGCAGCGGGGGTGGCGCTGAAAGCCGGAGTTCCACCCGAACTCTTTTCCGGACAGGATGGCGCAGCGAGCACAGCACGGCGCGGTTGCGATCCGGATGTAGCCCTGGATCGTCCGGCGGGCGGCAATGCCAGCCCCCGTCGCCGTTCTGCCGGCGCTCGTGACCTCGGAGGCGGCGATACGCAGGAGCTGATTCAGTCCCCGCATCATGGCCTCGGTCTCGTCCAGCCCGGCACCGATCGCCTGCTTCGTCGTGATCACCGGCAGGTACAGGAGCGAGTCGAGAGCCCGCCCGTCGGCCGCGTAGCCCGCGAAACTGCCAGCGCGCACCCGAGGACCGACGGCCGGATCGCCGCCGTCGGCGGCCACCACGCCGCTCAGGTAGGGATCCGCGAGAGCTGCGGCCGCCGCCTGGCCCGCCGCGACCGTCTCCACGATCTGCGGGCCCACCAGGCTCTCCCACGAACCCGTCAGATCCCGCGCGTCGAGCTCACGCCACAGCGCCTGCGTGCGGTCCGCCGTCCTCCGCGACAGTCCCGACAGGGCCACGTAGTACGACTCGGCGACCTGCTGCGCGGAGAGCCGCTCCGTCGCCGTCGTCACGCCGCGTCCGCCGGTTCAGGCACGGGTTCAGGCGTGTCCTCCTCGAAGCCCGGTTTCACCCCGGTCTCAAGGGGGCCGAGGTCGCCGGCGAGGATGCGCTGCATGGCGTCCTGGGCGGCTTCGCGGTCCAGTGCCTCCATGCGGACGATCTGGGCCTGGGTGTAGCCGAGATCCTCGCGGGTCTGGCGCAGGGGCACGATCTTCGCCACGAACTTCTTCACCGCGGCGTCGGCCACCTGGGCCACGGTCGGGGTGGAGGCGTCCCGCCAGATGGTCTCCAGCGAACGCGCCTCGTCGTTCCACACACCGTCCCGCAGCCGCATCACCTTGCGGTTCACGCGCTCCCAGGTCCCACCCGCCCGGCGCTGCCGGCGCTCAGCCCGCTTCACCAGCCGGGTCTCCGCCGAACGGATCGCGTCAGCCGACGCCGGGTTGTCCGTGGACTGGCCCATGAAGTGCGGGGGCATGCCCGCCAGGCTCGCAACGAGCGTCGCCAACTGCTTGATCGTCTCGTGGAAGTTCGACAGGGACGCTTCGGAGAACTGGACGACGTCGGCGCCGTCGTCCTTGCGGTTCTTCTCCGTCGCCCACATCCGGCCGATGATCCGGCTGAACGCCGAGACCCTCCGGCCGTTGGCGTCGACGAAGTCCTCCTCGCCGAACCCGAACGCGACCCGGCGCGGAGTCGCGTGGTACTCGGCGGACACCATCATGTCGGTAGCGATCTTGCAGGCCGCATCCGACAGCGGAATGACGTCGGTGAGCTCCGAGACGCCGCCCTGGCACTTCAGGCGCGGCCGGTTGGCCAGCACCTCGACCATGACCTCGCCGATGTTGTGCTCGTCCTTCGGGTGGTCGGGGTCTTCGACCCAGACGCCCTTCTCTTTGAGCCACCAGCTGTTGGAGTTCGGGAGCATCAGCGTGGCGTGCTCGACCCTGCCGTCCTCCGTCTCGTCACTCCACCGCTTCACCGTGGCCCGCACCTCGCGGGTCTGCGGGTCGAACTCGGCGTACATGTCGAGGGGGGACTCCACCGTGACCAGCGGCGTCGACTCGTCGCCTGCACGCGTCCCGATGACGACGTAGGCACGGCCCATGACGAGCGAGTCGAGATGCCCCTGCTGGGACTGCTCGTCCATGTCGTTGGCCTGCCAGATCCGCCACAGCTCCCTGTCCGAGTCCGGCTCGTCCGGGAACCGGAAGCCCTCGACGTCCAGGCGCTCCTCAAGGGAGTCGACGACCAGGCGGGGCCAGTTGATGACGACCTGCCGGACGGTCTCCTGGAGCTCGGCCTGCAGCTCCGGCGCCATATACGACAAAGGCTGGGTGCCCTCGTAGTAGGCGTTCAGCCGCCGCAGCTCCGGCAGCTCCCTGTCATGGCACTTGATCAGATGGATGAGCCACTGCAGATCCGTGCGCTCCACGGCTCACCTCATCTCATGATCAGCATCTTGGATTTCCGCCGCGGACGCGCCTGGCCGGCGGCCACCGCGTCGCGCCGCGCCTCCCACGACAGGCAGCCCGCCATGGCCAGGTCGATCTTTCTCGGCGAGTCGTGACGGTCCTTCTGGATCGTCCACATCGGCTTGCCCTCGTCGTCCTTGGCCCGCGCCGGGCGCTTCACCGCATTTGCAATATGCCGGGCGAACGCCTCATCGCCGTCGTGCGACAAGTCGCCAGCTGACATGGCGGTCCGGTAGGCGCGCAGCGCGAATGCCATCTGACGATCCCGGTGCGTCCACCATTCAGTGACGACTTTCTCCCCGTACTTCCCCTGCCATCGGGCCACCGTCTCCTCGTACCAAGGAGGGTCTGCGTAAACGCGCACCACCCGCCACGTGTCGAAGGCCAAAGCCAAGCAGAGGTCCACCTCGCGCTCCGGCACCTCCCAGTCCTCGGCCTCTCGCTTGTTCAACGGCGCTTCCCATACCCCAAGGGGCCACTGATGCCCGGTCTCCAGGTGCGTGGCGACGAACCCCGTCGCGTCCTTCCACTTCGCCCCATCGAAGCCGATGACAATCGGCTCCTTCTCCGGGACCGTGAAGTCCGATTGAGCCAGCGCCTTCCACTCAGCCTTGTCGAACGCCTTTGCCGAGGCCGTGCCCGGCTGGTTCAGGAAGTAGCGGCGGGCGTCCGCAGGGTCCGTGTCCGGCTCCCGCATGTCCGATGCAATCCGCTCCAAATCCATCCAAGGAGCCGCATCGCCGTACACGAACTTCAGCGCCGGCAGCAGCTGCGCGTCATCGTGCAGATCCTCCACGTGTGGCGCCTCGCGGTGGTCGAACAACAGGCCACCGTCCCGCACACGCCCGGCCTTCACTGCCTTCGCGTACTCGTGGGTCGCCTCGGCGACGCTGTCCTCGCCGACTGCGTACATCGTTGACGTTTCCAGCGACCACGGCTCGGCAGCACGCCGCTTCACGAGGTTCCGGCGGACCGTCTTGTGCATGGACTTCAGCTCAGGCAGCACGTACAGGTGCGTCTCGTCGAAGACAGCGAACGTCTCCTTACCGCCATCCTTAGCCGCGCCGGAAGACGTCGACGGGACGATTTCGCCGCCGCCCTCGATGAAGATGCGGCTCGAAGTCTGCGCGCTCCGGCCCAGGTCAATGCCGGGGAACTCGTCCCCCGTGTGCTCAACCAGATGCTCCAGCATCACCGTGACGTTGTCGTAGGTGTTGCCCGACTGGTTCTCCTCCGTCGCAAGGCACCGGATGAACGGGTACACCTGGGGCCGGCCAACGGGATCGCCTTGAGCGTCCCAGCCGTCGAACCGGCAAGGCCCTAGAGCCTCGAAGCACACCAGCGCACCCGCCAGCTCACTCTTTGCCCGGCCCTTCGGTCGAGACAAAAACGCCCGGTTCACCATGCGGCGCCCCGTAGCCGGGTCGAGCCGATACGCCTTGACGATGAACGCGGCCATCTCATCGTCGATGACCAGGTCGTCGCCCTGCACGTCCCCAGGCCCGTGGCAGAGGTAGTTCTCAATCCAGTCGATCGCCGTGAAGCCGAGCGAGACGAACCTGTCCGAATCAGCCTTCCGCCGGGCCATCGACAACCTTCAGAACCCGGTCCCGCCGCGATGACGCTGCCCGCGAGCGCGAGGTAGTGCGCCTAGCGACAGGCTCTTCCGGCTCGGCAACTGTCCAGCGAAGCCGCATCCGGTCTGCGGCAGTGCCGCCCAGCGAAGCCTCGTTCAAGCGGACCTCGGCCAGCAACTCCTTCCTCGGCTCCTCCCAGTACTGCTGGACTAGCTCAGCAAGCATGTGCAGCCGCTGCCAGTCGGTCGGGAGGAACGTGGCCGCCTGAGGGCTCCTCCGCCAGGTCTCGTACCAAGCGACGGTGCGCAAGTCGTAGTGCTCGCCCGGAAGATCCGGGGTTGGGGTGTCGGGGCCGTTGGCCGGCAGCACCGTCGTTGCGGTCGGGTCGGCATTGCGCCGGCGCCGCTGAGACGGGTCCTTGGGCAAGGGGCCGTTACCTGACATGGTGATCACCTCTGTCATGCCGTTGCGGCATCGGGCCGGCGGGCGTTGCACCCGCCGGCGGTTACACAGAGCCATCTCTGCAAGATCGTTCTAGTCCGGTGGCCCGTACATACCGCGAGGCACCTCCCCGGCGGTCCCTAGCCCGGATGATCATGGGGATCCCCCCAGGGTGATCATGACGGTGAGTGACGATCATTGGTGATGATCTAGGTCCGCTCTCGCTCCACCATGATTGCCGCGATGGACAGCCACGAGCTGGCCAGCTCGTCCAGCCTCTCCATCAACGGGAGGTTGGTGATCTCCAGCTCCGCCTGGGCCAGCAGCCGGGCCGCGTGGGTGATCGCCTCGTCAGCTGTCACCGCGCACCTTCGCTGGGGTTGGCATCGGGCTCAGACGTGCGGGTGTAGGTGGCCTCGAACACGTCTGCCTTGCACGGGTAGTACTCGCCCTGGATTCCCCTGATGATCCAGTCGCCGTACTCGAAAGCAACCCATGTGTCGTGCAGCCGGTCGTATACCCGGAACACCTGGTCCACATCGTTGAGCTGGACGAGCCCGTTGGTGAAGTCGATGAGCGTGCGCATCGGCTCGTCCTCTGTCCACCGGACAGCGGTGATCTCAACGGGCTTCTTCTTGTACCGTCCGCCGCTCATGCGTGCCATCCTCCTGGCTGGTGCTGTGCCGTCTCGCTGCTGTGGGTCGCCAGCGTCTCCGCCCGGCGGATCGGCGGCCGCGAGTACAGGGCGTACTCCACGGCTGCGGTGCGAAGGTCAGGGCAGGGCCTGTCGAGTCGGCGGCGACCATCCATCCAGTCCCACGCTTCCGAGGCAGGCACAGGCCCAACTCCAGTGATGCACACGTCGACAGTCGGTTCATCGGTCGAAGGAAGCAGGAGAGCGGAAGGCGACACATCCAAGGCTGCGGCGAGTGCCGTCAGCTCATCCACCGTCACCTGCCGCTCTCCACGCTCCACCTTCGCGATGGCGCTCGGGGCGATAGGCCGGCCTCCGACGAGCAGCAGGCTCGCGAGGCGATACACGGATAGCCCACGGCACTCGCGAAGCCGACGCACGTTGGCTGCCACGCTCTGCGCCGTCGCTCCCTGCTCCACCGGTGGACGGGCTCGGCGTTCGGTCATGTTCGTCTCCTGGGTACGCGGAAGCCCCGAGCCAGGAGACTCGGGGCTTCCTTCCCGCAGTAGCTAGCTGCGGGCGCTTATGGGTTGGCTATGCAAGAGCTCAGGTGCGTACTGCCGGAGAAGTTCTTCAGCCCACCGGACCTTGTCTGTGACCCGCTGACCTGACGGCTGCCAGGTGGACCACAGCTCCAAGTTCTCGATCCTGTTGTCACCCTTGTTGCCGTTGACGTGGTGGACGTTCTCGTCGGCCCTGAGCCGTCGCCCCAGTGCACGCTCCATCACCAGTCGATGCTCGGCAACCCGCCGTCCTTCGATGGTCAGGAGGACGTAGCCGTTGTTTCCTCGGCGCGGTAGCCCATCGGCTGCCAGAGGGAATGCGGGACCCGGCTCCCCGTACTTGTAGACCCGCTGCAGGTGCATGGCGCAGTATCCGCGGGCCCTGTGAATCCTGGGGCATTCCCCAACGGAGCACTCTCTACGACCACCGCGCTCCTCCGCAGTGCCAGTTCGAACGAGCCTGCTGTAGTGCGTATTGCACAAGCCCTTGGCCCGAGCAAGCTGCGGGCATGTACTCACGTCGCAAGGCTGCGAGGGGCGCGGCTGGAGCTCGATGACCTTCAGCGGGTCACCTGTCCTACGCCAGCGCCCGTAGTGAGTCCAGCACCAGCCCTTGACTTTGGCATCGCGCCCACAGTCCTGTATTGAACATTCCGCCACGCCGGGACGCTGTGCTGCATACAGCGGATCACCAAACCGCCTGAAGCGCAGATAGTGCCGGTTGCAGTATCCGCGCGCTCGGCACGGAAGGTCGCACCCATCCACGGTGCAAGTACGCTTGTCCAAGTCGACTCCTACACAGTCGGCCATGCCCCGGGGCGGTTGCTGCCGTCGCCGGGGTTCTTGCTGCAATTATCTCAGGTCAAGGGCCTATCTGCGGTTCCAACCACCTTGTTGATTAGGCGAGTTGGCCGTCTCGCGCGAATGGCAAGGGCCGCAAAGGCCGCGACCATACTTTGGATCATCAGGGTCGAGACCTTGAATTACGAGTTCACGCCTGCTCAGTGGATGGTGATCTGCATGTTTGGCTGGCGATGACCGGCAGATGACGCAGACTCGATCTCGTGTTAGCACGCCGGGCCTGAACCGCTGCTCGTGCTGGCGCCCGTAGCCGCGCTGCCGTGCGCTACCGCGCTTGGCTTCGGCGAGCCGCCGATGCTCTGTGCAGCGCCCGCCCTCGGTGTACTCACCGCAGCCCGGGACGGTGCACACCCGCCAACCTGATCGTCTGGCCATCGCCGCCGCCTCCGTCCGCGTACCGTGAGGGCCCTCGATGGAGGGAGCCGAGATGGCTGAGCACCAGGGCCCTGACTGGGCAAGAGGACTGCTGGCCGTGGGCCTGCTGCTGTTGATCGTGGGCTTCTTCGTTGGGTGGCCGCTGTCCGTCGTGGGCGCCCTCATGATCCTGTTCGTGGGTGTGTCCACCGCGGGTCAGCGTCGGGCTAGCGGTGAGCCGCCGGAGACTCTGCTGCGTCCCGGTGATCGGCCGTGGCGGAAGCGCGACGACAGCTAGGCCGTCAGCTCCTGGATCGCCGCGACTACACGGCTGGCCAGGTAGGTGTGACCCACATCCGTGGGGTGGGTCGCATCCGTGCCGATGTATGTGTCCGCGTTTCCGCTGCCCGTGGTGGCGCCAACGCGCCCGGTCCCAGTGATCCACGGCCCGTGCGTTGCGATGAGCGCGCCCGTGCTGTCGTAGATCCTGCCGGTGATGGGTGAGATGAACGGCAGGTTGGCCGCTGCTGCCGCGGTCCTGAGTGTCGTGTCCGTGTTGGTGATCGAGGACGCCGGGGATCCGCTGGGTGACCAGCAGCCGATGACGTAGATCCGTGCGTTGGGCAGGCCAGTCTTGACTGCGCTGTACAGGCTGGCGGCAGCCGACGAGATCGCGGGCTGGCTGCCCGCGTTGTCGTTGTACCCAGCCGAGATGATCAGCACGTCGGGGCTGTTCGGGATGACGTCGATGGGCGCCCGCGTGCCGAGCGTCGCCGTGCTGCCGGCCGTGATGTACCCGGTACTGCCGAGCGCCTCGTTCCAGGCATCGGAGTACCCCAGGAGCCGCGCGGCCCGTGGGAACCACGTGCCGGCTCCGCCGCCTGAGTTCATGCTGCTGCCGCCGGGGATGCTGTCGCCCAGCACCATGATCCGGCTGCTCGGCGTCGGTGGTTTCCACATCGTTGCTCCAGGCGGCAGGTACACCCCGCCGAACGGAACGACAGCGAAGTCCAGGCGGATCACCCTCGGCTGAGCAGGCCCGAGGCTGACCGTCATCAGGTGCGTGGAGCCCGGAGTGGTGCCACCGACCGACTGCATCAGGTCCGTCATCCGGCGGCCGTCGATCGAGATCCGGTACGAGCCGCCAGTCTGGTAATTGAACCGCAGCTGGAAGGCGGTAGCGTCCGTGCCGAACTCAACCGACCAGATGCTCTGCGAGCTGCTCAACGTGCCGCGGGTGTTCGGGTAGCGAGTCGTCGGCAGCACGTAGGTCGAGTCCGGGGTACCGACGCCGATCTGGAATCCGCCGGCGCCGAGGTAGCTGAACGGGCCGGTGACGTCGGAGCCGGACAGGGCCACACCAGCCGGTGCGTACTTGACGTATCCAGTCACCGGCGTGCTGGTCTGGGCGACGCTGATTCCGCTCGGGGCGGGCGCCGGGCCCAGGTTGGTGAGCGTCATGCGCCACGGGTAGCCGGAGTAGGCGTAGACGCGACCTGCACCCGTGCCCTGATTGACCAGGGCGATGGTGGCTTGGCCGCTGGCGAGGTGGCTGGCGGCCACGGTGAACATGCCGCCGCTCGTCGCCTTGCCGAAGCTGGTGCTCGGGTAGAACTCGGGCGTCCCCTCGGCGAGGGGAGTGCCCGTACCGGATCCCCCGTACTGGGCGATCGCGCCAGCAGAGTCGAGCAGCGCCAGGTCGAGGTAACGCGTGCCTGAGTACAGCATGCCGAGGTCGACACGGATCCGGTCGCCCGGCTCGGCGGCAATGCTGCACTTGAGTTGTGTGCCGACGCTGGTGGCTGCGATGGTCCAGGAGGCGGCGGCAGCCAGGTCCTGCACCGCACCGTCGGAGATTCGCAGCTCGGCAGTGCGGGGCGGGGCGCCGTCTGCTCCGGCCGGGCCCTGCAGTCCCTGCGCTCCGGCCGGGCCCTGGGCCCCAGTTGCCCCTGTGGCGCCGGTAGCGCCCGCGGGTCCTTGCGGACCGGTGTCGCCCTGCGGTCCCTGGGCGCCCGTAGGTCCCGTGGGGCCGGCCGGACCTTGGGGGCCGGGAGGTCCCTGCGGGCCAACCGCCCCGCCGCCCGCCCCGCCGTCCGGGGCCGAGACCGGGGCGAGCACGTCCAGGCTGATGGTGGACCCCAGCGTGGACGGCAGGTCGATGTAGTACGTGCGCCGCTGCCCGCTCGTCGGCTGTTCGTCGACCCGCCACCGCCACCCGGCCGGCTGGACGTCCGCGTCGTCGGTGCACAGCAGGACGATGCTCATCGCCCCGTTGGTGATGGCTGCCGGCCCGCCGCCGCTGTAAATGGCGTGCTGGGTGGAGTCGACGAGAACCGCGGTCGGGGTGAAGACCACCCGGCCGCCGCGGGCGCCGCCGCCGACCGGCGAGGGGAACGCGCCAGTGACTGTGATCGTTTTGGCTCCGGCAGGGAACGGCATCGCGGCCTCCCCTCAGCGGTCAGGCAGCTACTTGCCTCGGTCGCGGCTTGTACCGCCTGGCCCGTTCCATGATCTCGGGGAGCGCGTACATGGTCTTGTACTCGTGCCCGTGTCCGCTGTACCGACCGTCACCCTCAAAGCGGTGGATACGGCCACGGCTGGCCCACTGCCGGATCACCTGGCCTGGAACGCCGCTTGCCTCGACGGCTTCGTGCTCGTAGACGAGGTCGTCGATGTAGAACTCCCGCACGTCCATGGCCACCTCCGGGAATGACAAAGCCCCCGGCGAGGCGGGGGCTTGAGAGGAAGCGGACACACGAGTATCTCGCTGGACGCACTGTGACATACACATGATCAGGTCGTCAAGGAACGCCGGATTCAGCCAGCCGAGTGATGGGGGGCCCGTGGTCGAGGTCGCCCCGGCAGAATGCCGCTATGGGGGTCCGATTTGGCGTCATGGGCGACACGGAGCGCGAGTGCGCGGAGGGGCCTGGCACTGCTCGCCGGCCTCGGTGTGCGGCTGGTGGTGACGCAGCCGCCGGTGCTGCTGTCCGGGGACCGGTGGATCGCGCGGGCCGTGCACATGCCGGCGGCCCCGGCCGAGGAAGGCCGGGGCCGCGAGTAGGGCGGTCAGACGGCTGGCATGCCGCTGCCGGGGCAGGTTTCCAGGCTGCCCGCGCGCTGGTGCATGGCGGCCGGTTGGCCGGGTTCGGCGCCGACGATGGCGCCGCACACCGGGCAGCCTCCGTTGCACTGGCCGGGGTCGAAGCGATTGCTGGGGACACAGGGCATACTGCCTCCTTGCTCGCGTTGGCGAGGGGAGTGTCCTGCCGATGCCCGGCGGCGACTAGGGCTAGAACGCGCCTTGGAGGTCGTAGGCCCGGCTTCCGCGGGTCTGGCCTGCGCGGCCGGTGTGGGTGAACAGGCAGAAAGCCTTTGCGCCGTTGTGGAAAGTGACACCGAACCCGGGGTTCTGCGCGTCGTCGCTGTAGGGCTCGGCGGTGAGGATCTCGGTGTTGCCGGTGTTGGCGACGGCAGCGGCCAGGTAGGCCGCGGCTGAGACGGGGGTTACGTTGCCGCCGTTGAACAGCGGCGGGTAAGGCACCTCGGCCGGGGCGTCGGCGTGGACGGGCTGCTCGTCGGTCGTGTGCTTCTCGCCGGGAGCGAGGGCGCCTGTGATGCCGACCCACACCTGGGAGCCGTTGGTGAACGTGACGTGGAGGCTGTAGGGGCGGCCGGCCTCGGCGCCGTCTTCGACAGCCTGCACGTCTGGGGCTTTGGGCAGCGTGTCGATCGCGAACTGGTGGAACCGGGCGGGGCGCATGGGTCTCATCCTTCCGTGGCGGCTGGTTCAGTCTATTGCGGGTGAGGCGGCGGGATGGTGGATTGCCAGGCGCCGCGTCGGAGTCAGGATCGGTCGGTGTGTCGAGTGGCCTGATCGAGCATCCGCAGCACGGGCGCCGGTCCGGATTGGGCGTCGTTCCAGGCGCCGACGGACACGATGTCGGGCTGCTTGGCGCGGATCCGGTCGAGCATGAGCGCCTCGGCCGCATCCTCCAGTCGCCGGTTGCCGCCGGCCGCTGCTCGGATGGCGCCGATGAGGCAGTAGCCGGTGTCCGGGCGGCCGACGTAGCGGGTGATCCAACCGTGCGCGCGGATCAGGCGGGCGGCCTCCTGCAGCACCTCCTCGACCGTGGTCGGTCGGCTGGCTGGCGTGGGGCCGGTGAGGATCTCAGGCGCCTCGACGGCGATGTGGGCGGTACGAATCGCGTGGTCGGCGGACGCGGTGTCGAACCGGGCGTCCATGGCCAGGCCGGAGAGGGTGAGGCGTTCGTCGAGCGTGAGGGCGGGCGCTGTCGCACGGCGACGGCAGGCGGTGTCAGTGGTGGCCACGGCGGCCTGCCTTCTTGTCGAGGGCGCGACGCTCGGAGGCGTACCTGGCTTCGACGTCCAGGTAGTCGAGCTCTGCGGCGTCGAGCTTGCGGTCGAAGGCTTTCTCGGGGTGGAGGCCGTAGCCGTCGTAGCGGACGTCGCCCTCGTCGTAGGAGATGTGGTCGAACCCGGCCGGCGGCTGGTCGTAGACGGTGCCCCAGAACCGCAGGAAGCCGGCGGCGCTGTTGTTGTTGCCGATCTCCCAGCCTCCGGTGATCCAGTTTTTACCGGTGACGGTGTGGGAGCTGTAGGTCCGGGGCCGGTAGACGCCGGGGACGATGTGGGCCGGCTCGTTGATCACGTAGACGGTCATGCCCTTGCGGAGGGAACGGAGGAAGTCGCGCTCGTCGCCGCGGCGGCGGGTGGTCCAAGTCTTGGCCATGGTCATCTCCTTGGGTGATTGATCCGGGTTTGTTCTCTGATCGAGGGCGTGCTCGGTCTGCTCCGGTGCAGGTCAGGGGCTGCTCGCTGCCTGCTCGGGGCTTGCTCGGCGGTGGGCGCGAGCAGTGGGCGAGCAGAGCCTGAGCGGGCTCTGACCTGCGATGGAGCAGGCCGAGCAGAGCCCGATCAGGGGTGCGATCTACGCATATCAGGCGCGGCTGAGGGTCTCACGCTTGTAGCCACGGGGGTTCTGCAGGCCGTCGGTCGGGCCGATCCCGCTGGGCTCGGGGACGCCCGCAGCCCGCAGCTTGGCCTTCAGCTCGTCCACCGTCAGGCCGAGCGCGTCCGCGAGTGTCTCGGTGCGCATGCGCTCCACACCGGCGGAGTCCATGGCGGCCAGCGCCTCCTCGACCACCGAGTGCCCTGCCGCCTGCCCGGCCGGCGGCCGCGCCCCGCAGAGGCGGAGCAGTGCCGGCCACGACAGCAGCTTCGGGAAGTCAGGGATCTCCGGGAGGTCCACCTCGGCCATGGCGTCGATGGACTGCTGGTCCAGCTCGACCAGCCCGGCCTCCAGCCGCTCGGCTCCCAGCTTGCGCAGGGTCGCGGCGTCGAAGTGGTGCACCGCGTACTCAAGTGCCTGGTTGGCCAGGCCGGGCACGCCCTGCGCGAAGACGTGGCCGGCGTCCTTCGGGTCGGTGTCGGTGGCGGGGTCCAGCCGGTGCGGCAGCCAGCCTTCGGCCGCAGCGCGGTCGCCGAACACAGCGTTCGTGTCGACCCGCTTGCAGGGGCCGACCATGCGGAGGGCGATCATCTGGGCGATGTTCTTCCCAAGGTAGTCGGTCGTCCCGCCCTGGGATGCGAGCTCCACTTCGATGCACTCTTTGCGGCCGACGAGCAGCAGCTCAAAGGCGAGCAGCTGGGCGAGTTCGGACGCCTTGGGGAACTCGTCGAAGATGACCGTGATCGCAGGGTGCTCGGCGCTGGGCCGCCACTTGTTGCCCATGCCCAGCTTGCGCCGGAGTCGGGCGCGGCCCTTGGCGAGGACGAGGAGGAACGCGAGGACGGCTTCGATCTGCTCGGTGGTGCGGGCGGTCAGGCGTACTCCGTCGTAGAGGTCCTCCAAGCCGTCCCCGAAGGGGTCCAGGTCGATGGTGATGTTGTCGTAGCAGGCGGTGGTGACCTCGCCGAGGGACTGCAGGATGCCGGTCTTGCCGCCGCCGGATGCCGCCACGATGAGGCCCATCACGCCGGCGAGGCTGATCTCCAGCGGGTCGCCGCCGATGGAAGTGCCGAGCCGGGACCGGTCGGTGATGCTGATCGACTTGGGCGCCCGGTAGGGCGGCGGTGGCGCGCTGGCGAACGGGTCGGACTCGATGAGGCGGAGCGTGGCGCAGGCGCGGCGCTCCTTGAGGGGCTGGATCCGGAGCCGGTTGGTGCCGAGGTCGAAGCTGGTCTCGAGCCCGCCGGCCTTGGTGATGATGGCTTCGGGTGTGCCCTCACCGACACGGACGGTGCACTCCCAGCCCCAGACGTGGAAGCTGATGCCGAACACCTCGACGACCGGGATGTTCTCCCTGCGCATGGCGGCGAGGACACAGACGGCGAGCTGCTCGGGAGTCTGGGCCTGGCGGACGGGGAACGGCGCGGCGTCGGCGGGAATCTGATCCATGGTGACGCCCTGCGCCGTGACGCCCGCGGCGGTCGGCGCAGCGAGCTGGATGGCCTCGGTCGCCGCGTGCAGTCCCGGGGCCAAGGTCTCGGTACGCCCCCGGCGCACCCCGTACCACCAGCCGGCGGCGAGCACGGCGACGTCGACGAGCAGCCCGCCGGTGAGGGTACCGACGGCAAGCCCGGTGGTACCGACGACGCCGATCCCGGCGGTGACCCCGCTGTAGATGAGCCGGTGTCGGAGGTAGTCCCCGCGGCGCTGTTCGAGCTTGGCGCGGAGGCGGTCCTGCTCGGCATGGTCCTGCGTCGCGGCGAGGGCGTCCGAGACGGTGCGAATCATGTGCGGCCAGCCGTCGTGGTAGCCGGCGACCCACTGAGAGCCGAGACGCCGGTAGCCGCGGACCACGGTCGGGAAGCCGCCCCGGCTGTCGACCACGCGGTCGGCGAGCCGGGTAAGGCCGGCCTGGGAGCGGGCCCACAGCGGGGGCTGCCCGACGGGGACGACGGTTCCCTCGAGGGCCTCGACCGCGGGGGCCGGGTCGCCCTTAACGAGCGACAGGTGCGGGTGCGGGGCGGCGGTGCTCACTGCTCCCCCTTCGGGTTGTTGATGGCGTCGCGGATGCGCTTGGCGTAGCCCCGCGAGCGGCCGAGGAGATCGGCCACGGCGGGCGTGGAGAACCCGTCCGGGTCTGCATCACGCAGCTCTCGCGCGGCTTTCAGGTCAGCCTCGGAAAGGGGCTCGGTGAGGTCCTTGCGGACCGGGGTCGAATCTGGACCCTTCCCAATACCCACTTGGGCTCCGAGGTCCTGAGCGGGGCCACCAGAAGGCTTCTTGGGGCGACCCTTCGCAGGGCTGGCGCCACCGTCTCCGCCGGGTCCGAAGAGGCTCTCGAGGAGCTCCTCGACAGCGAGGTGTTCGGCTGCCCCAAGGTGCTCGGCGACGGTCTGGTCGACGTACTCGCGGGCGGCCAGCTTCGTGGCGAGGCCTTCGATCGTGTGCCCGAGCGGGAGGCCCTTCTCCGACACCCATGCCTCGGCCCACAGGTCGGAGCTCTTGGTGTTGGCGGGCGCGTTCAGGGTCAGGATCTGGTATCGCCGCCACACGTCGGGGTGGGCGTCGGCTCGGCGCGCCTCGTCCCATGCGCGGTCGCGGCTGATCGAGCCGAGAGGGTTGGCGGCGAGGATCAGCTCGTACTGCTCCCAAGCCCCGGGATACAGGGACTTGCGCTGCTCGTCCTGGGCCATGAGGGCGGCGTCAGCGGCTGCCTTGTCGGCGGCCACCTTCGCCTCGTGAGCGGCACGCTTGTCCGCCTCGATCTTCTGCCGACCGTCGGCCTCGACGCGCTTGGCCTCGACGAGGGCATCAGCCTGAACGCGTGCGGCATCCAGCTCGGCCTCAGCCTGCTTGGCCTGCTGCTCGGCCAGCTTCCGCTCAGAGCGGGTCGCCTTGGCGTCCTTGGCGCGGGCACCGAACTTGTGGATCATCCACATGCCGGGGCCGGACAGTGACGCGACGCCACCGCCGAGGCCGAAGACGAGTCCGATCTCAGGGTGCAGGGCGCCATCGGCGATGTTGATGCCCGCGGCGATCGATGAGAAGACTGCGGTCGCGACGAGGTAGGGCCAGACCAGTCGGCGGTTGGCGATGGCGGCCTCGGCCAGCCGCAGGGCGACCCAGGCGGCCGACTCCAGCATGATCGGGATGGCGATGTTCCACGGCCGGGTGGGGTCCCAGAAGGCGCGAAGCTGCAGCGGCAGTGCCACGAGGAAGCAGATGATCGCGAACTTCTTCACTGCGGAAGCGGCCTTGGTGTCGAGCTTCCGGCCAGCCTCCTTGCGGCGGCGCTCCGCCTGCTCGGTGGCCAGCTTCGCTGCGGCGTCCGCGGCCTTGGTTTCGGCCCTCTGTACCCGCTCCTCCTCGTCGGCTTCCTCAGCCTTGCGGGACTCCCTTTCGATCTCGGCCGCCCTGGCTTTCGCGGCGGCGATCTTCGGGGCGTCGAGCGCTTCCCGGCGCCGCAGGTCGGCTTCGCGTTCTTCCCAGGGGCGGTAGTCGCTGCTCACGGGACTGTCCTTCCTTGGTTAGGTGCGGGTGGGGGTGGGTGG
>NZ_JACBGN010000130.1 GCF_013401435.1 Streptomyces sp. BR123
GGGACGGCCGGTGCGGGCTCGGCCTTCGGCGTCCGCGGTGCGGGGGCCGGGCCGCCCGCCGCGGCTCCGCACGCGGTGGCGAGGGCGGCGGTGGCGGCCGCCGTGCCGGCGCGGAGGGCGGATCGGCGGTCCGGGTAGCAGGGCACCCGCCCATTTAAGAGGGGAATCTCCCGGAATATAACGATTGACCCATTTCGGGGCCCCGACCGAAGTGAACCCATACGGCGGTCCATCCACCCTGGGATCAAGGAATCACACGGAGCGGTGGATACCTATTCACCAATTGCGAGGTGGGTGGCCGACCTCACCTGTGATTTAAATGCAGACTCTTGGGATTTGCTCACTTATGTCCAAGTTGGGGGTTTTGGCATTCGGTCCCCCATCTGCCATAGTCGGAGGCACGGCTTCCCCATTGACCCGAGCGAAGTCGCCTCGCCGAGGATCACACCCCCTTCGATCCTCGGCGTACCCATGGAGCCCCCAGGCGCCGCACTACGGCGAACGGGGGCTTCAGGCGTTCGCGGACCCGCTCAGCGGTCGGCCACCCGCATCTCGAACCAGGTGACCTTGCCGCGCGGCAGCAGGTCGGCACCCCAGCGGTCGGAGAGCTTGTCGACGAGGAAGAGGCCCCGGCCGGTGGTGTCCAGCTCGTGGACCGGCATCAGGCAGGGCAGCCCGCGCGAGGGGTCGCGCACCTCGACCCGGATCCAGCCGCGCCGCCGTTGCATCCGTAAGCCGAAGGAGCGGGCGCCGGTGTGCCGCACCGCGTTCCCGACGAGTTCGGAAACGAGCAGGACGGTGTGCTCGGACACCTGCGGCGAGAACCCCCAGAAGCGGATCACCACGTACTGGGTGAGCCGGCGGGCCGTACCGGCCGACTCCGGCATGGAGGGCAGCGTCACCTCCACCTCGGCCGGATTCCCGTACAACTCCAGAGCCCTGAGGCCCTGTTCGTCCTCCAGAGCCGCCGTCGGCCGTGCAGCGGAAGCGCTGCTGCGCTGCCGCGGCTGTTCCACACCCTCCAGGCCCGCCATGAACCCATCATGGACGGCCGACGCGCCCGTCCGGGCCCTTCCGCGGGAAAACACCCCCTGCGGCGTCTGCCGCCAACACGCCGCTCCGGCATATGCGTTGGGCAATCCGACACCGACACGACCACCCTGATCTGCGGTGACGCACCGCGCGGCGGCGGCAACCCGGAGTGGATCGCCGGCCCTCCTTAAGCCTGCTTTAAGGCGGGGCTAATGCACCCCCACGGAGGACCGGCGAGAACCGGACGCGCCTCAGAGGAACTTGGCCTTGCCCGGGCCCTCCTCGACGAAGCTGCGCATGCCCCGCTCGCGGTCCTCGGTGGCGAACAGGCCCGCGAACCAGTTGCGTTCGATGGTCAGGCCCGTGTCGATGTCCGCCTCCAGACCCGCGTCCACGCACTCCTTGGCGGCACGCAGCGCGATGGCCGGGCCCTGCGCGAGCTTCGCGGCCCAGGCGTGCGCCTGCTCGTACACCTCGGCGGCGGGCACGACGCGGTCCACGAGGCCGAGGGCGAGCGCCTCGTCGGCCTTGACCATGCGGCCGGTGAAGATGAGGTCCTTGGCCTTGGAGGGGCCGATGAGCCGGGACAACCGCTGGGTGCCGCCGGCACCCGGGATCAGACCGAGCAGGATCTCGGGCTGGCCGAGCTTCGCGTTGTCGGCGGCGATGCGGTAGTCGGCGCACAGGGCCAGCTCGCAGCCGCCGCCCAGGGCGTATCCGGTGACGGCCGCGACGACCGGCTTGGGGATCCGGGCCACGGCGGTGAAGGCGTCCTGCAGCGCGCGGGACCGGGCGACCATCGCCGCGTGGTCCATCGTCTGCATCTCCTTGATGTCCGCGCCGGCGGCGAACACCTTCTCGCCGCCGTAGATGATGACGGCGCGGACGTCGGACCGGTCGGTGGCCTCCACCGCCAGCTCGCGCAGCCGGTCCTGGGTGGCGATGTCCAGGGCGTTCATGGGCGGCCGGTCCAGGCGGATGGTGCCGACGCCTTCGGAGACTTCGAGAGAGAGGGTCATACGGGGAAGGTTAGCCCCGGTTAACACCGGTTAACAGAAGCGGCCCGGTGCTGTGGGTCACAGCACCGGGCCGCTTCGGGGCCGCGCCGACTACGCGGCGGCGGGGACTACTTGATCCACTCCGCCCAGTCCATGTTCCAGCCGTTGAGGCCGTTGTCCGGGGCGATCTGCTTGTCCTTCGAGTTCTTCACCACGACCACGTCGCCGATCAGCGACTCGTTGAAGAACCATGCGGCGGGCTGGTTGCCGTCGCCGGCGCCGCGGACGTCCTTCAGGCCGATGCAGCCGTGGCTGACGTTCTCCGAGCCGAAGGTGCTCGACGGGGCCCAGTAGTTGCCGTGGACGAAGGTGCCCGAGTTCGACAGGCGCATCGCGTGCGGGACGTCGGAGATGTCGTACTCGCCGCCGAAGCCCACGGTGGCGCCGTTCATACGGGTCACCTTGTACTTCTCGCTGATGACCATCTGCCCGTTGTAGGTGGTCGTCGCGGGGGCGCCCGCGGTGATCGGAATGTTCTTGATGACCTGGCCGTCGCGGACGACCTGCATGGTGTGCTCGCTCGCGTCGACCGTGGAGACCTGCGAGCGGCCGATGGTGAACGTGACCGTACGGGTCTGCTTGCCGTAGACGCCGGGGCGGCCCTCGACACCGTCGAGCGCGATCTTCACGGTGACCTTGGTGCCCGCGGCCCAGTACTTCTCCGGGCGGAAGTCGAGGCGGTCGTTGCCGAACCAGTGGCCCTCGATCGGGACCGACGGCTCGGCCGTGACCGTGATGGCCTTCTCGACGGCCTCGGGGTTGGTGATGCCGCGGGTGAAGTTGAACGACACCGGCATGCCCACGCCGACGGTCTGGCCGTCCTCCGGCGTGTAGTGGCCGACGAAGGTGTTCTTCGGGGTGAGGGTGGTGAAGGTGGTGTCCTTGGCGGACTCCCGGCCCGCCTCGTCCTTGGCGACGGCGTGCACCTTGTACTCGGTGGCCGACGCCAGGTGGCGCGCCGGCTCCCAGCTCGTCCCGTCGGCGGCGAGCTTGCCCTCCACCGCATTGCCCTTGGTGTCGGCGACCGTCACCGTCGTGAGCTTGCCGCCCGTGCTCGTTATCTTCAGCACGCCGCTGGTCTCGACTTCTTTGGAGCCGTCGTCCGGCTTGACGCTGACGACGGCCTTCGACGCCTCGTTGCCGGCCTTGGCTCCCCCGGCGGCGCCGCCGTTGCCGGCCCCCGACCCGCCGCCCGACCCGCCGCCGCTGCACGCGCTGGTGAACAGCAGTGCCGCTCCCAGCAGGAGGGCCGGCAGGCCGGTACGGCGGGCGCGGCCGCGTATCGGCTGCAGGTTCACTCTTCTTCTCCCCATGTCCCCCGCGCGCGGACGGTCGCGCGCATGCCGACAGGAAATCACATGGAGATATCACGAAGAGAAACGGTCATGTCACCGTTCCGTCCCAAGACGTGCCGTACGGCGGGGCGGGGTGGCCGGAGGGGCCGCTCCACCCCCCGCGAGGTCCGGGCCGGGGCATCGTTCCCGTGCCCCCGGGCCCGTCCCTCGGTCTGCAGGCCCGCCGTGCCGTCCGTCTCCCGGGGCGTCGGCGCCGGTCACGCAGGAGCCCCTGACGAGCTCGTCGCGGACGGTGCCGTCCGCCCGGAGGCCTTCGACGCCGTTCGCCTCCCGCCACGGCCGGAAGGTGGCGCCGGAGAGGGAGGCGCCCTCGGGGTCGACCCTGCGGACGTCGACCGTGCCGGTGGCCGGCCGCGGCTTCCGGCCGTCCGGGCGGGCGGCCGCGACGGCGCCGGCGGGCACCGCCGACGCCGGGGACGGCTCCGTTCGCGAGCCCGAGGGACCGGTTCCTTGCTGCCCTGACGCCCTGTCTGCGCCGCCTGCTCCGGGTGCCCTGACAGGCTGGACGCGGGAAGCGGCCGGGGCGCGCGGGGACACGTGCCCGCCACGGCATTCCGATCGGACGGACCCGCCGTGCGGGCCGCGGCCGGGCCCGGCCCGGCCGGTGCGCGGAGTGCCCCGGTCAGGCGATGGCGGAGCCGGCCACCCAGTCGGCCCAGGACATGTTCCAGCCGCCGAGGCCGTTGTTCGGGGCCACCGTCTTGTCCGTCGAGTTGACGACCTCCACCACGTCCCCGACCAGGGTCCGGTCGAAGAACCAGCCGGCGGGGGTGTCCGAGCCGCCGCCCTTGTCGTCGCGGAGGCCGACGCAGCCGTGGCTGACGTTGGTGGAGCCGAAGGTGTCGGGGCTGGCCCAGTAGTTGCCGTGGAGGAAGGTCCCGGAGGTGGTCAGCCGCATCGCGTGCGGGACGTCGGGGATGTCGTACTCGCCGCCGAAGCCGACGGTCTGGCCGTTCATGCGGGTGACGTCGAACATCTCCATCACCACCATCTTCCCGTTGTAGGTGGTGTTCTCGGGCGCGCCGGCGGTGATCGGGACGGTGGACAGGAGCTGCCCGTCGCGCCGTACTTCCATGGTGTGCGCGGCCGCGTCCACGGTGGAGACCTGGGAGCGGCCGACGGTGAACCGGACGGTCTTGTCCTGGATGCCGTACGCGCCGGGGGCGCCCTGGACGTCGCGCAGCCGCATCCTGACGGAGACCTCGGTGCCCGGCTCCCAGTACTGCTTGGGCCGGAAGTCGAGGCGGTTGCGGCCGAACCAGTGGCCGGAGACCTCCACGGCCGGGTCGGCGGTGACGGTGATGGCCCGCTCCACTTCGGCCCGGTTCTCGATGGGGCGGCTGAAGTTGAACGAGACGATCATGCCGACGCCGACGGTGGAGCGGTTCTCGGGCTTGAAGTAGCCGATGAACCGCTCCCCCGGCACGAAGGTGGTGAACGTGGTGTGCCGGGCCTGGCGGCGGTCGTGGCCGTCGCGGGCGACCGCGTCGACGGTGTACTTGGCCGCGAGGGCGAGCTTCCCGGCCTTCGGGTCGGGGCTCCAGCTCAGTCCGTCGGGGGCGATGCTGCCGGGGACGCGCTCCTGCTGGGCGTCCTCCACCTTGGTGACCACGACCCGCTCCAGACGCCCCTCGGGCACGCGGACGGTCAGCGGGCCGTCGGCCGGTACCCCCTTGGCGTTGTCCTCGGGAGTGATCCGGATGGCCTCCTCGGGCGCCCGGGGTTTGCCGGGCAGCTGGATCTCGACCGGTGAGCGGCCGTCCCCGGTGCATCCGGCCAGGCCGCCCAGCAGGCACGCCCATGCCGCCACGGCGGCCCAACCCGCCCCTGCCCGCCTCGTCACAAATCTCACGACCCCTCCAACGACCGGGCCCCCCGGGGGAAACGAGGCCGCGGGCCACGTTCCGGGGGGAACTGTCCGGGCAGAACAGTGAGAAGGACCAGACGGGGGCGGGACCGGGCCGGGACGCCCGGGCCGCACAGCCCTGCCCCCGCCGGTACCCAGAGCCGTGGAGGCGGGCATTGTCGAGCGCAGCCGAGCACGAGGCGGTGGATGCCGCCGCCATGGGGGAAGTCGGGGGCCCGGGCGTTGTCGCGCAGGGCCGGGAGCCGGTGCGGCGGGCCGCACCGCCCGAGGGGCCCCCGGTGTGGCCGGGGTCCTCGCACCCGCTGGGGGCGAGGTTCAGGGCCGGGCCGGACGGGACGGCGGGCACCAACTTCGCGCTGTGGGCACAGGGCGCGGAGGCCGTGGAGGTCTGCCTGTTCGACGCGGACGGGGCCGAGACCCGGTGCGCGCTGACCGAGCTGACGCACGAGATCTGGCACGGCTTCCTGCCGGGTGTGCGGCCCGGGCAGCGGTACGGCTTCCGGGTGCACGGCCGCTGGGACCCCTGGACGGGGGCGCGGTTCAATCCGGCGAAGCTGCTGCTGGACCCGTACGCGCGGGCCGTCGACGGCGCCGGGGGAAACGATTACGGCGTGCTGCCGCCGGAGGTGTACGGGCACGTCCGGGACTGGCCGCAGCAGTACATCGCGGACACGGTGCGCGACGACCGGGACTCGGCGCCGTACGTGCCCAAGGGCGTGGTGGTCCACGATGACGACGACTGGGCGGACGACGTCCGGCCGAAGACGCCGTGGTCCGACTCGGTCATCTACGAGCTGCACGTGCGCGGGTTCACGATGCGCCATCCGGGGATCCCGGAGGAGCTGCGCGGCACGTACGCGGGCCTTGCGCATCCGGCGGCGGTCGAGCACCTGACCCGGCTCGGGGTGACCGCGGTCGAGCTGCTGCCGGTGCACCAGTTCGCGCACGAGGACCACCTGCTGCGCCGGGGGCTGCGCAACTACTGGGGCTACAACTCGATCGGCTACTTCGCCCCCCACGCCGGCTACTCCGCGTCGGGTACGGCCGGGCAGCAGGTCGGCGAGTTCAAGCGGATGGTGAAGGCGCTGCACGCGGCGGGGATCGAGGTCATCCTCGACGTGGTCTACAACCACACGGCGGAGGCGGGCGAGCTGGGCCCGACCCTGTCGCTGCGCGGCATCGACAACCGCGGCTACTACCGGCTGCAGTCCGACCCGCGCCGCTACGCCGACTACACCGGCTGCGGGAACACCCTGCACGCGGGCCGCCCCCATGTCCTCCGCCTGATCACGGACTCCCTGCGCTACTGGGTGACGGAGATGGGCGTGGACGGCTTCCGCTTCGATCTGGCGGCGGCGCTGGCCCGGTCGATGCACGACGTGGACATGCTCTCGCCGTTCCTCGCGGTGATCGCCCAGGACCCGGTCCTCAGGCGGGTCAAGCTGATCGCCGAGCCGTGGGACGTCGGCTCGGGCGGCTACCAGGTGGGCGCCTTCCCCCCGCTGTGGACGGAGTGGAACGACCGCTACCGGGATGCGGTGCGGGACTTCTGGCGGGGCGCGCTGCCGGACGTACGGGACCTGGGGTACCGGCTGTCGGGGTCGAGCGACCTGTACGCGTGGGGCGGGCGGAGGCCGTACGCCTCGGTGAACTTCGTGACCGCCCACGACGGCTTCACCCTGCGGGACCTGGTGTCGTACGAGCGCAAGCACAACGACGCCAACGGCGAGGCGGGCCGGGACGGCACGAACGACAACCGCTCGTGGAACTGCGGTGCGGAGGGCGAGACGGACGACGCCCGGATCCGCGGGCTGCGGCGCCGGCAGCTGCGCAACCTGCTGACCACGCTGCTGCTGTCCACGGGGGTGCCGATGCTGGTGGCGGGCGACGAGTTCGGGCGGACGCAGGGCGGCAACAACAACGCGTACTGCCAGGACAACGAGACGGGCTGGGTGGACTGGTCGCTGCTGGACGATCCGGCCTGGCGCGAGCTGTGCACGCTGACCGAGCGGCTGGTGGAGCTGCGCCGCCGGCACCCGGTGCTGCGCCGGCGGGCGTTCTTCTCGGGCCGGGCGCAGGGCGCGGACGGGCTGCGGGACCTGGCCTGGTTCACTGCGGCGGGCGCCGAGATGACGGAGCGGGACTGGTACGCGCCGACGGCCGCCCTCGGCATGTACCTGTCCGGGCGGGACATCCCGGGGCGGGACGCGCAGGGCCGGCAGGTCTTCGACGACAGCTTCCTGGCGCTGCTGCACGCCGGGGACCGGCCGCTGTCGTGGGTGCTGCCGGGGCCGCCGTGGGCGCGGGAGTACGAGCTGCTGCTGGACACCGCCCGGGAGGACCAGGCGGCGCCGCCGGGCACCCGGCACCGCGGCGGGCAGACGCTCACGGTGCCGGCCCGGTCGGTGCTGCTGCTGCGGGTGGCGGACTGAGGGCCCCGGACGGGCGGGCCCCACGGCCCGCTGCGGTCGCGGTGCGACGCGGGCGCGGTGCGACGCGGGCGCGGTGCGACGCGGGGTCGGGCGCGGTCGGGCGCCGTCAGGCGGCGATGGCCGGCGGCTCGGCGGGGACCCGGAGGCGGGCCACCCGCAGCCAGCCGGCCGCGGCCTTGAGCGCGGAGCCCGCCGCCAGCCCCCAGGCCGCCCCGGCGGTGCCGAAGGCCGCGTAGCCGCCGAGCAGGAACACCACCGACAGCAGGGAGAAGACCACCTGGAGGGAGAGGGTGGCCTTCGGGGCCAGGACCCGCAGGGTGAGCAGGGCGCAGGTGCCCAGGCCCATGACCGCGTACTGCGCACCCGTCGCGGGCAGCAGCGCGGCGGCCGCCCCCCAGGTGTCGCCGAGCAGCTGCCGGCCCGTCCGGTCGGGCAGCGCGTACAGCACGGCCGCCCAGCCGGCGCCGAGGACCGCGAGCACGGCGCCCGTCAGCAGGGTCAGCCGGACCACGCCCCGCTTGCCGGGGGCCCGGCCCACCACCGGCGGACCGAACGCGTTCGCCGAGTTGAACAGGACGTTCAGCGGGCCGAAGAGGGTGGTGGCGCCGCGCAGGGCGCCGACCGCGAGCGGGGTGGCGAACACGCCGAGGCCCAGCACGGCGAGCTGGCTGGAGCCGTTGCCGACGGCGAACTCCACCGCGAACCGCTGCCCGAGGTGGCCGCGCCGCAGGTAGGGGCGCAGCTCCGCCCGCGCCCCGCGCACGTACGGGCGGAGCAGCAGCAGGCCGATCCCCAGCGCCGGGAGCGCGGACAGCCCCCACACCAGCACCAGCCGTCCGGGTGAGGCCCCTTCGGGCTGGGAGAGCAGGGCCCCGACGACGCACACGAGCCGCAGCGCGTCCGCGGCGAGGGCCCGCTCGGGGGTGCGCAGTGCGGAGAAGCAGTACCGCAGGCCGTCCTGGACGAGGACGATCGGCAGGACGAGGCCCAGGGCGAGGAAGGCACGTCCGGGGGCGGCGGGCAGGGCAAGGCCGACGGCGGCGAGGACCGCTCCGGCGGCGGCCGCGGCGGCCGCGGTGAACCCGGCCGCCGAGCGGCACACGGCGCCGAGCCGGTCGCCGTCCTTCTCCAGGACCACCGTCTGGCCGACGTACGCCGTGTTCAGCCCGAGGAGCACGCTGAACGCCACGTACACCATGGAGAAGTCGGCGAAGCCGGCCGCCGGGGACAGCCGGGCCGCCAGCACCAGCACGAGGATGTTGGTGGCGCTGGAGGCGGCCTGGTCGAGGACGGAGGAGGCGGCGGCGACGGCCCGCCGGCTCACCTGTTGCCCGTGCGGACGGTGCGCAGGGCGACGGTGTCGGTGCCGTCGCCCTGGATGTGCTGGTCGTGCCCGGCCGGCTGCCGGGTGAGCGGCTGGTGCTGCTGCCGGGGCGCGGGCGCCGGGGCCGGGGCCGGGGAGGAGCCCGTGGACTTGCCGCCGCGGCCGCGCTTCTCGACGGGCAGCGGGGCGTGCACGACGGCGCCGAGCACGGTGCCGCCGGCGCCGGTGATCAGTTCGCGGATCCGGGTCAGGTCGCTGCGGTGCACGGCACGCGGGTCGCAGACGACGAGGACCCCGTCGACGCGGTCGACGAGGGCGAGGGCGTCGGCGTACGACAGGACGGGCGGGGCGAGGACCACGACGGTGGAGTTGGGCGAGTCGGCCTCGGAGATCAGCCGGGTGGCGCGCGGGGAGGTCAGCGCGCGGGCCACGTTGCGGACCCGGTCTCCGGGGATCAGGTCGAAGGCGCCGGACTCGCCGGCGTCGACGACGAGCTGGCGCCCGTCGGGCCAGTCGGAGTCGCCCTGCGCGGGGGCGTCCGGCATCTGGCCCTGGCGCGGCCGGCCGCCGGCGTCGGTGGGCAGCTGGCTGGCCAGGACGGGGGTGCGCAGGTCGGCTTCGATGAGCAGGACGTCCTTGCCGGTCTCCGCGAAGGAGGCGGCCAGGTTCACGGCCACGGCGGCGGCGATCTCGCTGCTGCCGCGCGGGGCGACGACGAGCAGGCGGCGGCGGTCGGCGAAGCGGGAGTCGTAGGCGAGCCGGAAGGCCACCTGGCGGAACTCCTCCGCGAGGCGGGGGTCTTCCTCGCCGGCCGCGAGCAGCGGCCCGCCGGCGCTCTTGTCCCGCGGCAGGGAGCCCAGGACGGGGGCGCGCAGGGCCCGTGCGACATCGCCCTCGGAGCGCGGCGCCGGGTCGAAGACGAGCCGGACCCAGGCGGCGAGAAGGCCGAGCGCGAGGCCCACCGCCGCGCCGAGGGCGAGGGACATGGGGATGCCGGGGCCGTCGCCGTCGCCGGGCGGGGTGGCGGCGCTGGTGACCCGCCCGGGGGTCATGTCCAGGGCCTGGAGCTTGGCGATGTTGCCGTTGAGCGTGTTGAGCTTGCTCTGCAGGTCGGTCTTGGAGGAGTAGGCGGTGTCGCGCGCCGGGCCGGCCGGCATGCCGTTGATCTGCTTGACGAGCTCGTCGAGCTGCTTGGCGACGGGGTCGCGCTGGTCCTGGTAGCCCTTGACCATCGTGTCGCGGGTGACGTCGAGCGATTCCTGCCGCTTGAGCAGGTAGGCGTCGGTCATCGCGTTGGCGCGCTTCGCGGCCTCCTTCGGGGAGGAGGCGGTATAGGTGAAGCGCAGGACCATGGTCTGCGGCGGATTGGTCACCTGGAGGCCGGCGCGCAGCCCGGCGAAGTCCTTGGCGGACACGCCGAGCTTCTTGGCGGCCTCGTTGGCGATGGAGCTGGAGAGGGCGACCTGGCGCTCGGAGCCGATGTTGATCGCCTTGTCGGGGGCGAGGCTCGGGTTGAACGGGTCGTCCGTGGGCGCGCGCAGGACCACGTCCGCGGTCGCGACGTAGGTGTCGGCGGTGGAGATGCCGAGGTAGACACCGCCCAGCAGTCCGACGCCCAGTCCTGCGCCGATGAGCCGTCGGTAGCGCAGGAGTTGGCGGAACTGGTCCCGCAGGAGGTCGGGTTCGTCCTCAGCCGGGACCGCTGCGGGGCGGTTCGTCTCGATCACGGCTGCGGACCCCCAAGTGCTTCGTCTATCAGTGCGTCGATGCGGGCCAGGCCCGCGTCACGGCTCAGGTGGGCCGCCACGTGGCGGGGCCCGGCCGCCCCCAGTGCGTCGGCGCCCTCGGGGTCCTCGGCGAGGACCCGTACGGCCTTCAGCAGGGCCTCGGGGTCCTCCGGCGGTACGAGCACCCCGGCGCCCGAACGTTCCACCTCCTGGGCGGTGCCGCCCTCTGCCGCCACGGAGGCGACGACGGGACGGCCGGCCTGGAAGTAGGAGGTCAGTTTGGACGGCACGCTCATGTCGAGCACGGCCGCATGCTGTGTGACGGCGAGTACGTCCGCCGCCGCGAGGATATCCGGGAACTCTCCGTCGGCGGCAGGGGGGATGATGTCCAGGTTCGGGACGTCGGCCGACAGGGCCTCCAGGGCGGGGCGCTGGCTGCCGTCGCCCATCAGGACGAAGCGGACGCCCGGGTCGAGGCGGGCGGCCCCGACGAGGACCTCCAGGCCCTGCTTGAGGCCCATGTTGCCGGAGTGCAGCACGACGGTCTGGCCGGGCGCCCAGCCGAGGTGGTGGCGGGTCTCGCCGCGCGGCTTGGTCGGCTGGGGCACGTGCGACCAGTTGGGAACGAGGCGGATCTTCTTCGGGTCCACGCCCATGCCGACGACGCGGTCGACGAAGGTCTCGTGGATGACGCCGACGAGGGTGGCCCGCTTCAGGGCGTAGGCCTCCGCGCGCCCGGCGAGGGCGGCCGCCTTGTCGCCGCCGCTGATGCCGCTCTGTGCGGCGGCGGCGCCCATCAGGTCCTGGACGACCGGGACGAAGGGCACCTTCCACTTCGCGGCGAGGCGGGCGGCGAGCACGCCGCCGGCCAGGCTGGGCATCTGGGCCATGACCGCGTGCGGGCGGGGCATCCGGGGCGGGGCGGCGGCACCGTGGAGGAGAATCGATCCTTCGAACAGGGCGCGCTTCACGGCGGTTTGGACGGCGGGCACGGTGTGCGCACGCCGGTGCACGGTGACTCCCGCACGCCGTTCCGTGCGCCGCAAGGCTCCCTTGTACTCCGGTTCGAGCGACCACGACGGGTAGTGCGGCATGCCGGCGAGGACGTGCGTATCGTGGCCGAGATCCGCCCAGTGCTCTGCGATCTGGGTGGCATACGGACCGATTCCCGCGTGCTCGGGAGCGTAGTTGGTGGAAACCAGCAGCAAGCGCCGATGACCGGATGTGGACACGTGAGGTCCCCTTCTCCCCAGGATGATGCGCACGTCACCCTATTCGTTCACCGGCATGCCGTGGAACGTGCACGCTATTGTCTGCTAATCCACCACACCGGGGGGTGTGGTTGCTGGGGGGTAACTCATGACGGAGCGCGACATGTCCGAACCTGGCGCGGGGGCGCGCCGACCGTATCGCGTCGGCTATGCGCCGGGCGCGTACGACCTCTTCCACATCGGACACCTCAACATCCTCCGGCACGCCCGGAGCCAGTGCGACTACCTGGTGGCCGGCGTGGTCTCCGACGAGATGGCCGAACTGGCCAAGGGACGCCGTCCGATGATCCCGCTGGTGGAGCGGCTGGAGATCGTCCGCAGTGTGAGGTACGTGGACGCCGCGTTCGTCGAGACGGTTCCCGACAAGGTGGAGACCTGGAAGCAGGTCCGTTTCGACGTGCTCTTCAAGGGCGACGACTGGCGGGGCACGCCCAAGGGCGACAAGCTGGAGCGGGACTTCGCGGCCGTCGGCGTCGACGTCGTGTACTTCCCCTACACGGTGCACACGTCCAGCACCCAGCTGCGCCGGGCCCTGGACGCGCTCGCCGAGCCGCCCGCGGATTCCGTCACCGCGGAACGGCGTTGAGCTCCCGGAACCACTTCACGAGGAACGCCAGCAGGAACAGCGCCGCGACGGCGCCCAGTGCGGCGTACGCCCAGCGGAACAGCCCCCCGCCGCCGAGCAGCAGGAAGACCAGGCAGAACACCCCGTAGTCCACGGGCAGCAGCGCCACCGCACGCAGCGTCGAGGGTGCGGCGGCGGGGCTGCCGGGGGCGGGCTTGGGCTTGAGCTTCTCGGTCAGCAGCCCGCCGAAGAAGGTGACGACCGCGGCGAACTGGAAGCCCAGCGGGACCAGCAGCCACCCGGCGCCGCCCGTCCCGTACGCGTCGGGGAAGCGGTGGAAGGCGATCAGCACGCAGGTGTGCAGTGCCGTCAGCTTGGCGCAGTCCACGACGTGGTCGAGCCATTCGCCGGCCGCGCTGCCGCCGCCCCGCAGCCGGGCGAGCTGCCCGTCGGCGGAGTCGAAGGCGAAGCCGACGGCCAGGGCCGCCCACACGGCGATCCCCAGCCCCCAGGAGGGCGCGGCCAGCGCCACGGCGGCCGCGGCGGCGAAGCTGAAGGCGGCGCTGACCAGGGTCACCTGATTCGGGGTCAGCCCGAACACGTGGGAGGCGGCAGCCAGGTAGCGCCCCGCGGGCCGGTTGACGAACCGCGAGTAGAGCGAGACCCCCTTCGCCGACTTCTGCGCCCCGCGCAGCTCCCGCAGCGCGCCTGCGAAACGTGACATGCGTACCCCTGATCCCGGCGTCGGCACACGCGCACGGGTGAGGCACGTGTGTACGAAGGCCACATCATCGCAGGGCGGGAACGGGCTCCTGTTTCACTGGTTGCCGGCGGATGTCCGGAAGCAGCAGGACCCCGAGGTTGGCGGCGGCGCTCAGCACGGCGGCGGCCAGCAGCGGCGCCGCGGTGCCGGTGACCCCCGCCAGCGGGGCGGCCACCGCCAGGCCCAGCGGGCGGGCCGCGAACGACAGGAGGGTGTCGAAGGAGCCGACCCGGCCCAGTGCCTCCAGCGGGATGCGACGCTGCATCTCGGTCTCCCACAGGGGGCTGAGCACCCCGAGCCCGAACATCGCGACACAGTAGGCCGCCGCCGTCACCGGCATCGGCAGCCGCAGTGCGAGGGCGGCGAGCGGCAGGGCCTGTGCGGCGGCCCCGACGGCCACGCCGTGCAGCGGCCTGCGGATCGGGAGCCGGCCGGCCGCCCAGACCCCGGCGAGCATCCCGGCCGTGCCCGCCTGGGCGATGACGATCCAGGAACCGGCCCCGCCGAGGCTTTCCACGGCGATCAGCGGTCCGAGGGTGAGCAGCAGTCCGGCGGCGAGGTGCCAGACCCCGTGGGCGAGGACATTGGCCAGGAACCAGGGGTGGCGCCGGGCCTCGGCCCAGCCGCCCCGCAGTTCGGCGGCGAAGCCGGCCCGGGCCGCGGGGGCCGCGGCCGGGGCGGCGGGTCGCAGTCCGCCGAGGGTGAGCGCGGAGGCTGCGAACAGGGCGGCGGTGAGGAGGGAGGACCAGCCGGCTCCGAGGGCCAGCATCATGCCGCCGGCCGCGGCGGGTCCGGCGATCTGGGCGAGCCCTCCGGCCACCGCAAGGCGGGAGTTGACGCGCAGCCGGTCGGGGGCCGGGACGACGGCGGCGACGAGGGTGCGGGCGGAGGGGTTGCCGAAGGCGACGCCGGCGCCGGTGACGGCGGCGAGCACGGCGAGCCAGCCGATCCGCACGGGGCCGGTCAACAACAGCACCCCGGTCGCAACTTGGGCGGCGGCGCGGACCAGGTCGGCGGCGAGCACGACCCGCCGGGCGGGATGGCGGTCGGCGACGACGCCGGCGACGGGCAGCAGGAGGAGCATCGGCAGCAGCTCGCTCGCGAGCACGATGCCGAGGTCGCCGGCCGAACCGGTCCGTACGACGGCCAGGGTGAGGGTGGTGGGGATGAGGGCGGTGGCGAGGGCCGCGGCGGTACGGCCTGCGAGGAGCCGCCTGCTCGACGAGGTCATGGCGGCGAGACTATTTCGCCAGCAAATCATTCGTCAACGAAATATGCGCGCCGGGGTGCGATACTTCCCGGCATGGACGCAGTGGACCCCGAGGACTCAGTCGACCGCCACATCGCCCGCTGGAGCGGCAAGGTGCCCTTCGACGTGCCCACCGAGGGCGTCATCACCCGGATCCAACTGCTGGCCAAGCACGTCAAGTACGGCAAGGAGCGGGCCCTGGCCGAGACCGGCCTGCAGGAGTTCGAGTTCGAGACCATGCACCGGCTCGCCTCCCGCGGCGCGCCCTGGCGGGCCCCCTCCGCCGAGCTCGCCGCCGAACTGCTGCTCTCCCCCGCCGGGATGACCGGCCGCCTCGACAGCCTGGAGCGGGCCGGGCTGGTCCGCCGGGTGCGCGCCGCCGGCGACCGCCGCCGGGTCGACGTCGAGCTGACCGACACCGGCCACCGGCGGTGGAGCGAGGCCATGCGCTGGCGGGGCATCGCCGAGGCGGAGATGATCGAACCCCTCGACGACGCGGAGCGCGCCGCGCTCTCGGCCCTCCTCAAGCGGATGCTGCTGCACGTCGAGGCGAAGTAGCCGGACCTCTGCCCGGCCGCAGGCCCGCCCGGCGGCTCAGCGCAGGGTGGTGGACTTGTCCGTCCGGTACGTCGCCACGAGCGCCAGGCACAGCGCCGCGATCGCCACCCGGCCCGAAGCCTGCAGCAGCGGCCCGCGCAGCAGGATGAACGAGTACCCGGCGACCAGCGGGACGACCACCGAGATCAGGCTCCCCGAGGGCGCCCGGCGGGTGGCCCGCTTGGCGTAGCGCCGGTCCACGCGCGCGGCCGCGTACCCCATGCCGAGCAGCCCGGCTCCCATGCCGAGGGGGCCGAAGTCGATCCACAGCTCCGCCCAGATCGGGGAGGAGAGGTTGGTGTTGACCGTGCCCATCCACTGGCCGACCATCACGCCGGTGTCCCTCGGCTTGCCGGGCCAGACCGAGCGCGGCACCGCGAAGAACACCGATCCCGCGAGCTGCCGGCCGTAGAAGTGGCCGGGCCCGGACTCGGAGAAGGTGATCGTGTTCGCGAACATCCCGATCTGGTCGTAGTCCTTGAGCGCCAGCGGCTCCAGGAACGAGGTCGTCTCGACCGGTTTGTAGTTCTTCTCGTCGTACCGGAAGCGGTCCGCGAAGGGGAAGAGCAGCAGGGCCACCACCACCGCCATCGACAGCGCGACCCGGTACATCGCGGCGCTCACCGGGAAGACGGTGAAGAGCAGCGCGAACATGACCGTCAGGAACCAGTAGCGCGGGTTGGAGATCGGGTTGTTGACGACCAGGTTCAGCGCGCACAGCGCCCCCCAGGCCACGAGGATCGAGACCTTGCGGCGGGCGTACTTCGAGGTGATCAGCCAGCGCGTGTACAGCAGCAGCGCGAGCAGCGCCGGCACGGTGCCGAAACCGCGCAGGAACGCCTGGCCGGCCTGGCCGTCGCCGTTGGAGACGCCCGCCTCCTCGATGCCCGCGATGATCTCCTGGCGGCTGGAGAAGAACACCGCCGGGCCGCCGAGCTTGAGGATGAAGGCACCGCTGCACAGGAAGGCCAGTGCCGTCAGCAGCTGCAGGCGGCGCCGGTGGGCCATCACGGGGCGGCGCTCTTTGCGGGAGCCGCCCGCCCGCCCCGCCGGCCGGTGCCGGGCGAGCAGCACGCCGACGTCGAACGCGGTGCAGCCGAGCAGGACCAGGCCGATGGCGAGCGTGAGGTCGGAGCGGGGGCCGACCACCGGGGTCGGCACCCGGCCCAGGACCGCCTGGGCGAGCGGGGCCACCCCCATCGCCATGTACACGAACAGCCAGAAAGAGCCCTGGAGCAGCTTGCGGCGGCTGGTCAGCACCATCGCCGAGAGGCGGGCGCCCGCGTACATGGTGAGCAGCAGCTGGAGCCAGAAGGCGGCGTCACGCTGGCCGTCCCCGGACTGGCTGGCGACGAACAGCGGCAGGAAGACGGTGAATCCGAGGATGAGCGGGACCGACAGCGCGCGGGAGAGCAGCGTGCGGGGGCTGGTGGCCCGGCCCCAGCGGTTCGCGTCCGCCTCTTCGAAGGGGTTGCGCGCCTGCGGCCGGAACGCCGCGAGGAGGGGGTTGCGTATCTCCGTTGCCACTGCTGCCCCCACCCCAAGTGCCTGGTCCGCGCGCAGTCTAGTCTGAGCGGACCGCGCCGGGCAGGCGCGGCCGGGGCGGAACGACGAGGGGCGAGCGGTGCGTGATCTTCCTGCCTTCACGCTGGCCGGATACGACAAGGGGCGCGGGCTGCTGACCCAGGCGCTCTGGTTCGCCGTCATGAACACGGTGTTCATGGCGTGGTTCTGCCCGGCCCGGCTGCGGGTGGCGCTGCTGCGCGCGTTCGGCGCGCGGATCGGCGAGGGCGTCCTCATACGCCACCGGGTACGGGTGCTGTGGCCGTGGAAGCTCACCGTCGGCGACCACACGTGGATCGGCGAGGGGGCCTGGCTGCTCAACCTGGAGCCGGTCACCATCGGTTCGCACGTGTGCATCTCGCAGGAGGCCCTGCTCTGCACGGGCTCCCACGACCACCGCGCCGCTGACTTCCGCTACCGCAACGCCCCGATCACCGTCGAGGACGGCGCCTGGGTCGCGGTACGGGCGACCGTGCTGGCCGGGGTCACGGTCGGCCGCTGCGCGGTGGCGGGCGCCGGCACGGTGGTCCACAAGGACCTCCCCGCGCTGACCCTGCAGACCCAGGACGGGCAGCGCCGCCCGGTGGAGGAGCCGAAGTGAGAGTCCTGCACGCCGTCACCCTGCACTCCCCCGCGAACGCCTTCGGCGGGCCGGTGCGGGTCGCGCTCAACCTCGCCAAGGGCTTGCGGGCGCGCGGCCACGAGGCCGGCCTCGTGGCCCTCGGCGAGGGCTTCGGCGACCCCTGGCCCACCTCGGTCGAGGGCGTCCCCGCGCGGCTGTTCCCGGCCCGCAGGCTGCTCCCCCTCGGCTTCAGCGGCATCACCTCGCCGGCCCTGCTGGCCTCGGCCGGGCGCCTCGTACGGGATGCCGACGTGGTCCACGTCCACCTGGCCCGGGACCTGGTCACGCTGCCCGTGGCCCTGGCGGCGCTGCGCGCCGGGCGGCCCCTCGTGCTCCAGACCCACGGCATGGTGGACCCGAGCGGCAAGCTGCTCGCCAAGGTCCTCGACACCCTGGCCGTACGCCGGCTGCTGCGCGGCGCGGACGCCGTGCTGTACCTCACCCCGTACGAGCGCGACGGGCTCGACGCCGTCGCGCGCGGGCCGCTGCCGGGCGCGGTCCGGCTGGTCAACGGCACCCCGGAGCAGGCGGCCCGCCCGGCGCCGAGCGGGCCGCCGCGCATTCTGTACTCGGCCCGCCTGCAGGCGCGCAAGCGGCCGGTGGACTTCGTCGATGCCGCCCCGGCCGTCCTCGCCGCGCACCCGGACACCGAGTTCGTGGTCGCGGGCCCCGACGAGGGCGAGCGGGCCGCCGTCCTCGCACGCATCGCGGAGCTCGGCCTGGCGGACCGGTTCACCGTGCCGGGGGCGCTGTCCGCCGCCGGGGTGCAGGAGGAGCTGCGGCAGGCGCACGTGTACGTGCTGCCGTCGGTGGACGAGCCGTTCCCCATGTCGGTGCTGGAGGCCCTCGCGGTGGGCGTCCCGACGGTGGTGACCCACTCCAACGGGCTGGCCGAGGACGTCGCGGCGGCCGGAGCCGGCCTCGCGGTCGAGCCGGGCCCCGCGGGCGTGGCCGCGGCGGTCCTGTCGCTCCTGGATCCGGCGGCGAACGCGGCCGCCTCCGGCGCGGCGCGGAGCCTGGCCGCGCAGTCCTTCTCGATGGACGCGGTCCTCGACACCCTGCTGCCCGTCTACGAGGCGGCGCTTCGCCGCTGAGCCGTCGCCGTCGGCTGCTGTCAGAGTCCCGCCCTAGCTTTGGGCCCATGGGGATCTACGTGGTGGACGTGGAAGCGGCCGAATGGGCGAACGGGGAGGTCTACGGACCCCTCGGCGCCGCCCTGGACGGGGAGTTGGCGCGGCGGGGCCTGGGCACCTTCACCCCGGCCGCCGCCGCACCGGAGCCGGCGCCGGACACGGGCGGCGGGCGGGGAGCCGGACCGCACGCCCGCGCTGCGCCGGGGCCGGGCGGGCTGCTGGGCCGGTTCGGTCGGCGGAACCGGCCGGGGCGGCCGGCGGGTCCGGAAGGCCTGCCCGACCGGTTCGAGGAGAAGGTGAACCGGCCGTACGACGGGCTGGAGGCGCTGTGCCGGGCCCAGCCCGCCGCCTGGCGCTGCGAGGAGGCCCTGCTGGACTGGGACGTGCTGGTGCCGGTCGACTTCCACGGCGTCATCGAACTGCCGGTCTCGGCGGAGCTCGGCGGCGACGGGGCCCGGGTCCGCAGTGCACACCGCACCGCCGAGGCGGGCCGTCGGCTGGCCGCGGTGCTGGGGCTGCCGGACAGCGTCCCGCGGGACGGCGGGAACCTCGCGCTGACGGGCTGTTTCCACGACCTGGACGGGGAGCGGGCCGCCGCCGCACACGGCGCCGGCCCCTGGCTGGACGACCTGGACGCCGCCTACTTCACGGCGCTCTACCTGGGGGCGGCGGAGCACGCGCTGCGCCGCGGCCGCGCCATCGCCTACTGCTGACAGCCGGCTCCCCACGCCCCAGAATGAGCGGATGATCACCGAAGACGTAGGGGACGCGGCGACCCGGCAGGCGTGGACGGCGCTCGGCGGTGCGCCCGAACTGGGCGGGCGC
>NZ_JACBGN010000131.1 GCF_013401435.1 Streptomyces sp. BR123
GGGCGGGGCTCGGGGTGGCGGCCGCCGGGCTGCTGCTCCTCGCCGGATGCCGCCGACCCGCCCGGCTGTGGCGGGCCGGAACCGCCGCCGCCCTCGCCCTGCTGTGCGCGGCCGCCGGAGCCGGGGTGGCGGCCCTCGCCCGGGCCGAGGCGCGGGCCGGGCCGGTGGGCGGCCTGGCCCGGGACCACGCCCGTGTCCTCGCCGAGCTCACGGTCGCCTCCGACCCGCGGAGCACCCGTACGGGTGGGGGCCCGCCCGTGGTGGTGCTGGACGCGGTGGTGACCCGGGTGAGCGTGCCCGGGGGTGTCCCGATGCGGGTCGCGACCCCGGTCCGCGTCCTGGCCGGGCATCCCGGCTGGGGCGGGCTGCTGCCCTCCACCCGGGTCGCGGTGGAGGCCCGCCTCGCGCCGGGGCGGGACGGGGAACGGGCCGTGGCGCTGCTGCGGCCCGCCGGGGACGCCGCGCCCCGGGTGACCGGTGGCCCCGACGCCGTCCAGCGGCCGGCCGGGCGGCTGCGGGCCGGGCTGCGCGACGCCACCGACGGGCTCGCACCGGACGCCAGGGCCCTCCTGCCGGCCCTCGTGGTCGGAGACACCTCCCGGGTACCGCCGGAGCTGGACGAGGCGTTCCGGGCCACCGACCTGCTGCACCTGCTGGCCGTTTCCGGGTCGAACCTGACCGTGGTGCTGTTCCTGCTCCTCGGACCGCCGGCCCGCGCGCAGCAGGCCGAGCGGCGCGGGCTCGCCCCGCGGCTCGGGCTCTCCCTGCGGGCCACCGCCCTCGTGGGCACGGCGCTGACGCTGGCGTTCGTGGTCGTCTGCCGTCCCGAGCCGAGTGTGCTGCGGGCCGCGGCCTGCGGGGCGGTCACCCTGCTGGCCATCGCCACGGGCCGGCGCAGATCCCTGCTCCCCGCCCTGGCCGCCGCCGTCCTGCTGCTGGTGCTCTGCGACCCGTGGCTGGCCCGAAGCCCCGGATTCCTGCTGTCCGTCCTGGCCACCGGGTCCCTGCTGACGCTCGCCCCGCGCTGGAGCGGGGCCCTGCGGCGGCGCGGGATGCGGCCCCGGCTCGCCGATGCGCTGGGGGCTGCTGCCGCGGCCCAGGCCGTCTGCGCGCCCGTGGTGGTGGTGCTGTCGGCGCGGGTGAGCCTGGTCGGGGTGCCGTGCAACCTGCTCGCCGAGCTCGCGGCGGGTCCGGCGACCGTCCTCGGCTTCGCCGTGCTCGCGGTGGCGCCGCTGTCCCCGCCGACCGCGGAGCTGCTCGCCCGGTGCGCGGCGGTGCCGGCCGGGTGGATCGCCGCCGTGGCCCGGGGAGGGGCGCGGCTGCCGGGAGCGGAGCTGGCCTGGCCGGGCGGCCTCGGCGGGGGGCTGCTGCTCGCCGCCGTGACGGTGGCCGCCGCGGTCTTCGGAACGCGGCTCCTGCGCCGCCCGTGGGCGTGCTGCGCGCTGTGCCTGCTGCTGTTCCTTGCCGTGCTGCGGCCGCCGCAGCTCACCCGCACGCTCACCGGCTGGCCGCCGCCCGACTGGAGTTACGTGCAGTGTGCGGTCGGGCAGGGTGATGCCGGTGTCCTCGCGGCCGGGCCCGGAACGGCCGTCGTGGTGGACGCGGGGCCCGAACCGGGCCCGGTGGACGAGTGCCTGCGCGCGCTCCGGGTGCGGCGGGTGCCGCTGCTCCTGCTGACCCACTTCCACGCGGACCACGTCGGGGGCCTGCAGGGGGTCCTGCGGGGCCGGACGGTGGGGGTCATCCAGACCACCGTGCTGGACGAGCCGGCCGGGCAGGCGGGGTTCGTCCGGCGGACCGCGGCGGCAGCCGGCGTGCCCGTCGCCGCGGCGGTGGCGGGGGAGCGGCGCCGGGCCGGGCCGCTCGCCTGGCAGGTGCTGTGGCCGCCGCCCGGCGGACCGCCCACCGACGGGCCGAACGACGCGAGCGTGGCCCTGCTGGTCCGCACCGCCGGGCTGACCCTGCTGCTCCTCGGCGACCTCGAACCGCCCGCCCAGCAGGCTCTGCGGGGCGGCCACCCGGAGCTGGGGCCGGTCGACGTCCTCAAGGTCGCCCATCACGGCTCCGCCCACCAGGACGCCGCCCTGCTCGAGCAGGTCCGGCCGAGGCTCGCCGTCGTCCCGGTCGGTGCGGCAAACCGCTACGGACACCCCGCCCAGGGGACCCTGCGGCGGCTGCGGTCGCTGGGCGCGACGGTCCTGCGCACCGACACCCACGGCTCCGTCGCGATCACCGGCAGTGGGCCCCGGCTGCAGGCGTTCCCGTCGCGGGCGACCCGGCGACGGCACGTCCGAAGCGTGCGTCCGCGCTCTGTTTGCCCACAACCCGACAGCATGATCGAATGCGTCTTCGCCACAGCGGGACATGTCCACACAGCACGGGGGTGCACCAACCATGTTCGTACGCCGAAGAGGGAAAGACACGGCCGGAAGCAGCGCTTCGCACACCGTTGCGACACTGACGCTGCCTCATGCGGCGCATCTCCTGAGCTGCCGGGTCCTGGACACCGTCCACCAGCCCGTCCGCCGGGCCGCGTTCGAGGTGACCGACCCGATCGGCCGGCCCGTCGTCAGCGGCGAGACGGACCCGTACGGCGGGTTCGCGGCGGCCGTACCGGAGGGGGAGTACCGGCTCACGGTCACCGCCGAGGGCTTCGCCCCGTTCCACGGGGCGGCGATCGTGGGGGATGCGGCACAGTCCGGCACCGCCGAGATCATCCTCGACGCGGTGGAACCGCCGCTGCTGCCGCAGCCCGGGCACTGGGAGCTCGACCCGGCGCACTCGTCGATCGCGTTCACGGCCCGGCACATCGGACTCGCCCGGATCCGGGGCCGGTTCAACACCTTCGCCGGGGCGGTGCGGATCGCCGACCGCATGGAGGAGTCCTCCATGCACGTGATCATCGACGCGGCGAGCATCGACACCGGTCTGAAGATGCGCGACGACCACCTGAGGTCGGCGGACTTCCTGGACGCGGCCCACTACCCGACCGTGGAGTTCTACAGCGAGCGGTTCATCCACCGCAGCGGCAGCCGCTGGGCCGTTGCGGGCGCGCTGACCCTGCACGGCACCAGCCGGTCGGTGACCCTGGACACCGAGTACCTGGGGCTGGGCACGGGCCTGGAAGGCGAGCCGCGCGCCGCCTGCCGGGCCTCCGCCGAACTCAACCGCGAGGACTTCGCCCTGAAATGGCAGTCGGTGCTGGCCAACGGAATCATGGCCATCGGTTCGAGCGTGGACGTGACGCTGGACGTGCAGATCCTCCGCAAGGCCTGAGCCCGGCCCTACGGGGCCTCCAGCCAGCCCTCGTACTCGGCGGCGAGACCGTCCAGTGCCGCGGTGTCGAGCCGTTGCCGCGGATCCTCGACGACCACCAGCCACTGGGCGTCCTCGGCGTCGTCCTCGCCGGCCAGGGCGTCGCGGACCAGCTGCGGCTCTTCCGCCAGGCCGAAGCGGTCGACGACCTCCTCGGCCACCTCCTCCGCGGCGTCGCGGTCGGGCAGCACCAGTACATGTCGCGCATTCACCCGACCATTCTCGGGTACGCGGCGCGGGGGACTGTCGGCGCGGCATGGGATGCTGGGGGCGATGGCCACCAGGAAGAATTCCACCGACAATCCGCTCGCCCCGCTCACCCTCGCGGTGGGGCAGGAGGACCTGCTGCTCGACCGCGCCGTACGGGAGGTGGTGGCGGCAGCCCGCGCCGCCGACCCCGACACGGACGTGCGCGATCTGACGTCGGACCAGCTCCAGCCCGGCACGCTGGCCGAGCTCACCAGCCCCTCGCTGTTCTCCGAGCAGAAGGTGCTGGTCGTACGCAACGCCCAGGACCTGTCCGCGGACTCGGTCAAGGAGGTCAAGGCGTACATCGCCGCGCCCATCGAGGAGATCGTCCTCGTGCTCCTCCACGCCGGCGGCGTGAAGGGCAAGGGCCTGCTGGACGCGGCCCGCAAGGCGGGAGCCCGGGAGGTCGCCTGCCCGAAGATGACGAAGGCGGCCGACCGGCTGGCGTTCGTCCGCGGCGAGTTCCGCACGCTGGGCCGGTCGGCGACCCCGGAGGCCTGCCAGACGCTGGTCGACGCGATCGGCAGCGACCTGCGGGAGCTGGCGAGCGCGGTGGCGCAGCTCTGTGCGGACGTCGAGGGCACCGTCGACGAGGCCGTGGTCGGCCGCTACTACACGGGCCGGGCCGAGGCGTCGAGCTTCACGGTCGCCGACCGGGCGGTCGAGGGGCGCGCGGCGGAGGCATTGGAGGCCCTGCGGTGGTCGCTGGCGACCGGGGTTGCTCCGGTGCTGATCACCAGTGCCCTCGCGCAGGCGGTCCGGGCGATCGGCAAGCTCGCCTCGGCCCCGCGCGGCGCCCGCCCCGCCGACCTGGCCCGCGACCTGGGCATGCCGCCGTGGAAGATCGATCGAGTGCGCCAGCAGATGCGGGGCTGGTCGGCCGACGGGGTCGCCGACGCCCTCCGCGCGGTCGCCGAGGCCGACGCGGGCGTCAAGGGCGGCGGAGACGACCCGGAGTACGCCCTGGAGAAGGCCGTGGTGGCCGTCGCCCGCGCGGCCCGCCCCCGCCGTCCCGCGTACTGACCGGGCCGGGGCCTTCGGTTACCGATATGTGCGCCGCACCCGCGTGGCGAACGCAGGCCGCGTGCGGCGCTGGGGTGCCGGTCAGGAGCGGATGAGAGGGCCCGCTGGGTCCTTCCCGGCGATCACATCGAGTGCTCAGCCCTGGAGGGAGGCAACCTTGGAGGCCAGCGCCGACTTCTTGTTGGCGGCGGCGTTCTTGTGGATGACACCCTTCGACACAGCCTTGTCCAGCTTCCGCGAGGCGACGCGCGCCGCAGCGGTGGCCTTCTCGACGTCGCCGGCGACGACGGCCTCGTTGGCCTTGCGGATGAAGGTGCGGAGCTCGGACTTGACGGACTTGTTGCGAAGGCGCGCCTTCTCGTTCGTCTTGTTCCGCTTGATCTGGGACTTGATGTTCGCCACGAAAGAGCCTTTTCAGGTTCAGAGTTTGATCTTCCGGTTTGTGCCCCGCCTGCTGAGAGGGCATACGAGACACAGCTGCCCAGGCTACCAGGGGCCCTCGGGGTGGCCCAAACCGAGCGCACTGCCCCGTCCATGGGACCATGGAACCTGCGTACAGATCCGACCCAACGCTTCTGCGACCCGAGAATCAGGACACTGCGTGCCCGCCATCCCCAGCCACGTGCCCGAGCCGAGCCGTACCGACCCGGCGCTGATCCGCAATTTCTGCATCATCGCGCACATCGACCACGGCAAGTCGACGCTTGCCGACCGGATGCTGCAGCTCACCGGTGTCGTCGACCAGCGGCAGATGCGTGCCCAGTACCTCGACCGCATGGACATCGAGCGTGAGCGCGGCATCACGATCAAGTCCCAGGCGGTCCGACTGCCCTGGGCGCCCACCACGGGCGACGGGGTGGGCAAGACGCACATCCTCAACATGATCGACACCCCCGGGCACGTCGACTTCACCTATGAGGTCTCGCGCTCCCTCGCCGCGTGCGAGGGCACGATCCTCCTGGTGGACGCCGCCCAGGGCATCGAGGCGCAGACCCTCGCCAACCTGTACCTGGCGATGGAGAACGACCTGACCATCGTCCCGGTGCTCAACAAGATCGACCTTCCGGCGGCCCAGCCGGAGAAGTTCGCCGAGGAGCTGGCGAACCTGGTCGGCTGCGAGCCCGACGACGTGCTGCGGGTCTCCGCGAAGACCGGTGTCGGCGTGGACGTGCTGCTCGACCGCGTGGTGCAGACCGTCCCGGCGCCGGTCGGCGTCAAGGACGCCCCCGCCCGCGCGATGATCTTCGACTCGGTCTACGACTCGTACCGCGGCGTGGTCACCTACGTCCGTGTGGTCGACGGCACGCTCAACAAGCGCGAGCGCATCCGGATGATGTCCACCGGCGCCACCCACGAGCTGCTGGAGATCGGCACCAACTCGCCCGAGATGCTGCCTGCCGACGGCCTCTCCGTCGGCGAGGTGGGCTACCTGATCACGGGTGTGAAGGACGTCCGCCAGTCCAAGGTCGGTGACACGATCACCCAGCAGACCGGCGGTGCGACCGAGGCGCTCGGCGGCTACAAGGACCCGAAGCCGATGGTCTTCTCGGGCCTGTACCCGCTCGACGGCTCGGACTACCCGGAGCTGCGCGAGGCCCTGGACAAGCTCCAGCTCAACGACGCCGCCCTGGTGTACGAGCCGGAGACCTCCGCGGCCCTCGGCTTCGGCTTCCGCGTCGGCTTCCTCGGCCTGCTCCACCTGGACGTGGTCCGCGAGCGCCTGGAGCGCGAGTTCGGCCTCGACCTGATCGCCACCGCTCCGAACGTGGTCTACCGCGTCGTGCTGGAGGACGGCACGGAGGTCACGGTCACCAACCCGAGCGAGTTCCCCGAGGGCAAGATCCGCGACGTGTTCGAGCCGGTCGTGCGGGCCACCGTGCTCGCGCCCACCGAGTTCATCGGCGCGATCATGGAGCTGTGCCAGACCCGCCGCGGCACGCTGCTCGGCATGGACTACCTCTCCGAGGACCGCGTCGAGATCCGCTACACCCTGCCGCTCGCGGAGATCGTCTTCGACTTCTTCGACCAGCTGAAGTCCAAGACGCGCGGTTACGCCTCCCTCGACTACGAGCCCACCGGCGAGCAGGCGGCCAGCCTGGTCAAGGTCGACATCCTGCTGCACGGCGACAAGGTCGACGCCTTCTCCGCCGTCACCCACAAGGACGCCGCCTACGCCTACGGCGTGCGCCTCGTCGCCAAGCTGCGCGAGCTCATCCCGCGGCAGGCCTTCGAGGTGCCGATCCAGGCCGCCATCGGCTCGCGCGTCATCGCCCGCGAGACCATCCGCGCCATCCGCAAGGACGTCCTCGCCAAGTGCTACGGCGGTGACATCTCCCGCAAGCGGAAGCTGCTGGAGAAGCAGAAGGAAGGCAAGAAGCGCATGAAGATGGTCGGCTCCGTGGAGGTCCCGCAGGAGGCCTTCATCGCCGTCCTGTCGAGTGACGACTCCGGCGGCAAGAAGAAGTAGCAGTCCGCCGCCGGCAGCCCGGTCCTTGCATGCCAAACAGGCCCCCGCGTACACATGCGGGGGCCTGTTTCGTTATGAATCGGCGGCTCAAGGGCCCTTACGCGTCAGGCGGAGGGCCCCTACCCTGATCACTGCCGTTGGTTACCCGCCAGTCACCATCCCTTGGCCGCAGATTCTGCTGCCAGCCCTGTCGGAAGCCGCCGCCCACCCCGGGACGGCAGGCCCTGCCGCGTGGTCCGGAGGACGTCCGTGAGCGACACACAGACCCTGATCGAGAACCGTCCGCCCACCGTGGCGGCCCTCTTCCTGGAGCGTGTCGCCGCCACGCCCAACGCCGAGGCCTACCGGTACCCGGTGCCCTCGGCATCCGGTGGCGGCCCGGACGACTGGAAGTCGCTGAGCTGGGGCCAGGCGGCCGAGCGGGTCTTCGCCATCGCCGCCGGCCTGATCGACCTCGGCCTCAAGTCCGAGGACCGCGTCGCGCTGGCCTCCAACACCCGCGTCGAGTGGATCCTGAGCGACCTGGGCGTGATGTGCGCGGGCGGCGCGGTCACCACCATCTACCCCAGCACCAACGCCGACGAGTCCGCGTTCATCCTGGAGGACTCGGCCAGCCGGGTCCTGATCGCGGAGGACGCCGCCCAGCTGGCCAAGGCCCGCGAGCGCCGCGCCGACCTGCCCGACCTGCGGCACGTCGTCGTCCTGGAGGCCGCCGACGCGGTACCCGCCGCGGGCGACCCGGAGGGCTGGGTGATCTCCCTCGCCGATCTGGAGGCCCGCGGCAAGCAGTACCTCACCGAGTACCCGCAGGCGGTCGAGGAGCGCATCGGCGCCATCACCGCCGACCAGCTCGCCACCCTCATCTACACCTCGGGCACCACCGGCCGCCCCAAGGGTGTCCGGCTGCCGCACGACAACTGGTCGTACATGGCCAAGGCCACCGTGGCCACCGGCCTGATCACCGCCGAGGACGTCCAGTACCTGTGGCTGCCGCTGGCCCACGTCTTCGGCAAGGTCCTGACCTCCGGCCAGATCGAGGTCGGACACGTCACCGCCGTCGACGGCCGCATCGACAAGATCGTCGAGAACCTGCCGGTCGTCCAGCCGACCTACATGGCGGCCGTCCCGCGCATCTTCGAGAAGGTCTACAACGGGGCCGCGGCCAAGGCCCGCGCCGGCGGCGGCGCCAAGTACAAGATCTTCCAGTGGGCCGTCGGCGTCGCCCGCGAGTATGCCAAGGTCACCCAGGACAACTACCGCCGCACCGGCCGGGCCACCGCCCCCTTCGGCCTCACCACCAAGCACAGGATCGCCGACGCCCTCGTCTACTCCAAGCTGCGCCAGGCCTTCGGCGGCCGGCTGCGCGCCGCCGTCTCCGGCGCCTCGGCCCTGGCCCCGGAGATCGGCTACTTCTTCTCCGGCGCCGGCATCCACATCCTGGAGGGCTACGGCCTGACCGAGTCCAGCGCGGCCTCCTTCGTCAACCCCGGCGAGGCCTACCGCACCGGCACGGTCGGCAAGCCGCTCCCCGGCACCGAGGTCCGCATCGCCGACGACGGCGAGATCCTGCTGCGCGGCCCCGGCATCATGCAGGGCTACCACGGCCAGCCCGACAAGACCGCCGAGGTGCTGGAGGAGGACGGCTGGCTTCACACCGGCGACATCGGCGAGCTCTCGCCCGACGGCTACCTGCGCATCACGGACCGCAAGAAGGACCTGATCAAGACCTCCGGCGGCAAGTACGTGGCACCGGCCGAGATCGAGGGCCAGTTCAAGGCGATCTGCCCGTACGTGTCGAGCATCGTCGTGCACGGCGCCGACCGGAACTTCTGCTCCGCCCTGGTCGCCCTCGACGAGGCCGCGATCGTGGGCTGGGCCGCCGAGAACGGGCTGGAGGGCAAGTCGTACGCCGAGGTCCTGGCCGCCCCGGAGACGAACCGGCTGATCGAGACGTACGTACAGACCCTCAACGAGGGCCTGCAGCGCTGGCAGACGGTCAAGAAGTTCCGGATCCTGCCGCGCGACCTCGACGTGGAGCACGGCGACCTCACGCCCAGCCTCAAACTGAAGCGACCGGTCGTCGAGCGTGAGTTCAAGCACCTGATCGACGAGATGTACGAGGGCGCCCGCGAGGCCTGAACCCTGCGGTACGGGGCCTGAGCCCTGCGGTACGGGGCCCGGCGGCCCGTCGGGCCTCCCGCCGCGGCGCCCGACCGGGCGCCCGCCCGGCCGGGCCCCGGCCCGCGTACGGGACAATGGGGGCATGCCTTCCGCACTGCCCGACGGCGAGCCCATGCCCGAAGACGGCACGCTGCCGTCGCACGCCCTGGCGGCTGCCGGGGACCGTCCGCTCGGGTTCTACCTGCACGTCCCGTACTGCGCCACCCGCTGCGGGTACTGCGACTTCAACACGTACACCGCGACCGAGCTGCGCGGCTCCGGCGGCGTGCTCGCCTCCCGCGAGAACTACGCCGACACCCTCGTCGACGAGGTGCGCCTCGCCCGCAAGGTCCTCGGCGACGACCAGCGGCCCGTCCGCACGGTGTTCGTCGGCGGCGGCACGCCCACCCTGCTGCCCGCCGCGCACCTGGTCCGCATGCTCGCGGCCGTCCGGGACGAGTTCGGCCTGGCGGAGGACGCCGAGATCACCACGGAGGCCAACCCGGAGTCGGTCGGCCCGGAGTACCTGGCCGAGCTGCGGGCCGGCGGCTTCAACCGGATCTCCTTCGGCATGCAGAGCGCGAAGCAGCACGTCCTGAAGGTGCTCGACCGCACGCACACCCCGGGCCGCCCCGAGGCCTGCGTCGCGGAAGCCCGCCGGGCGGGCTTCGAGCACGTCAACCTGGACCTGATCTACGGCACGCCGGGGGAGTCGGACGACGACTGGCGGGCCTCGCTGGACGCCGCCCTCGGCGCCGGCCCGGACCACATCTCCGCGTACGCCCTGATCGTCGAGGAGGGCACGCAGCTCGCCCGCCGCATCCGCCGCGGCGAGGTCCCCATGACCGACGACGACGTCCACGCGGACCGGTACCTGATCGCGGACGAGGTGCTCGCCGCGGCCGGCTACTCCTGGTACGAGGTCTCCAACTGGGCCGCGTCCGAGGCCGGCCGCTGCCTGCACAACGAGCTGTACTGGCGGGGCGCGGACTGGTGGGGCGCGGGCCCCGGCGCGCACAGCCACGTCGGCGGCGTGCGCTGGTGGAACGTGAAGCACCCCGGCGCCTACGCGGCCGCGCTGGCCGGGGGCCGGTCCCCCGGAGCCGGCCGCGAACTGCTGTCCGAGGAGGACCGGCGCGTCGAGCGGATCCTGCTGGAGCTGCGGCTCGTGGCCGGCTGCCCGCTGTCCCTGCTGGCCCCGGCCGGCCTGGCGGCCTCCCGCCGCGCCCTGGAGGACGGCCTGCTGGAGCCCGGGCCGTACGCGGCCGGCCGCGCCGTGCTCACCCTGCGGGGGCGGCTGCTGGCCGACGCGGTGGTCCGCGACCTGGTCGACTGACGCCGGCCGACGCGAGCCGACCCGGCCCCGGCCGTCCCACACGCCCCGGTCGGCCGCGGCGGGGCCGCGGGCGCCGCGGGGCGGTCAGGCCGTGACGTGGTCGATCAGGTGCTCCACCGCGCCCAGCAGGGCGGGCTCCAGGTCCTTGTACGACGTCACGCGGGACAGGACGTGCTGCCAGGCGGCCCCCGTGTTCTCCGGCCAGCCCAGCGCACGGCAGACGCCCGTCTTCCAGTCCTGGCCCCGCGGGACCTCGGGCCAGGCCGGGATGCCCAGTGCGGACGGCTTCACGGCCTGCCAGACGTCCACGTACGGGTGGCCCAGCACCAGGACGTCGTCGGAGGCGACGGCCGCCGCGATCCGGGACTCCTTCGAGCCGGGGACCAGGTGGTCCACCAGGACGCCCAGCCGGGCGTCCGGGCCGGGCGCGAACCCGGCGACGATGGCGGGCAGATGGTCGACGCCCTCCAGGTACTGCACGACGACGCCCTCGATCCGCAGGTCGTCGCCCCACACCCGCTCGACCAGCTCGGCGTCGTGCCGGCCCTCCACGTAGATCCGCCCCGCCCGCGCCACGCGGGCCCGAGCCCCCGGGACGGCGATCGAGCCGGAGGCGGTGCGCCGCGGCGCCGCCGGTCCCCGGACGGGCCGGACCAGGGTGACCACGGCGCCCTCCAGCAGGAAGCCGCGTGGCTGCAGGGGGAAGACCCGCCGCTTGCCGAAGCGGTCCTCCAGGGTCACCGTGCCCGCCTCGCAGGCCACCACGGCGCCGCAGAAGTCCGTCCCGGCCACCTCGACCACCAGGTCGGGTTCGGCCGGCACCTCGGGCACGGCCGCGGCGCGCTTCCACGGCGGCGTCAGGTCGGGGGAGTAGTCACGCATCCGGCCGCCCCGGGGAGAGCGGGCGCGCGCCGGGGTCCGACACGCCGAACCGTGCGGCCAGCGTGTCGCGTTGCGCACGGACGAAGGCCGCGTCGACCACCGCCCCGTGCCCCGGCACGTACAGGGCGTCCTCCCCTCCCAGGGCCAGCAGCCGGTCCATGGCCGCCGGCCACTGCTCGGGCACCGCGTCACGGCCCGCCTGGGGTTCGCCGGACTCCTCCACGAGGTCGCCGCAGAAGACCGTCTCGCGCTCGCCCGGCACGAAGACGGCGAGGTCGTAGGGGGTGTGGCCGGGCCCGACGTTGGCCAGCAGCACCTGTACCCCGCCCAGGTCCAGGGTCCACTCGCCCGACACCAGGTGCCGCGGCGGCACCAGCAGGTCGGCGGCCTCGGCGGCCTCGGCCGCGTCCAGGCCCTGGCGCACCGCGCCGTCGCGGAGCTCATCGCGTCCCGAGACGAGTTCGCCGTCCAGTCCGACCGCCCCGTAGACCTCGGCGCCGGAGAAGGCCGCACTCCCCAGGACGTGATCGAAATGTCCGTGCGTGAATGCGATATGGGTCACGCGCCGACCCGTCAGCCGCTCGGCCTCGGCCCTGAGCGAGGCCCCCTCCCGAACGCTCGAACCGGGGTCGATCACGAGGACGGACTCGTCCCCGACCACCAGTCCCACCGTGCAATCCCACACCGGGAGACGCTTGCGGCCGGTCCGCCGTGTCAAACGTTCCCAATCCGTGTCTTCCCACCGTACGTCCATACCGCGACGCTACCTGGCGGGCCACCCTTGCTAGCCGCGTACTGCCCGGCCGTACACTGGCCGGGGGATCGCTGGCACTCCGACGAGGCGAGTGCCAGAAGCAGTGGACCACGACGACCCGCATCACAGGTGGAGGTGTGCGCGATGCTCAGCGAACGCAGACTCGAGGTGCTCCGCGCCATCGTCCAGGACTATGTCGGGACGGAGGAGCCGGTCGGCTCCAAGGCGCTGACCGAGCGCCACAAGCTCGGCGTCTCGCCCGCCACGGTGCGCAACGACATGGCCGTCCTGGAGGACGAGGGCTACATCGCCCAGCCGCACACGAGCGCCGGCCGGATCCCCACCGACAAGGGCTACCGCCTCTTCGTCGACAAGCTGGCGGACGTCAAGCCGCTCTCGACGCCGGAGCGCCGGGCCATCCAGAACTTCCTGGACGGCGCCGTCGACCTCGACGACGTCGTCGCCCGGACGGTGCGGCTGCTCTCGACGCTGACCCGGCAGGTCGCGATCGTGCAGTACCCCTCGCTGACCCGCTCCACGGTCCGCCACGTGGAACTGCTCGCGCTGGCGCCCGCGCGCCTGATGCTCGTGCTGATCACCGACACGGGCCGGGTCGAACAGCGGCTCGTCGACTGCCAGGCGCCGTTCGCCGAGGCCTCGCTCGCCGATCTGCGGGCGCGGCTCAACAGCAGGGTGGTCGGCCGCCGGTTCACCGACGTGCCGAGGCTCGTGCAGGACCTGCCCGAGGCCTTCGAGCCCGACGACCGGACCACGGTCGCGACCGTGCTGCAGACACTGCTGGAGACGCTGGCGGAGGAGGCGGAGGAGCGGCTGATGATCGGCGGCACCGCCAACCTCACGCGCTCCGGACACGATTTCCCCCTGACGATCAGGCCGGTGCTGGAGGCGTTGGAGGAGCAGGTCGTGCTCCTCAAGCTCCTCGGCGAGGCCAGTGAATCGGGCATGGCTGTACGAATCGGGCACGAGAACGCCTACGAGGGACTGAACTCCACGTCCGTCGTGTCGGTCGGCTACGGTTCGGGCGGCGAAACTGTCGCCAAACTCGGCGTGGTCGGACCGACCCGCATGGACTACCCCGGAACGATGGGAGCGGTACGCGCAGTGGCACGTTACGTCGGACAGATCCTGGCGGAGTCGTAAGTGGCCACCGACTATTACGCCGTACTCGGCGTACGCCGCGACGCATCGCAGGACGAGATCAAGAAGGCCTTCCGCCGCCTCGCGCGCGAACTCCACCCGGACGTGAACCCGGACCCGAAGACGCAGGAGCGCTTCAAGGAGATCAACGCGGCGTACGAGGTGCTCTCGGACCCGCAGAAGAAGCAGGTCTACGACCTCGGCGGTGACCCGCTGTCCTCCTCGGGCGGCGGCGGTGGCGCCGGCGGCTTCGGAGCGGGCGGCTTCGGCAACTTCTCCGACATCATGGACGCCTTCTTCGGCCAGGCGGCGCAGCGCGGCCCGCGCTCGCGCACCCGCCGCGGCCAGGACGCCATGATCCGCCTCGACCTGGAGCTGGACGAGGCCGCCTTCGGCACGACCAAGGACATCCAGGTCGACACCGCCGTGGTGTGCACCACCTGCTCCGGCGAGGGTGCCGCGCCCGGCACCTCGGCGCAGACGTGTGACATGTGCCGCGGCCGCGGTGAGGTGTCGCAGGTCACCCGGTCCTTCCTGGGCCAGGTCATGACCTCGCGCCCCTGCCCCCAGTGCCAGGGCTTCGGCACCGTCGTCCCGACCCCGTGCCCCGAGTGCGCGGGCGACGGCCGGGTCCGCTCCCGCCGCAGCCTCACGGTCAAGATCCCGGCCGGTGTCGAGAACGGCACCCGGATCCAGCTCGCGGGCGAGGGCGAGGTCGGCCCCGGCGGCGGCCCCGCCGGCGACCTGTACGTGGAGATCCACGAGCTTCCGCACCCGGTCTTCCAGCGGCGCGGCGACGACCTGCACTGCACGGTGACCATCCCCATGACGGCGGCGGCCCTCGGCACCAAGTGCCCGCTGGAGACGCTCGACGGCATGGAGGAGGTCGACATCCGGCCCGGCACCCAGTCCGGCCAGTCGATCCCGCTCCACGGCCGCGGCGTGACCCACCTGCGCGGCGGCGGCCGGGGCGACCTGATCGTCCACGTCGAGGTCCAGACCCCGGGCAAGCTGGACGCCCAGCAGGAGGAGCTGCTGCGCCAGCTCGCCAAGCTGCGCGGCGAGGAGCGGCCGATGGGCCAGTTCGCGCCGGGCCAGCAGGGCCTCTTCAGCCGCCTGAAGGACGCGTTCAACGGCCGCTGAGCGGCCGGCGGAACACCGCGCGCACCGCGTACGGGCCCGGTCCGGGGAAGCCCCGGGCCGGGCCCGGCGCCTGCCCCGGGAAAGCGGCCCGGGCGGGGCGTCCGCGATGATTCGGCGCCGTGCGCGGGACGTGGCACGATGCAGGGCATGTCCTTGGCACTGAGCGGTCTCCAGCGGTACCCGGTCGTGCAGGCTCCCATGGCGGGCGGGGCCTCCTGTCCGCCGCTCGCCGCCGCCGTGTGCGAGGCGGGCGCCCTGGGCTTCCTGGCCGGCGGCTACAAGACCGCCGACGGCATGTACCAGGAGATCAAACGGCTCCGGGCGCTCACCAGGCGCCCGTTCGGCGTGAACCTGTTCATGCCGCAGACCGGCCCCGTCGACCAGGCCGCCGTCGAGGCCTACCGCGGCCAACTCGCCGGTGAGGCCAGCTGGTACGACGTATCGATCGCCGAAGAGGACACCCTCGGCACCAGCGACGACGGCTACGACGCCAAACTGGCGATCCTCCTGGAGGACCCGGTCCCGGTGGTGTCGTTCACCTTCGGCTGCCCCACGCCCGCCGTCATCGCCTCCCTGCGCGAGGCGGGCACGTACAGCGTCGTCACCGTCACCGCCGTCGACGAGGCCCGCGCCGCCGAGGCCGCCGGCGCCGACGCCGTCTGCGTGCAGGGCGTCGAGGCGGGCGGCCACCAGGGCACGCACCGCGACGACCCGCAGGCCGACGCCACCGCCGGGGTCGGCCTGCTCGCGCTCGTGGCGCAGGTGCGCGAGGCCGTGGGCCTCCCGATCATCGCGGCGGGCGGGCTGATGCGCGGCTCGCAGATCGCGGCGCTGCTGGCCGCCGGCGCCGAGGCGGCCCAGCTCGGCACGGCGTTCCTCGCCTGCCCCGAGTCCGGGGCGCACCCGCTGCACAAGAAGGCGCTGACGGACCCCCTGTTCCCGCACACCGAGCTCACCAGGGCCTTCTCCGGGCGCCCGGCCCGCGGCCTGGTCAACCGCTTCATGCGGGAGCACGGCCCCTACGCCCCCGCCGCCTACCCGCAGATCCACCACATGACCGCCGGGCTGCGCAAGGCCGCCGCCGCGGCCGGCGACCCGCAGGGCATGGCCCTGTGGGCCGGGCAGGGGCACCGGCTGGCGCGGGCGATGCCGGCGGGGGAGCTGGTGGAGGTGCTGGCGGCGGAACTGGCCGAGGCACAGAGCACGTTGAACGACATGCAGCAGAGGAGTACGTCATGACCGCCCCCGTGTTCGTGGTCGAAGAGGTCCCCGCGGGGCCGGAGTTCGTGCTGGACGGCCCGGAGGGCCGGCACGCGGTCTCCGTGAAGCGGCTGAACCCCGGCGAGGACGTGGTCCTCACCGACGGGGCCGGCCGCTGGACGGAAGGCGTGGTCAAGGCCGCCGAGGGCAAGGACCGGCTGGTCGTCGCGGACCTCCGCACCATCCGGGAGGAGCCCGCGCCGACCGTGCGGATCACCGTGGTACAGGCCCTGCCCAAGGGCGACCGCGGCGAGCTGGCCGTCGAGACCATGACCGAGACCGGCGTGGACGCGATCGTCCCCTGGCAGGCCTCACGCTGCATCACCCAGTGGCGCGGCGACCGCGGCGCCAAGTCGCTGGCCAAGTGGCGCAACACCGCGCGCGAGGCGGGCAAGCAGTCCCGCCGGGTCCGCTTCCCCGAGGTGGCCGAGGCCATGACCACCAAGCAGGTCGCGGCCCTGCTGGCCGACGCCGACCTGGCGGCGGTGCTCCACGAGGACCGCAACCACCCCTCGGGCGCCCTGGCCACGGCCGACCTCCCGGCCGCGGGCTCCATCGTCCTCGTGGTCGGCCCCGAGGGCGGGGTCTCGCCCGAGGAGCTGGCCCTCTTCGCGGAGGCGGGCGCCCGGCCCCTCCGCCTGGGGCCCTCGGTGCTGCGGACCTCCACCGCGGGCACCGCGGCGGCGGCGGTCCTGCTGGCCCGGACCGGCCGCTGGTCCTGAAATCTGCGGTGGGGGCGGGGCGGCGCCGGATACGATCTCCAGGCTGATCACCACCGACGCGGGCGGCACCGCCCGGGCCGCCCCACCGCACCACACCTCAGCCCACGCACTCACGCACCTCACGTACCTCACGGACTCACTCACCTCACGGAAGGCACATCGATGGCCGGCGAACCGCAGGCGGACTGCCTGTTCTGCAAGATCATCGCGGGGCAGGTCCCGGCGACCGTGGTCCTGGAGACCGAGACGGTCGTCGCCTTCCGCGACATCAACCCGCAGGCCCCCACGCACGTGCTCGTCATCCCCAAGGCGCACTACCCCGACGCCGCTTCGCTGGCCGCCGGGGCGCCCGAGCTCGCCGCCGACGTACTGCGCGAGGCCGGGGCCATCGCCGCCCGGGAGAAGGTCGACGACCACGGCTACCGGATCGTGTTCAACACCGGTTCCGGCGCGGGCCAGACGGTCTTCCACGCGCACGCGCACCTCCTCGGCGGGCGCGGCCTGCAGTGGCCGCCGGGATAACACCGTGTCCGTACGCGAATTCGTGGTCCTGGGCACCGCCAGCCAGGTGCCCACCCGCCACCGCAACCACAACGGCTACCTCCTGCGCTGGGACGGCGAGGGGATCCTCTTCGACCCGGGCGAGGGGACCCAGCGCCAGATGCTCCGCGCGGGGGTGGCCGCGCACGACATCAACCGGATCTGCGTCACCCACTTCCACGGCGACCACAGCCTCGGCCTCGCCGGGGTGATCCAGCGCATCAACCTCGACCAGGTCCCGCACCCGGTCACCGCGCACTACCCGGCCTCCGGGCAGGAGTTCTTCGACCGCCTCCGGTACGCCACCGCCTACCGGGAGACCGTGCAACTGCGCGAGGAGCCCGTGGCGCAGGACGGAACGCTGGCCGAGGAGCCCTCGTACGTCCTGCAGGCCCGCCGCCTCTCCCACCCGGTGGAGTCCTTCGGCTACCGGCTCACCGAGCCCGACGGGCGCCGCATGCTGCCCGAACTCCTCGCCCGGTACGGCATCAAGGGACCCGACGTGGGCCGGATACAGCGCGAGGGCCGTCTGGACGGGGTCACCCTCGACGACGTCAGCGAGCTCCGGCCCGGCCAGAGCTTCGCCTTCGTCATGGACACCAGGCTCTGCCCCGGCGTCGAGGAACTCGCCCGGGGGTGCGACATGCTCGTCATCGAGTCCACCTTCCTCGACGAGGACGCGCAGCTGGCCGCCGACCACGGGCACCTGACCGCCGGCCAGGCGGCCCGCGTCGCCCGCGACGGCGGCGTGCGCCACCTGGTGCTGACGCACTTCTCGCAGCGGTACGGCGACCCCTGCGAGTTCGAGCGCCAGGCGCGCGCAGCCGGCTTCGAGGGCGAGCTGACCATCGCAGCGGACCTCGCCAGGGTGCCCCTGCCCAAGCGGCGCCAGGACTGACGGGGCCTCCGGCCGGCCCCGTGGCCGCGGCCGCCGGGCCGTTCCGGGGAGCGGCCCGGCGGTGACGTACGCCACACTGGGGTTTGAGTCCGGCCCGGACGGTCAGGGCTGCCGGCCTTCCGCCGGAACGGCCGCCGGCAGAGACGACCCTTCGCGCCGATCGGGGAGTGCACCGTGACCAACCGGGACAGCCGACTCAGCCGCACCGCCGACCTGGACCCCCTCGGTCCGCTGCGCGACCCCCAGGACCCGGGGTGCGACGTCTTCCTGACCGGAACGGTCTTCCTCGACATCATCTTCACCGGCCTCGACTCCGCCCCGGTGCGCGGTACGGAGTCCTGGGCGCGCGGCATGGGCTCCAGCCCCGGCGGGGTGGCCAACATGGCCACCGCCCTCGCCCGGCTCGGCCTGCGCACCTCGCTCGCCGCGGCCTTCGGCGACGACCACTACGGCGAGTACTGCTGGGACGCGCTGGAGCAGGGCGAGGGCATCGACCTGTCCATGTCGCGGACCGTCCCCGGCTGGCACAGCCCGGTCACCGTCTCGATGGCCTACGAGGGCGAGCGCACGATGGTCTCGCACGGCCACGAGGCGCCGCCCCCGGGCGGCCCCGCCCCCTTCCCGCAGTGCCCGCCGCGCACGCGGGCGGCCGTGGCCTCGCTGGCCCCGGGCCGGGCGGACGGCTGGATCGGGGAGGCGGCCCGCCGCGGATCGCTGATCTTCGCGGACGTGGGGTGGGACGAGACGGGGCGGTGGGACCTCGGTGCGCTGACCGACCTGGAGCACTGCGACGCGTTCCTGCCGAACGCAGGGGAGGCGATGCGGTACACGCGGACGGCGTGTCCGAGAGCGGCGGCGCGGGCGCTGGCCGACCGGGTGCCGGTCGCCGTGGTAACGCTGGGCCCCGAGGGCTCGTACGCGGTGGACTCGGGGACCGGCGAGACGGTGGAGGTGCCGGGGATCGCCGTGGACGCGCTGGACCCGACCGGGGCCGGGGACGTCTACGTGGCCGGGTTCGTCACCGGCACGCTGGCCGGGTGGCCGCTGGCCGACCGGCTCGCCTTCGCGGGCCTGACGGCGGCCCTGTCCGTCCAGGAGTTCGGCGGCTCCCTGTCGGCCCCGGGCTGGCCCGAGGTGGCCCACTGGTGGCAGACCGCCCCGGACGGGCTCCGCGACCGCTACGCCTTCCTGGACGAGCTCATCCCGCGGGACGCGGCCCGGGGACCCCGGCGCCGCGCGGTCCCGACGATCGGCTTCCGCCACTTCGCGTAGCGACCCCGACACCCGGCCGGCCGGAGGTCAGGGCGAGGAAGATCGGCGTGATCCCCGGCGGGTCCATAATCACAAAAAGCGTGAGAAATAGGGATCCGAATACGGCGAAGTCGAACACAGTGATGCCTTGCAGAG
>NZ_JACBGN010000132.1 GCF_013401435.1 Streptomyces sp. BR123
CACCCCACCCCACCCGGGCTTCGAAGCACCGGGCCGGCAGGCCCGGCACCCGGCCCGGGGCGGCACCGGGAGTGCCCCCCCGCAGGGTTACCGGGAGGGCCCCCCGCAGGGTTACGGTTGCGGCGGCTCCGGCGCGCCCGGGGCGGTGTCGTCCCCCGGCTCCTGCCCGGGCGCGGGCCCTGGCTCCGGCTCCGGATCCACCGCTCGGCGCGGCGGGCGGGTCCGCCCGGACGAGGTGTCCCGCAGGTACGACCCGTCTCCGCCGGCACCGGCCGCGCCACCCCCCGTCCCCGGCCCAGGCCCAGGCCCCGGCTCGGCCCCCGGATCCCGCCTGCGCAGGTACCGCTCGAACTCCCGCGCAATGGCGTCCCCGGACGCCTCCGGCAGGTCCGCGGTGTCCCGCGCCTCCTCCAGCGTCTGGACGTACTCCGCGACCTCGCTGTCCTCCGCGGCGAGTTGGTCGACCCCCAACTGCCAGGCCCGCGCGTCCTCGGGCAGCTCGCCGAGCGGGATCCGCAGGTCGAGGAGGTCCTCCAGCCGGTTCAGCAGGGCGAGCGTGGCCTTCGGGTTCGGCGGCTGGGAGACGTAGTGGGGGACGGCCGCCCACAGGGACACGGCGGGGACCCCGGCGTGGGTGCAGGCCTCCTGCAGGATGCCGACGATGCCGGTGGGGCCCTCGTACTTGGTCTCCTCCAGGTGCATCGTCCGCGCCAGGTCCGGATCGGAGGTCACCCCGCTGACCGGCACCGGACGGGTGTGCGGGGTGTCACCGAGGAGTGCGCCGAGGATGACGACCATCTCGACGCCCAGTTCGTGGGCGAAGCCGAGGAGTTCGTTGCAGAACGACCGCCACCGCATCGACGGTTCGATGCCCCGCACGAGGACGAGGTCCCGCGGGCTGGCGCCGCCGATCCGTACCACGGACAGCCGCGTCGTCGGCCAGGTGATCTTCCGTACCCCGTTGTCCAGCCACACCGTCGGCCGGTTGACCTGGAAGTCGTAGTAGTCCTCGGCGTCGAGCGCGGCGAAGACCTCTCCCTTCCACTCCCGGTCCAGGTGCGCGACCGCACCGGAGGCCGCGTCACCCGCGTCGTTCCAGCCTTCGAACGCGGCCACCATGACCGGGTCGATCAGCTCGGGCACGCCCTCAAGCTCGATCACCCAGGTCTCCTTCCCAAGTTCCTTGTGTACGTGGGCCAGCCTAAGCCTTGCGGGGGCGGCGGCCACAGCCCACGAGAGAGGGGCGGTTCCCCTCGGAACCGCCCCTCTTCCCCGCCGTGCCGGAGGCTATGCCTTGCGGCCCAGCATCTCCTCGACACGGCCTCGGACCGCGTCGTCGTCGAGACCGCGGATGGTCACCGTGGTGCGGCGGCGGAGCACGTCGTCGACGGTCTCGGCCCACTCGAAGTCGCGGGCGTAGGCGACCTGCGCCCAGATCTCCGGGCCGTCCGGGTGGATCCGCTCGGCCAGCGCCGGGTCCTCGTTCGCCAGGCGGGCGATGTCGAAGGCGAGCGAGCCGTAGTGGGAGGCCAGGTGGCGGGCGGTCAGCGGGTCCATGCGGGTGCCGGGCTCGCGGTCCACGAGCAGGCGGTGGGCGACCGCGTTCGGGTTGGCGACACCGGGCAGCGGCACCCGGCGGACCAGCGCCTTCACCGGCTCCATGTCGTCGGTGAGCGGACGGCCGGGGAGCTTCGCCAGCTTGTCCATGACCACCCTGCCGATGTGGCGGTAGGTGGTCCACTTGCCGCCGGCCACGGAGAGCATGCCGCCGGCACCCTCGGTGACGACCGTCTCGCGCTTGGCCTTCTCGACGCCGCCGGGGCCGCCGGGCAGCACGCGCAGGCCCGCGAAGGCGTACGTCATCAGGGAGCGGTCGAGGTCGGCGTCCTTCACGGAGAAGGCGGCCTCGTCCAGGATCTGCTGGATGTCCTTCTCGGTGGCGCGCACGTCCGCCGGGTCGCCCTCGTACACCTCGTCGGTGGTGCCCAGCAGCAGCTGGTCCTCCCACGGCAGGGCGAAGGTGATGCGGTACTTGTCGATCGGGGTGGCCATGGCGGCCTTCCACGGCGACTTGCGCTTCATGACGATGTGCGCGCCCTTGGACAGGCGGATCGACGGCAGCGCGTGCTTGTCCTCCATGCGCCGCAGGTGGTCCACCCACGGGCCGGTGGCGTTGAGCACGACGCGGGCGTCGACGCCGAACTCGGTGCCGTCGAGGCGGTCCTTGAGCTCGGCGCCGGAGACACGGCCGCGCGTCGTGCGCAGGCCGGTGACCTCGGCGTGGTTGAGGACGACGGCGCCGGACTCGACGGCCGCGCGGACCGTCATGACCGCGACGCGGGAGTCGTTCATCTGGTGGTCGTAGTAGACCGCGACGGCCTTGAGGTTGTCGGTCTTCAGGCCGGGGTTGTCGGCGACGGCACGGGCCGGGGATATGACCTTGCCCATGCCGTCGCCGAAGGCCGAGAGGGCGGAGTAGGCGAAGACGCCCGCGCCCAGCTTGGCCGCACCCACCGGACCGCCCTTGTAGACCGGCAGGTAGAAGGTGAGCGGGTTGACCAGGTGCGGGGCCACGTCCTTGGCCAGCACCCGCCGCTCGTGGTGGTTCTCGGCCACCAGCTTGACCGCGCCGGTCTGCAGGTAGCGCAGGCCGCCGTGGACGAGCTTGGAGGAGGCGGAGGAGGTCGCGCCGGCGAAGTCGCCGGCGTCCACCATGGCCACCCGCAGGCCCGACTGCGCGGCGTGCCAGGCCACCGAGGTGCCCAGGATTCCGCCGCCGATGACCAGCAGGTCGTACGTGGCCTTCGACAGCTGCTCACGGGTCTCGGCGCGGCTCGCGTTCCAGCCGGCGGTCGGGTGCGTTCCCAGGGCGGGGACGCTCTGCAGGGTGCTCATGATCTCTTCAGCTCCTCATCGGTTCGTCGGCTGGTGCGGTCAGCCGGCGTTTTCCTCGTCGATCCAGCCCATGGACCGCTCGACGGCCTTGAGCCAGTTCTTGTACTCGCGGTCCCGCTGGTCGGCGGGCATCCGCGGGGTCCACTCGGCCGCGCGGCGCCAGTTGGCGCGCAGGGCGTCGGTGTCCGGCCAGAAGCCGACGGCGAGGCCGGCGGCGTAGGCGGCGCCGAGGCAGGTGGTCTCGGCGACCATCGGACGGACCACGGGGGCGTCCAGGAAGTCCGAGAGCGTCTGCATCAGCAGGTTGTTGGAGGTCATGCCGCCGTCGACCTTGAGGGCCGTCAGCTCGACGCCGGAGTCCTTGGTCATGGCGTCGGTGATCTCGCGGGTCTGCCAGGCGGTGGCCTCCAGGACGGCACGGGCGATGTGCGCCTTGGTGACGTACCGGGTGAGGCCGGCGATCACACCGCGGGCGTCGGAGCGCCAGTACGGGGCGAACAGGCCGGAGAAGGCGGGCACGAAGTAGGCGCCGCCGTTGTCCTCGACGGAGGAGGCCAGGGTCTCGATCTCGGCCGCGGACTTGATCAGGCCCATCTGGTCGCGCATCCACTGGACGAGCGAGCCGGTGACGGCGATGGAGCCCTCCAGGGCGTAGACCGGCTTCTGGTCGCCGATCTGGTAGCCGACCGTGGTCAGCAGGCCGCTGTAGGAGTTGATGACCTTGTCGCCGGTGTTCATCAGCATGAACGTTCCGGTGCCGTAGGTGGACTTGGCCTCGCCCTCGGCGAAGCAGGTCTGGCCGAACAGGGCGGCCTGCTGGTCGCCGAGTGCGGAGGCGACCGGGACGCCGGCGAGGACGCCGTCCTTGACCTGGCCGTAGACCTCGGCGGAGGACTTGATCTCCGGGAGGACCTTCAGCGGGACGTCCATGGACTCCGCGATGCGCTCGTCCCAGGCGAGGGTGTGCAGGTTCATGAGCATGGTGCGGGAGGCGTTGGTGACGTCGGTGACGTGCACGCCGCCCTGGGCGCCGCCGGTCAGGTTCCAGATGACCCAGGAGTCCATGGTGCCGAAGAGGATGTCGCCGGCCTCGGCACGCTCGCGCAGGCCCTCGACGTTGTCGAGCAGCCAGCGGACCTTGGGGCCCGCGAAGTACGAGGCGAGCGGCAGGCCCGTCTCGCGGCGGAAGCGGTCCTGGCCGACGTTGCGGCCGAGCTCCTTGCACAGGGCGTCGGTGCGGGTGTCCTGCCAGACCAGCGCGTTGTGCACCGGCTCGCCGGTGTGCCTGTCCCACAGGACGGTGGTCTCGCGCTGGTTGGTGATGCCGATCGCCTTGACGTCGGCGGCGGTGATCTCGGCCTTGGCGATGGCGCCGGCGACGACCTCCTGGACGTTGGCCCAGATCTCCTTGGCGTCGTGCTCGACCCAGCCCGGCTTCGGGAAGATCTGCTCGTGCTCCTTCTGGTCGACGGCGACGATGCGGCCGTCGCGGTCGAAGACGATGCAGCGGGAGGAGGTGGTGCCCTGGTCGATGGCGGCGATGAACGGGCCGGTGCTGCTGGTCATGTTGGCTGCTCCTGGCAGGTCTGTGAAGAGTGCGGAATCAGGTGGGCGGTGCGGATCTTACGAGCGCGGGGCCGTGCTGATCAGGCGAACGCGACGTTGTACAGGCCGCCGGCGATGACGGCGCCGAGGAGCGGGCCGACCACCGGGATCCAGGAGTAACCCCAGTCGCTGCCGCCCTTGTTGGGCAGCGGCAGCAGGGCGTGGACGATGCGCGGACCGAGGTCGCGGACCGGGTTGATGGCGTAGCCGGTCGGCCCGCCGAGGGAGAGGCCGATGCCGACGACGACGAAGGAGGTGATGAGGACGCCGATGACGCCGAGGCCCTTGCCGTTGTCCTGCAGGCCCTGGGTGAGGATCGCCAGGACCAGGACGGCCGTGCCGATGATCTCGGTGGCCAGGTTCTGGACCACGTTGCGGATCTCGGGGCCGGTGGAGAAGATCCCGAGGACCGGGCCGGCCACCTCGTGCGGGTGGGGGTCCTCCGGGCCGAGCTTGGCGTCACGGATGTGCTCCGGGTCCGCCAGATGGGTGGCGAACTGGCCGTAGTACGTGACCCACATCAGGACGGCGCCGAGCATGGCGCCGAGGAGCTGGCCGGCGAAGTAGACGGGAGTGTCGCTCCAGTCGCCGTTCTTGACTGCGAGGCCGACGGTGACCGCCGGGTTGAGGTGTGCACCGGAGAGCGGGGCGGAGACGTAGGCGGCGATCAGTACGGCGAAACCCCAGCCGAAGGTGATCGAGAGCCAGCCTGCGTTGCGGGCCTTGGAGCTCTTGAGGGTCACGGCGGCGCAAACACCACCGCCGAGCAGGGTGAGCAGGGCGGTACCGATGGTCTCGCCGAGGAAGATGTCGGAGCTGGACACCCGCGACTCCTTTGTCTTACGTCCAGGGGTGCTCGGAGGCGGGGTCCCGGCCCGCGTCCGCGCACTCGGTGAGTGGTTCACCGGTCCTTGGCCTTGCCCCACCCTAACGCGTATTGCCGGTAGGTGTTCGACAATGCCGACCGATGAACGGCAGTTTTTCGCCCAGGTGAAGAACGCGTCAAGGGTTGGCCAGGCCAATGTGTCGGATCGTTACCACGCAGTGCGATCGAACAAAACAAGCCGTGCGATGGCCGAAATATGGCAACAAGGCAGCAGAAAACGGCCACGGAGTGGCCGGGAACATGCAGGATGAGGTCTAGAACCGGCCCGCGCCGAGGTCGCGGGAAACAGCCCGCGCGCAGTCGCGCACCGAGGCCACCAGGGCCGCGCGCGGCTCCCCGGACTCCCCGCAGACGCGCTCCACCGCACCGGCCACCGCCACCGCGCCCACCGGCATCCGGCGGCGGTCGTGGATGGGCGCGGCCACCGAGGCGATGCCCTCCCAGGTCTCCTCGACGTCCGCGGCCCAGCCGCGCGCCCGGGTCAGGTCCAGCACTTCCTCGAAGCCCGCGCCGTCCGTGACCGTGCGCGGCGTGAACGCCTCGCGCTCGGCCTCCAGGGCCTCCGTGTGGGCGACCGGGTCGTACGCCGACAGGACCTTGCCCAGCGCCGTCGAGTGCAGCGGCTGCATGGCCCCCACCTCCAGCACCTGACGGCTGTCGTCGGGGCGGAACACGTGGTGCATGATCAGCACCCCGCTCTTGTGCAGCACGCCCACGTACACGCTCTCCCCGCTCGCGCGGGCCAGGTCGTCGGTCCACACCAGCGCCCGGGCGCGCAGCTCGTGCACGTCCAGGTAGCTGTTGCCCAGGCGCAGCAGCTCCGCGCCCAGCTGGTAGCGGCCGGAGGCCTGGTCCTGCTCGACGAAGCCCTCGGCCTGCAGGGTCCGCAGGATCCCGTGCGCCGTGCCCTTGGCCAGCCCCAGGGAGCTCGCGATGTCCGAGAGGCCGAGGCGGCGCTCACCGCCGGCAAGGAGCCGCAGCATCGCAGCGGCTCGTTCGAGCGACTGGATGTTCCGTGCCATGGTGCGCAGCCTCCTGCTGATGTAGTTCGACAATGCTGAACACTATCGGCCCATGTCGACCTTGCGCATGGGCGGCCATATGTTCAAGCCGAAGCCGCCCGGGGCACACCCGGCCGACCCTCCGGGCACAGGATGCAGTCCGCCACGTGGGACACCCTCACCGGGGTTGCGAAGGCGCGGTTACTCTGAGCGCGTGCACCCTTGACACAGCAAGGGTGCAAAGCCGACAGCCGTCGCATCCCAGGGAGTTCTCTCATGGCCTCGTTGCCGAACCCGCCCGCCGACACCCAGACCCGGGCCGACGCCCTCCGGGAGGCGCTGGCGACCCGCGTGGTCGTCGCCGACGGAGCCATGGGAACGATGCTCCAGGCGCAGGAACCCACCCTCGATGACTTCCAGCAGCTCGAAGGATGCAACGAGGTCCTGAACGTCACCCGCCCCGACATCGTCCGCACCGTGCACGAGGCCTACTTCGCGGCCGGCGTGGACTGCGTGGAGACCAACACCTTCGGCGCGAACTTCAGCGCACTGGGCGAGTACGACATCCCCGAACGCAACTTCGAGCTGTCCGAGGCCGGCGCCCGCATCGCCCGCGAGACCGCCGACGCCTTCACCGCCTCCACCGGGCAGCAGCGCTGGGTCCTCGGCTCCATGGGTCCGGGCACCAAGCTCCCCACCCTCGGCCACATCCCGTACACCACCATCCGCGACGCCTACCAGGTCAACGCGGAAGGCCTGCTCTCCGGCGGTGCGGACGCCCTGCTGGTGGAGACCACCCAGGACCTGCTCCAGACCAAGGCCTCCGTCATCGGCGCCCGCCGCGCCATGGACGCCCTCGGCGTGTCCGTCCCGCTGATCTGCTCGGTGACGGTGGAGACCACCGGCACGATGCTGCTGGGATCCGAGATCGGCGCGGCGCTCACGTCGCTGGAGCCGCTCGGCATCGACATGATCGGCCTGAACTGCGCCACCGGCCCCGCCGAGATGAGCGAGCACCTGCGCTACCTGGCCCGCAACGCCGGCATTCCGCTGTCGTGCATGCCGAACGCCGGCCTGCCCGTGCTGACCAAGGACGGCGCCCACTACCCGCTGAGCGCCTCCGAGCTGGCGGACGCCCAGGAGACCTTCGTCCGCGAGTACGGGCTGTCGCTCGTCGGCGGCTGCTGCGGCACCACGCCGGAGCACCTGCGCCAGGTCGTCGAGCGGGTCCGCGGCCTCGCCCCCGCCGCCCGTCAGCCCCGCCCGGAGCCGGGCGCGTCCTCCCTGTACCAGACGGTGCCGTTCCGGCAGGACACCTCGTACATGGCGATCGGCGAGCGGACCAACGCCAACGGGTCGAAGAAGTTCCGCGAGGCGATGCTGGAAGGCCGCTGGGACGACTGCGTGGAGATGGCCCGCGACCAGATCCGCGAGGGCGCGCACATGCTGGACCTGTGCGTGGACTACGTCGGCCGGGACGGCGTTGCCGACATGGAGGAGCTCGCCGGCCGGTTCGCCACCGCCTCCACGCTGCCGATCGTCCTGGACTCGACGGAGGTGGACGTCATCCGGGCCGGCCTGGAGAAGCTGGGCGGCCGCGCGGTCATCAACTCCGTCAACTACGAGGACGGCGACGGGCCCGAGTCGCGGTTCGCGAAGGTCACCCGCCTGGCCCAGGAGCACGGTGCGGCGCTGATCGCCCTGACCATCGACGAGGAGGGCCAGGCCCGTACCGTCGAGCACAAGGTCGCCGTCGCCGAGCGCCTGATCACGGACCTGACGGAGAACTGGGGGATCAGCGAGTCCGACATCCTCATCGACACCCTGACCTTCACCATCTGCACCGGCCAGGAGGAGTCCCGCGGGGACGGCATCGCGACGATCGAGGCGATCCGGGAGCTGAAGCGGCGGCACCCGGCCGTGCAGACCACGCTCGGCCTGTCGAACATCTCCTTCGGCCTGAACCCGGCCGCCCGCGTCCTGCTGAACTCCGTGTTCCTGGACGAGTGCGTCAAGGCGGGCCTGGACTCGGCGATCGTGCACGCGTCGAAGATCCTGCCGATCGCCCGGTTCGACGAGGAGCAGGTCACCACCGCCCTCGACCTGATCTACGACCGCCGCGGCGAGGGCTACGACCCCCTCCAGAAGCTGATGGCCCTCTTCGAGGGCGTCAACACGAAGTCCCTCAAGGCCGGGCGCGCCGAGGAGCTCCTCGCGCTGCCGCTGGAGGAGCGGCTCCGCCGCCGGATCATCGACGGTGAGAAGAACGGCCTGGAGCAGGACCTCGACGAGGCCCTGCAGACCCGCCCGGCCCTGGACATCGTCAACGACACCCTCCTGGAGGGCATGAAGGTCGTCGGCGAGCTGTTCGGCTCGGGCCAGATGCAGCTGCCGTTCGTGCTGCAGTCGGCCGAGGTGATGAAGTCCGCGGTGGCCCACCTGGAACCGCACATGGAGAAGTCGGACGCGGAGGGCAAGGGCACCATCGTGCTGGCCACCGTCCGCGGCGACGTCCACGACATCGGCAAGAACCTCGTCGACATCATCCTGTCGAACAACGGCTACAACGTGGTCAACATCGGCATCAAGCAGCCCGTCTCCGCGATCGTCGAGGCCGCCCAGGAGCACAAGGCGGACGTCATCGGCATGTCCGGGCTCCTGGTGAAGTCGACCGTGATCATGAAGGAGAACCTGGAGGAGCTCAACCAGCGCAAGCTCGCGGCCCAGTACCCCGTCATCCTCGGCGGAGCCGCCCTCACCCGCGCCTATGTCGAACAGGACCTCCACGAGATCTACGACGGCGAGGTCCGCTACGCCCGCGACGCCTTCGAGGGCCTGCGCCTGATGGACGCCCTCGTCGCCGTCAAGCGCGGCGTCCCCGGGGCCACCCTGCCCGAGCTCAAGCAGCGCCGCGTCGCCAAGCGGGACACCCCCCTTCTCCAGGTGGAGGAGGCCGAGGAGCCCGGCGGCCGCTCCGACGTCGCCGTCGACAACCCCGTGCCCGCCCCGCCGTTCTGGGGCACCCGGGTCGTCAAGGGCATCCCGCTCAAGGACTACGCCTCCTGGCTCGACGAGGGCGCCCTGTTCAAGGGCCAGTGGGGGCTCAAGCAGGCCCGCGCCGGCGGCCCGACCTACGAGGAGCTCGTCGAGACCGAGGGCCGGCCCCGGCTGCGCGGTCTGCTGGAGAAGCTGCACACCGAGAACCTGCTGGAGGCGGCCGTCGTCCACGGCTACTTCCCCTGCGTCTCCAAGGGCGACGACCTGATCATCCTCGACGAGCAGGGCAACGAGCGGACCCGGTTCACCTTCCCCCGCCAGCGCCGCGGCCGCCGCCTGTGCCTGGCCGACTTCTTCCGCCCCGAGGAGTCCGGCGAGACCGACGTCGTCGGCCTCCAGGTCGTCACCGTCGGCTCGAAGATCGGCGAGGCCACGGCGAGGCTGTTCGAGTCGGACTCCTACCGCGAGTACCTGGAGCTGCACGGCCTGTCGGTCCAGCTCGCCGAGGCCCTCGCCGAGTACTGGCACGCCCGCGTCCGGTCCGAGCTCGGCTTCGGCGGAGAGGACCCGGCCGACGTCGAGGACATGTTCGCCCTCAAGTACCGCGGCGCCCGCTTCTCCCTGGGCTACGGGGCCTGCCCCGACCTGGAGGACCGTGCCAAGATCGCCGACCTGCTCCGGCCCGAGCGGATCGGCGTCCACCTCTCCGAGGAGTTCCAGCTCCACCCGGAGCAGTCCACCGACGCGATCGTCATCCACCACCCCGAAGCGAAGTATTTCAACGCACGCTGAGGCAGATCGACGTACACTGGTCGGTCCCACACAGGCCGGTCGCCTGTTCCTCCGGGGGTACAGCCCCGCGGGAAGAGGTGACCGGCCTTCTCGTCCCCTCCGAGAGGCGCGCGCATGACCAGTACCGTTCCCGTCTCCACCCTCCGCGCGGCCGACGGCTCGGCCCTGCAGGCGGTGCTCCTCGACATGGACGGGACGCTGGTCGACACCGAGGGCTTCTGGTGGGACGCCGAGGTGGACGTCTTCGCCGAACTCGGCCACCGGCTGGAGGAATCCTGGCGGGACGTCGTCGTCGGCGGGCCGATGAGCCGCAGCCTCGGTTTCCTGATCGAGGCCACCGGCGTGGCCATCGACCTCGCCGAACTGAGCGTGCTGCTCAACGAGCGCTTCGAGGCCCGCATCGGCGAGCGGGTGCCGCTCATGCCGGGCGCCGAGCGGCTGCTGACCGAGCTGGCCCGGCACAACGTGCCCACCGCCCTCGTCTCGGCCTCCCACCGGCGGGTCATCGACCGGATCCTGCGCTCGCTGGGCACCGACCGCTTCGCCATGACCGTGGCCGGCGACGAGGTGCCGCGCACCAAGCCGCACCCCGACCCCTACCTGCTGGCCGCCCGCACCCTCGGCGCCCATCCCGCCCGCTGCGCCGTCATCGAGGACACCGCCACCGGCGTGGCGGCCGCGGAGGCCGCCGGCTGCCGCGTCGTCGCCGTCCCCTCGGTGGGCCACATCACCCCCGCCGCCGGGCGCACCGTCGTCCGCTCCCTGGAGGACGTGGACCTCCCCTTCCTGCGGGCCCTCATCCCCCCGGTGAACTGATTCCCGCGCCCGCCCGTCACCCCGGTGGACGGACCGCGGGCGCTCCGTTCGAGCGAGCCCGGGCCACCCTCACCGGCCCCGAGACGGATCTTCCGTTCCATGGCCGGGAGGCCGGAATTCCATCCTTTCCGCGGTCCTCGGGCCGGGTGACCTTCGTCACCCGAAACGCCCCCGACCGACCTGTCCCGGGGCTCGGCAAGGTTCCCTTGTGTCCGGATTGATGATCTCATGCCCCCATCTGGGATGGCCCCGGCACTGACAGGCAGTCCGCTCCCATCACCGTGCGATTACACCCCAAGTCCTGCCAGTTCAAGCCATCCCCTCACAGGCCACTAATGTCGACGCGGGCACTCCGCCGCACCGCAGCAGTCCAGGACGCATACCCCTGTGTCGGGATTGTGCGGACCGATCGTCATACAGCCGGCCCGATCGTTCCGCCCTGAACGGGCGACCCTCGCGCAGTGCCCTTTACACCGCTTTGAACAAGTGCCGGTCAAGGGAGTACTTCCAGCATGAACCGCAAGACCCTGGTGCTGACGGCCGCGGCCGGACTGCTCACCCCCGCGCTCGCCGCCTGCGGCAGCTCGACGGGCGGAGGAGCAGGAACCGGAGCGATCGTCGTCGGCACCACCGACCGGTACGAGGCGGCGGACTACGCCCCCGCACCGTTCGACCCGGCGTACGCCTACGACGCCGGCGCCTGGAACGTCCTGCGGCAGACCGTCCAGACCCTGATGCACACCCCCCGCGGCGGAGGCCAGCCCGTCCCCGAGGCGGCATCCGACTGCCGCTTCACCGACAACGGCAACGAGAGCTACCGCTGCACCCTGCGGCCCGGCCTGAAGTTCGCCAACGGCGAGCCGCTCACCGCCAAGGACGTCAAGTTCTCCATCGACCGCGTCCGCGCCATCAACGCCGAGAACGGCCCCTCCTCGCTGCTCTCCACCATCGACACCGTCGAGGCCAAGAGCGCCGACACCGTCGTCTTCCACCTGAACACCCCGGACGCGACCTTCCCGTACAAGCTCGCCACCCCCGCCGCAGGCATCGTCAGCGAGAAGACCTACGACGCCAAGAGGCTCCGCGGCGGCTTCGCCGTCGACGGCTCCGGCCCCTACACGATGAAGGCCGAGGTCAAGGGCGACCACCTCGTCCGCGCCGTGTTCACCAAGAACCCCCACTACAAGGGCGACCTGAAGCTGCAGAACGACAAGGTCGAACTGCGCACCTTCACCGACTCCGCGGCCATGGGCAAGGCCCTCACCGACGGCCGCATCCACATGGTCTCGCGCACCCTGTCGCCCGCCCAGATAGCCGAGTTCTCCACCAACGCCCCCAAGGGCGTCAAGCTCACCCAGATGCCCGGCCTGGAGATCCGCTACATCGGCTTCAACACCGAGGCCCCGGCCGTCAAGGACAAGGCCGTACGCCAGGCCCTCGCCGCCGCCGTCGACCGCAACGCCATCATCTCCAAGGTGTACGGCAAGTCCGCCCAGCCGCTGTACTCGCTGGTCCCCACCTCCGTCGCCGGCCACGTCAACTCCTTCCGCAACAAGTACGGCGAGGCCAACACCGCCAAGGCAGCCGCCCTCCTCAAGGACGCCGGCATCAAGACCCCGGTCAAGCTGACGCTGAACTACACCAAGGACCACTACGGCGACGGCACGGCCGCCGAGTTCGAGACCCTGAAGAACCAGCTGAACTCCACCCAGCTGTTCGACATCACCGTCCAGGGCTCCGACTGGACCGAGTTCCGCCCCGCGCAGAAGAAGGGCGACTACGCCGCCTACGGGCTCGGCTGGTTCCCCGACTACGCGGACCCCGACAACTTCCTCGCTCCCTTCCTGGAGCAGGACAACTTCCTGGGCACGCCGTACGCCAACAGTACGGTGCGCACCAAGCTCATCCCCGAGTCCCGCAAGGCCGTCGACCGCAACGTGGCCGGCCCCGCGATCTCGGAGATGCAGGACATCGTCGCCGAGGACGTGCCCGTCCTGCCCCTGTGGCAGGGCAAGCAGTACGTCGCCGCACGCGACGGGATCACCGGAGTGGAGTGGTCGGTCAACGCCATCTCCGACCTCCAGCTGTGGGAGCTCGGCCGCGGTGTCAGCGGCTGAGACGAGCAGCAACCGGCAGCGGGTGTCGCAGGCCGGCGCAACGATTCAGCAATACTGTGAAGGACGTTCGTGCGATGAGACGTAACCAGTGGTTGGCAGCCCCGCTCGGCGCAGCCACCGCCGCCGCGCTGCTCAGCGGTTGCGGTTCGACCGATGGCCCCGCCGCCGAGGGCGGCAAGGGCGTGGTCATGGGCATATCCGACAAGGTGAAGTCCACCGACCCCGCCTCGGGTTACGACCCGGGCTCCTGGCTGCTCTTCAACAACGTCTTCCAGTCGCTGCTGAGCTTCCCCAAGGGCGGCACCACGCCGGAGCCCGACGCCGCCCAGGCCTGCAACTTCGAGGGCGGCGACAGCAAGGTGTACAAGTGCACCCTGCGCGCCGGCCTGAAGTTCAGCAACGGCCACGCGCTCACCTCGAAGGACGTGAAGTTCTCCTTCGAGCGCACGCTGAAGATCAACGACGCGAACGGCCCCGCCGTCATGCTGTCGTCGATCGCCGGCATCGACACCCCCGACGACAAGACCGTCGTCTTCCGCCTCAAGACCTCCGACGCGACCTTCCCCAGCAAGATCGCCTCCGGTGCGGGCTCCATCGTCGACAGCAGCGAGTACCCGGCCGACAAGCTCCGCACCGACAACAAGGCCATCGGATCCGGCGTCTACAAGCTGGACTCCATGAACGAGAAGAGCGCCAACTTCTCGGTCAACGAGTCCTACACCGGCAAGGCCAAGCCGAAGAACACCGGCGTCACCCTGAAGTTCTTCAACCAGGACCAGGCCGCCCTGAAGAAGACGCTGGAGAGCGGCGACGTCGACTTCGCCTTCCGCGGCCTCGCGGCCAAGGACATCGCCAGCCTGTCCTCCACCAAGACCGGCAACAACAGCGTCGAGGTCGTCCAGGGCACCGGCGCCGAGGTCCAGCACCTCGTCTTCAACATGAAGGACGAGGTCGTCGGAAAGCTCCCCGTCCGCAAGGCCATCGCCTACCTCGTGGACCGCGAGGCGCTCGTCAAGGACGTCTACGAGGGCACCGCCACCTCGCTGTACTCGGTCATCCCGGCCGGCATCGGCTCGCACACCACCGCCTTCTTCGACCGCTACGGCGGCGCGCCGCAGCCGAAGAAGGCCGAGGCCGTCCTCCGCGCGGCCGGCATCAAGGACAAGGTGAAGATCACCCTGTACTCGACGCCCGCCCGCTACGGTCCGGCGACGGACCAGGAGATGAACCTCATCGCCAAGCAGCTCAACGACAGCGGCCTCTTCGACGCCGACGTCAAGTCCGTCGAGTACGAGCAGTACGAGAAGGACATCGACGCCGGCAAGTACGGCGTGTACGTCCGCGGCTGGGTCCCCGACTTCCCGGACGCCGACAACTTCACGCAGCCGTTCTTCGGACCGGACAACGTCCTGCGCAACAACTACGACAACAAGGAGATCACCGGGTCGATCATCCCGGCGACCGCCTCCAAGGCCGACCGCACCGCGGCCACGCCCGACTACACCCGCCTCCAGGACATCGTCGCCGACGAGCTCCCGCTCCTGCCCCTGTGGCAGAGCAAGCAGTACGCGGTGACCCGCCAGAACGTCACCGGCCTGCAGTGGTCGCTGGACGCCTCCACCGTCTTCCGCTTCTGGGAGATCGCCAAGGGCTGACCGCCCCACAAACGAGAACCGGCCCGTGCCACCTCCCCCTGGAGGCGGCACGGGCCGGTTCCGTTTCCCGGCCCCCGCGGGCCCGGCAGACGGGCCCGCCGGCTACTGCGCTGCGCCCGGCCGGACCAGGCCGCTCTCGTACGCGTACACCGCCGCCTGCACCCGGTCCCGCAGCCCCAGCTTCGTCAGCACATGCCCCACATGCGTCTTCACCGTGGTCTCGCTCACGAACAGGTCCGCCGCGATCTCCGCGTTCGACAACCCCCGCGCCACCAGCTTCAGCACCTCGACCTCACGCTCCGTCAACGACCCCAGCGTGTCCGGGACCCGCTCCTCACCCGACGGCAGGTGACCCGCGTACTTGTCCAGCAGCCGCCGCGTGATACTCGGCGCCAGCATCGCCTCACCACCCGCCACCACCCGGATCGCCTGCACCAGCTCATGCGCCGGCGCGTCCTTCAGCAGGAACCCGCTCGCCCCCGCCCGCAACGCCTGCACCACGTACTCGTCCAGATCGAACGTCGTCAGCACCAGCACCTTCGCCGGACCGTCCCGTCCCGGCCCGGTGATCTGCCGCGTCGCCTCCACCCCGTCCATCCGCGGCATCCGGATGTCCATCAGCACCACATCCGGCTGCAGCGCCCGCACCTGCTCCAGCGCCTGCACACCGTCCCCGGCCTCGCCGACCACCGCCAGATCCTGTTCGGCCTCCAGAATCATCCGGAAACCGGTGCGCAGCAACGGCTGGTCATCGACCAGGAGGACGCGGATCGCCACGGGTGACACCTCGAATTCGGTAAGGCCGCTTCGGCGGGACGCCACCCATTCTGCCCTGATCGGATGATCAGGATTCCGCCGGACGCGCCTGCCCGGCCCCCGGCTTCGGCACGACCGCCAGCGGATACACCGGGGGAGTGCCCCCGAACTCCGGACACACCGCCCGGTGATCACACCAGCCGCACAACTTCGTCGGCCGCGGCCGCCAGTCCCCCGTCGCCGTCGCCTCCTTGATCGCCTCCCACAGCGCCAGCAGCTTCCGCTCCACCCGCTCAAGGTCCGCCATCACCGGGTCGTACGTCAGCACGTCCCCACTGCCCAGGTACACCAGCTGCAGCCGCCGCGGCACCACCCGCTTCAACCGCCACACCACCAGCGCATAGAACTTCATCTGGAACAGCGCACCCTCGGCATACTCCGGCCGCGGCGCCTTCCCCGTCTTGTAGTCGACGATCCGCACCTCACCCGTCGCCGCCACGTCCACCCGGTCGATGATCCCGCGCAGCCGCAGTCCCGACTCCAGCTCCGCCTCCACGAAGAACTCCCGCTCCACCGGCTCCAGCCGCGTCGGGTCCTCCAGCGTGAACCACCGCTCCACCAGCGCCTCGGCCTCCGACAGCCAGCGCGCCAGCCCCTCCCCCTCCTCCCCCGCCGGAAACAGCTCCGACAGCTCCGGCTTCGCCTCCAGCAGCCGCTCCCACTGCCCCGGCACCAGCGCCTTCGCCCGCGGCGCCGTCCGCTCCTGCGCCGGATGATCGAACAACCGCTCCAGCACCGCATGCACCAGCGTCCCCCGCGTCGCCGCCGCACTCGGCTTCTCCGGCAGCCGGTCGATCACCCGGAACCGGTACAGCAGCGGGCACTGCATGAAATCGCTCGCCCGCGAGGGCGACAGCGAAACGGGCACCGCCACACCCGGTGCCGCATCGGCATCCGAGGCGCCGGAAAGGGAACCGGAACTCGTCGTCATGCACAAAACCCTACGACCCGCCACGGACAGCCACGCGCATACCATCGACGCGGGGCCCCCTCGCACTGCATGATCGGAGCATCACACCGCGCAACCGACCAGCCCCGCCGACTCCCGCCGGGCGGCCCGTGAACCACACTGGGAACACCACCGGCACACCCCCGCCGGACAGCACCGACCGAAGGACAGCAGTGGCAGACACCGACGAGACCGGCGAACGCCAGGGCAAGCGCCCCGGACCGGGCGGCGGAGTCCTCATGGGCCGCCCCTTCGGCGTACCCGTCTACGTCTCGCCCAGCTGGTTCCTCGTCGCCGCCCTCATCACCTGGGTCTTCGGCGACCAGCTCGACCGCGTCCTGCCCGACCTCGGCCCCGCCCGCTACCTCGTCTCCCTCTTCTTCGCCGTCGCCTTCTACGCCTCCGTCCTCGTCCACGAACTCGCCCACACCGTCGCAGCCCTCCGCTTCCGCCTCCCCGTCCGCCGCATCCAGCTCCAGTTCTTCGGCGGCGTCTCCGAGATCGAGAAGGAAACCGAAACCCCCGGCCGCGAATTCGTCCTCGCCTTCGTCGGCCCCCTCCTCTCCCTCCTCCTCGCCGGAGCCTTCTACCTCGGCATGAAAGCCGTCGACCCCGGCACCGTCCCCGGCGTCCTCCTCGCCGGCCTCATGATCTCCAACCTCCTCGTCGCCGCCTTCAACCTCCTGCCCGGCCTCCCCCTCGACGGCGGCCGCATGCTCCGCGCCGTCATCTGGGGCATCACCGGCAAACCCATGACCGGCACCATCGCCGCCGCCTGGGTCGGCCGCGGCCTCGCCGTCGCCGTCCTCCTCGGCCTCCCCCTGATCACCCACACAGGACTCCTCGGCACCCCCGGCGACGAAATCGACGGCATGAGCACCGTCATGGACGCCCTCCTCGCCGCCATCCTCGCCGCCATCATCTGGACCGGCGCCGGCAACAGCCTCCGCATGGCCCGCCTGCGCGAACACCTCCCCGAACTCCGCGCCCGCACCCTCACCCGCCGCGCCGTCCCCGTCGAGAACACCACCCCCCTCTCCGAAGCCCTGCGCCGCGCCGACGACTACGGCGCCCGCGCCATCGTCATCGTCGACGGCCACGGCGAGCCCACCGCCATCGTCCGCGAAAGCGCCATCGCCTCCGTCCCCGAACACCGCCGCCCCTGGGTCGCCGTCAACACCCTCGCCCAGGACCTCACCGACGGCATGAAGGTTTCCGCCGAGCTCACCGGCGAGGAACTCCTCGACCACCTCCGCACCACCCCCGCCACCGAGTACCTCGTCCTCGACACCGGCGGCCGGGTCTACGGCGTCCTCTCCGCCCTCGACGTCGAAAAAGCCTTCGTGAAGGCCATGGCACGGCCCCGCCCCTGAAACCAATACACTGGTCACATGTCCGAACCGACCGGTGCCGCCCGCCGTCGCGGGCCCTTCAAGGTCGGGGACCAGGTCCAGCTCACCGACCCCAAGGGACGCCACTACACGTTCACGCTCGAAGCAGGGAAGAACTTCCACACCCACAAGGGTTCCTTCCCCCACGACGAGCTGATCGGCGCTCCCGAGGGCAGTGTTGTCCGAACCACGGGGAACGTCGCGTACCTCGCGCTGCGCCCCCTGCTCCCCGACTACGTCCTGTCCATGCCCCGCGGCGCCGCCGTGGTCTACCCCAAGGACGCAGGCCAGATCCTGGCCTTCGCCGACATCTTCCCCGGCGCACGCGTCGTGGAGGCAGGGGTGGGCTCCGGCTCCCTCAGCAGCTTCCTGCTGCGCGCCATCGGCGACCAGGGCATGCTCCACAGCTACGAGCGCCGCGCGGACTTCGCCCAGATCGCCCGGGAAAACGTCGAACGCTACTTCGGCGGCCCGCACCCCGCGTGGCAGCTGACCGTCGGCGACCTCCAGGACAACCTGTCCGACACCGACGTCGACCGCGTCATCCTCGACATGCTCGCCCCCTGGGAATGCCTGGAAGCCGTCTCCAAGGCCCTGGTCCCGGGCGGCATCCTGTGCTGCTACGTGGCCACCACCACCCAGCTTTCCAAGACCGTCGAGTCCATCCGCGAGATCGGCTGCTTCGCCGAACCGCAGCCCTGGGAATCGATGATCCGCAACTGGCACGTCGAAGGCCTCGCCGTCCGACCCGACCACCGGATGATCGGACACACCGGCTTCCTCGTCACCGCCCGCCGCCTCGCGGACGGCGTCGAGCCCCCGATGCGCCGCCGCCGCCCCGCCAAGGGCGCCTACGGCGAGGACTACGAGGGCCCCGGAGCCCAGTCCGGCGGCTCCGGCGACCGCGGCTGAACCACAGCCCCGACGCAAACACACAGGCGCTGCGGTGCAGTTCCCCCGCCACCCGCGGGAACTGCACCGCAGCGCCTTCACGTTGCCCGGGCGCACCCACGCGAAGACCACGGACCCACCCGTTCCACCCCTGTGTGAGGTGTGACACGATGCTGGCTCGCCGTCACCGCCACCGCCCGCACAGGAGACACCCCGCGTGCCGCACCGCACCGCCGCGC
>NZ_JACBGN010000133.1 GCF_013401435.1 Streptomyces sp. BR123
GCGTCGTGGGCAGCGTCAGGTGTGTATAAGAGACAGCCCCCGCACGGCCCTGACCGCCCGCTGACCGGGCGCGGCACCCGGCCGCCCTCCGGCCGCCCGGCCGCGTCGGCCCACCCGGCCACCCGGCCACCCGGCAGACCGGCGGCCCGGCACCGGCCGCCGACCCAGCGCTGCACGGGCCGCCCTGCCGACGGCCGGCCCGACGGGTCACCCAGTCGGTCGGCCCGCCCGGTCGTCCTCCCGCTCTGTCCGGCTTGCCTCCCCGGACTCGTTCCCCCGTGCCGGCGGTCCGGCGGTCCGGCGCAAAAGCCCGAGCACAGGAAACGGACCCGTGGGTATGCTGCGTCGCGGCGTGATCGTCCGCCCCGTCCGGGGAGAACGGGGGAAGCCCCGGGCAGGCGGCAGGACGCCGACACCGAAGGGCCCGGCGCGCCTCGTGAAGACGGCGCACCGGGCCCTTCGGTCGTACGGCCTTACCGGGTCACTTCAGGCGGGTGCCCGTGGAGCGCAGGTTCGCGCAGGCCTCGGCGACGCGCTTGGCCATGCCCGCCTCGGCGAGCTTGCCCCAGGTGCGCGGGTCGTAGGTGGACTTCTTGCCGACCTCGCCGTCGACCTTCAGGACACCGTCGTAGTTGCGGAACATGTGGTCCACGACCGGGCGGGTGAAGGCGTACTGGGTGTCGGTGTCGAGGTTCATCTTCACGACGCCGTTCTCCAGCGCGGTGGCGATCTCCTCCTCCGTGGAGCCGGAGCCGCCGTGGAAGACGAAGTCGAACGGGCTGGTCTTGCCGTACTTCTCGCCGACGCCCTGCTGCAGGTCCTTCAGCAGCTCCGGACGCAGGACGACGTTGCCCGGCTTGTACACGCCGTGCACGTTGCCGAAGGAGGCGGCCAGCAGGTAGCGGCCCTTCTCGCCCAGCCCGAGGGCCTCGGCGGTGCGGATCGCGTCCTCGACGGTGGTGTACAGCTCGTCGTTGATCTCGTGGGTGACGCCGTCCTCCTCGCCGCCGGTCGGGGTGATCTCGACCTCAAGGATGATCTTGGCAGCGGCGGCGCGGGGCAGCAGCTCCTGCGCGATGGCGAGGTTGTCGGCCAGGGTCTCGGCGGAGCCGTCCCACATGTGCGACTGGAACAGCGGGTTGCGGCCGGCCTTCACGCGCTCCTCGGAGAGGGCGATCAGCGGGCGGACGTACCCGTCCAGCTTGTCCTTCGGGCAGTGGTCGGTGTGCAGCGCGATGTTGACGTCGTACTTGGCGGCGACGATGTGCGCGAACTCGGCCAGGGCGACGGCGCCCGTGACCATGTCCTTGCTGTGCTGCCCGCCCAGGAACTCCGCACCACCGGTGGAGATCTGGATGATGCCGTCGCTCTCGGCCTCCGCGAAGCCGCGCAGGGCAGCGTGCAGGGTCTGGCTCGAGGTCACGTTGATGGCCGGGTAGGCGAACTTGCCTGCCTTCGCCCGGTCGAGCATCTCGTTGTAGACCTCGGGGGTTGCGATGGGCATCTGTCCGCTCCTTGGGTGTGCGGGGAGTGTGCGATTGCTGACCCTGACCTGGGGGCGACGTAACCGTCGCGCCTATCTTTCCAGACTCCGCGTGACACTCCACCCGTCCCGGGTGGAGGATTGCCGGAAATCGCTCGCCACCGGCCAGCAAAAGGGCAGGTCAGACCCGGTGTGTCCGCTCCGCCGGGGCCCGGTTGCGGCCGGGACCGATTCCGGAATGCAAGACCGGAGGGTCCGGAACCCGGGCCGCGGCCCCGGCGGAGGGGGTGCCGTCAGGCCAGGCCGAGGTCCGACAGCTCGTAGCCGGTCAGGTACGGCAGGCCCGCCCCGGCGATGGCGTCGGAGGCGCCGCGGTCGACGATCGTGGCGACGGCGACGACCTCGCCGCCCGCCTCGCGGACGGCCTCGACGGCGGTCAGCGGGGAGCCGCCGGTGGTGGACGTGTCCTCCACGACCAGGCAGCGCTTGCCCCGGACGTCGGTGCCCTCGATGCGGCGCTGCATGCCGTGCGCCTTCTGCGCCTTGCGGACGACGAAGGCGTCCAGGCGCCCGCCGCGCGCCGCGGAGGCGTGCAGCATCGAGGTGGCGACGGGGTCGGCGCCCAGGGTCAGGCCGCCGACGCAGTCGTAGTCGAGGTCGGCCGTGAGGTCGAGCATGACCTGGCCGACCATCGGGGCCGCCTCGCCGTCGAGGGTGATCCGGCGGAGGTCGATGTAGTAGTCGGCCTCCTTGCCGGAGGAGAGGGTCACCTTGCCGTGCACGACGGCCTTGTCCTTGATCTGCTGCAGAAGCGCATCGCGTACGTCACTCATGGGCCCGAGCTTAGTTGCGCGGGACGGGCCCTACGACAGGCGGCGCCACGTCCACGTCGTGGCGACCTCCAGCGGGTCCACGGGCGTGACCAGCCGCGGATGGGTGTTCAGCCCGTTCGGCGGGCCGGACTGCGGCTCGACGCAGACGGCGTCGGGCTGCTCGTCGTACACCACGACCCACTGGGCGCGGCTGGTGATCCTCAGCTCCAGTTCGCCGGGCCAGGTGAGGGTGGCGTCGACTCCGTAGGGCATGCCGAAGCAGTCGTCCCAGGGGCCGGGCAGCGGGTCGATGCGCCGGCCGGTGGGGAGGTGGTCGTCGCCGCGCTCCTCCTGCCAGGCGGGGTCGAAGTCGAGGCGTACGTCCTCGCCGCCGGCGCCGAGGTTGCGCAGGAACCAGGGGTGCCAGCCGGCCTGGGCGGGGAAGGAGTCGCCGTACGTCTCCACCCCCAGGGTGAGGGTCAGGGAGTCCGGGGCGAGTGCGACGAGCTGGGTGACCCGGCCCGGGTACGGCCAGGGCTCGGCCAGGTCGTACGTGAACGCCGCCTCGGCGGCGTCGGCGTGGGCCCGGCGCCAGGGGGCGTCGCGGCCGAAGCCGTGGATGGCGTGCGGCGGCTGGTTGACCGGCAGCCGGTGGACGGCCGCCCCGTCGCGGAACTCCCCGTACGCGGTGCGCCCGCACCAGGGCACCATCGGGAAGCAACCGTACGCGGGACCCTGTCGCAGCAGCTCCCTGCCGTCGATCCGCAGACTGCCGATCCGGCAGCCGTTGTCCTGGTCGACCGTCACCTCGGCGCCGCCGGCGCTCAGTTGCGTGCTCATGCGGCTGAGCCTAACGACCCCCGTCGCGGATCAGCGGCGCCTGCGCAGCGCCCGGCCGAGGACGACCGCCGAGGCCAGGGCCAGGGCGGCGGCCGGGGCGAGCCAGCGCAGGCCGGCGCCGGTGGTGGCGGACGCGGACGCGGGCGCCGGGGCGTAGCGGCCGCGCGGGGGTGCGTGGTCGACCTCCTCGGCACTGCGGCCGATCATGGTGCGGCGGGCGTGGGCGGCCTCGGCGGGGGGCTGCGGGGGGCCGGCGAAGGCGTCGAGGCCGCGCAGGCGGTCCAGCTCCCCGAAGTCGGAGGCGCTCCCGATGTCCTCCAGGTCCCCGAGGCCGCCGAGCTCGCCCAGGCCGTCGAGGTCCCCCGGTCCGTCGAGGGCCTCGCCGGGGAGGGGGTCCAGGTCCGGGTCCGGGGCAGGGTACGGCCCGTCGGCTCCGAAGGCCGGGGTCCCGGCCCCGCCCGGCTCGCCCGCGGCGCCCGCGGTGCCCGCGCCGTCCGCGCCGTCCGCGCCGTCCGCACCCTCCGCGCCGCCGACACCGCCCGCCAGCGCCGCCAGCTGTGCGGCGGCCCGGTCCAGCAGCCGCTGCACGGCGGTCCGCACCGCCTCCGGCGCGAGGCCGGCGGCCCGCCCGCCGGCCTCGCCCCCGGCGGTGAACTCCAGCGAGGTCCCGCCGTCGGCCGCAGCCAGCCGCAGCCCGACGGACAGGGTGACGGTCCCGCTGCCGCGGATCTCGGTGCCCTCGCCGGACACGGCGAAGTGGTCCGGGTCCTGCTCGGTGACGGTCAGGGTGCCGCGGTAGGTGACGGTGTTCGGGCCGACCTTGAACTTCATCCGGCCCGGCAGCGGCAGCCCGGCCGCCTGCGCGTCCTGGGCGGCGTCCGGGGCCGCCTCCTGCTGGAGCCCCGGCACGCAGCGAGCCACCCGGGCGGGGTCGCGCAGCACGGCGCGGAGACGGTCTGCCGGGACCGGAACGAACACCTGATGCTCCATGCGGTCGAGCCTACCGACGACACCGCCCGCCGCACCCGGTCGGCGGGGCACCGGTTCCGTGTCCGCCCGGGGCACGTCGTGCGTACCGGTCACGAGTACCGCGGGTGCGGCAGCGTGGACGGCGGCAGCCCCGCCGGCCGCATCCGCTCCGCATCGCGCGCCGCGTCCCGCAGGGACTGCGTGGTCAGGGAGCGCAGCCCCGGCGTCTCCCGGTCGACGTGCAGCGCGGGGGCCCGGTCGCGGCCCGCGAGGACGAAGCCCCAGTCCTGCGGCGGTGTGCCGGTCACCCCGGGGCTGCGGTCCGGGCCGGCGGCGAAGCCGGACAGACGGCCGCCCGCGCTGTAGGGCACGGTGTGCAGGCCGGCGGCGCGCAGGGTGGCCTCGACGGTCCAGTAGGTGTGCGGGCGGGTGGCGAGCGGGCCCGCGTGCACGGCGATCCGTCCGCCGGGGGCCAGGGCGCGGGCGGCAAGTCCGTAGAACTCCTGCGAGTACAGCTTCGTGGTCGGGGTCATGCCCGGGTCGGGGAGGTCGGAGAGGATGACGTCGAAGCGGCGGTGGGCGGCCGGGCCGCGCAGCCAGCGGAACGCGTCCTGCGTGACGACGTCGAGGCGCGGGTCCTCGTGTGCGCGGCCGTTGAGCGCGGACAGCATGGGGTCGGTGCGGGCGAGGCGGACCACGCCCGGATCGAGCTCGACGACGGTGACGGACGCGACGTCGCGGTGGCGCAGCACCTCGCGGGCGGCGAGCCCGTCACCGCCGCCGAGGATCAGGACGCGGCGGTGCGGGCCGGTCATCGCGGGGTGGACGAGGGCCTCGTGGTAGCGGTACTCGTCGTAGCCGCTGACCCGCAGCCGGCCGTCGAGGAACAGGTCGAGGGAACGGGGGGAGCCGGTGGCGGGGCCGGTCAGCACGAGTTCCTGTATCCCGGTCTGGCGGGCGACGCGGACCTCGCCGCCGTAGACGGCGCGCCGGGCGACCTGCTCGAAGTCGTCGGCGAGGGCGGTGGCGCAGCCGAGGGCGGCCAGGACGGCGGCGTTCGCGCAGATCAGCAGCCAGCGGGAGCGGCGGCTGAGGTCGCGGCGGAACAGCCACAGGACGAGTCCTGCGCCGACGACGGCGTTGACGGCGCCGGTCAGCATGGCGCCGGTGAGCTGGCCGAGGACCGGCAGCAGCAGGAAGGGGAAGGCGAGGCCGCCGACCAGGGCGCCCACGTAGTCGGCGGCGAACAGGTCGGCGACGGCCCCGCCGGCGTCCTGGCGGCGGATCCGCTGGATGAGGACCATCAGCAGCGGGATCTCGGCGCCGATGAGCACGCCGATGACGAAGGAGAAGGCGACGAGCACGGGCTGGGACTCCCCCAGCCAGGCGAAGCTCGCGTACAGCGCCATGGCCGACAGTCCGCCGAGCAGCGCGAGGGCCGCCTCGACGGCGGCGAATCCGACGGCGGGCCGTTTCCGCAGCCGTTTGGCCAGCAGGGACCCGACGCCCATGGCGAAGACCATGACGGACAGGACGACGGAGGCCTGGGTGACGGAGTCGCCGATCAGGTAGGAGCCGAGGGCGAGCAGTTCCAGCTCGTAGACGAGACCGCAGGCGGCGCAGACGAACACGGTGGCCAGGACGAGGAGTCGGCCGGTCCGGGGCCGTACGGGAAGGGCGGCCGGGACGGTCACCGCGCCCCGCGGCTCCGGAGCCGGGAGCACCCGGCGCGGGACGGAACGGTCGATCATGCAGCGAACCGTACGTCACCGCCCACATACATCAGGTCACCCACATGGGTGTAAGTCCGGTTTCGCTCCGGCCAGTCGGCGCAAGCTCTGGGCCGTATGGGCGAGGCCGGCGCGCCGCGGCCGCCGTACCCGGGGCCCGGCCGCGGGACCCCGGCCCGGTCACCGGACGGTGGCCTCCCGGGGGCCGGCGGGTGCGCCGGCGCGCACACCGACCCTCGTCCGGGTGGCGACCAACTGGCCTTCCTGCGGGTACGCGTGCCAGGTGCGCCAGCGGACCTGGCCCTCGTGGCGCTGCGCGAGCATCGCGGTGAAGGCGTGCGGACTGCCCGGAAAGGTTCCGGCCAACCCGTTCGGGTGATCCGCGACCAGCGCGAGGAGTTCCTGCGCCCTGCCCGCGAACGAGCCCTGCGTCAGGGTCTCGACGCGTGCGGCGAACTCGTACTCCCATCCGCCCATCCGCTTGGCCACGCCCAGGGGCAGCGGCGTACGGCTGCCGGGCATGCAGGCGACCGTCTCCGAGCAGAGCACCGCGCCCTCCTCGAGGAGAACCTGGTGGGAGGCTCCGAGGAGGCGCAACTCCACCTTTGCACCCGCCAGTTCGAGGTTGAGCACGGCCAGGGCGGGCAGCCGGTCCCGCCCCAGGGCCCAGGCGAGGTCGGCGGCACGCGTGTCGGTGTAGGTGGTCTGGAGGGTCGTGAGCATGAGTCGGCTCCGCAAACGCGCGAGGGAGAGGGGCCGGACCCCGCCAGCGGTAGTCAACGGGTGGGGGGACACCGGCTCGGGTCCACAGGAAGTCCCGGAGGTCCGGGGACTGGTCTACTCAACCGAGGGAATCATGAAAGGCACGGCACTCACAGCGTTTTTACCCAACATGGTTGGGTTTACATCCCAGCGGGGGCTCCACAGTTCACGTGTTCACCGGCTCCGCCGAACGGGCCGGTCGCAGGCCCGCACACGGGTCCGGCCCGGGTCCGTACACGGGTCCGGGACACGGCCCGTACACGGGTCCGTGGACGGGTCCCGGAACGGGGCGGAACCCGCCGGGACGGGGGATCCGGGCCGCCGGCCTCAGCTGCCGCCGCCGCATCCGCCGCCGCAGGAGGAGGACCCGCCGCAGGAGGAGGACGAGGAGCCGCAGCCGCCCCCGCTGCTCCCGGAGTGGCCGGCCCACCAGCTGTTCCGGGAGCGGCGGCCCTTCCTGAGCGACACGGAGGACCGGGAGACGGCGGCACGGGACGCGGCGGCGGAACGGCTGCCGACGGCCGCCAAGAGCACGACGACGCCGACGGCGAAGACGCCGAGCACGATGAAAAAGGCCAGGAGCACGGTCCTTCGACCCCCTTGTGAGTGACCCCGGTCCCCCGGGGAGCGGGACCCCCCGTCCCGCGTGCCAGGGGAATGCCCGCGCGCCACGCTGTCCAAAGCGCACTTGAGCAAGTCCAGAGGTTCCCCCCAGGATGACCGCCATGAGCGCTCCCGCGGCCGGCCGCCGCCCCTACCTCAACCGCCGCCTGGCGTCCTTCGGCACGACGATCTTCGCGGAGATGTCGGCCCTGGCCGCCCGGACCGGGTCCATCAACCTCGGCCAGGGCTTCCCCGACACCGACGGCCCCGCGCAGATCGCCGAGGCGGCCTCCCGCGCGGTGCTGACGGGCCTGGGCAACCAGTACCCGCCGGGCCCCGGCGTCCCGGAGCTGCGGGCCGCGATCGCCCGCCACCAGCAGCGGTTCTACGGCCTGTCCTACGACCCGGAGACGGAGGTGCTGGTCACGGCGGGCGCGACGGAGGCCATCGCGGCCTCCCTGCTGGCACTGCTGGAACCGGGTGACGAGGTCGTCGCCCTGGAGCCGTACTACGACTCGTACGCGGCGTGCATCGCGATGGCCGGCGCCACCCGGGTCCCGGTCACGCTGCGCCCGCACGCCGGGGCGTTCGCCCTCGACCTCGACGAACTGCGCGCCGCGGTCACCCCGCGCACCCGCCTGCTGCTGCTGAACAGCCCGCACAACCCGACGGGCACCGTGCTGGGCCCGGCCGAGCTGGCGGCCGTGGCCGGGCTGGCGGTCGAGCGGGACCTGCTGGTCGTCACCGACGAGGTGTACGAGCACCTGGTCTTCGACGGGGTCCACACCCCGCTGGCCTCGCTGCCCGGCATGCGGGAGCGCACGGTCACCATCTCCTCCGCCGGCAAAACGTTCTCGTTCACGGGGTGGAAGGTCGGCTGGATCACCGCCGCGCCGGAGCTCGTCGCGGCGGTCCGCGCTGCCAAGCAGTTCCTGACCTTCGTCTCGTCGGGCCCGTTCCAGTACGCCATCGCCGAGGCCCTGGACCTGCCCGACGACCACTACGACGGCTTCCGCGCCGAGATGGCCGCCAAGCGCGACCTCCTCGCCGAGGGCCTCGCCGACGCCGGCTTCGAGGTGTTCCGCCCGCAGGGCACGTACTTCATCACCACCGACATCACCGCGCTCGGCGAGAAGGACGGCCTGGCCTTCTGCCGCGCCCTGCCGGAGCGGTGCGGGGTGGTCGCCATCCCGAACCAGGTCTTCTACGACGACCGGTCCGCGGGCGCCACCCACGTCCGCTGGGCCTTCTGCAAGCGCACGGAGGTCCTGCAGGAGGCGGTGGCCCGCCTCCGCCGGCTCACCCGCTGAGCGCGGCTGCAGGCTCTGCAACGGCGCGAGCCCGGCCGGGCTCCGCGGTGCTGGTGACCGCGGGGCCGACCGGGCTCGCGCACGGCTACGGGGTGTTCCTCCTGGTGGTCGCCAGGACGCCTCCCTGAGCGCGGGGCGGTGGGGCCGGGACTAGCTGTCCTCGCCGCCCTCGTCCTCGCCGCCCTCGGCGCCGTCCAGGTCCTTCTCCAGGCCGAGCTGCTCCACGAGCCACTTGTCGAACTCGATGGAGGCACGGACCCAGCTGACCGTGGAGGACACGAAGTGCTCCAGGCTGACGCCGGTGCCGATCAGCATCTGCGCCTCGCCGATCAGGCGGACGGAGCCGTCGTCGTGGGTGTGGCTGTAGACCTTCGGCCACAGGGTGCGGCGGTTCCAGTCGTCGATGGACTCCAGCAGCCGCGGCTTGTCCTCGATGGCGTGGGGGCGGTCGTAGAAGGTCCGGACGGAGAAGACCTGCTGTTCGTTCTCGCCGCGGAACATGAAGTACGTGCGGAACTCCTCCCACGGCGCCGCGAGGTCACCCTCGTCGTCGACGACGTACTTGAGCTCCATCTGCTCCAGCAGCTGCTTGACCAGATCCTGGTCGGGGACCACGGGGCCCGCCGGTCCTGTGGCCTGCGGTTCGGGCTGCTGCCCTCCGAAATTCGGAATCGAGGCCGGGTCGATGCTCACCGTGTTCTTCCCTTCGTGCGGATGAAGTCATCCTCCCCCATTCCTCCTACCCCGTGTCCAGCCCCGCACCGGTGATCCGCTCCGAGCGGACAGGGATGCGCCCCCGGCAGGGGCGCGGCAGTGCCGCGGTGCCCTGTCGGGGGCTTCGCCGGGGCCGTCGGAAGGCCGCCGGGGCCGTCAGAGGGCCTTGCCGACCAGGAGGCCGTCGCCGGCGACGTCCACCCGTACGGTGTCGCCGTCGCGGACCTCGCCGGCCAGGATCTCCTTGGCGAGGCGGTCGCCGACCGCCGTCTGGATGAGGCGGCGCAGCGGGCGGGCGCCGTACGCGGGATCGTTGCCCTTGTCGGCGAGCCAGGCCAGGGCCGCCGGGGTGACGTCCAGGGTCAGGCGGCGCTCGGCCATGCGCCTGGCGAGGCGGCCCACCTGGAGCTCGGCGATGCGGGCCAGCTCGTCCCTGGTCAGGGCGGAGAAGACGACGAGGTCGTCGAGCCGGTTGAGGAATTCCGGCTTGAAGGAGGCGCGGACGACGTCCAGGACGTTCTTGCGCTTCTCCTCCGGTGAGGCGACCGGGTCCATCAAGAACTGGCTGCCGAGGTTGGAGGTGAGGATGAGGATGGTGTTGCGGAAGTCCACGGTGCGGCCCTGGCCGTCCGTGAGCCGGCCGTCGTCGAGGACCTGGAGCAGGATGTCGAAGACCTCCGGGTGGGCCTTCTCGACCTCGTCCAGGAGGACGACGGAGTACGGGCGGCGGCGGACCGCCTCGGTCAGCTGGCCCCCCTCCTCGTAGCCGACGTAGCCGGGCGGGGCGCCGACGAGACGGGCGACGCTGTGCTTCTCGGAGTACTCGGACATGTCGATGCGGACCATGGCCCGCTCGTCGTCGAAGAGGAAGTCCGCGAGGGCCTTGGCCAGCTCGGTCTTGCCGACGCCGGTGGGGCCGAGGAAGAGGAACGAGCCGGTCGGCCGGTCGGGGTCGGCGATGCCCGCACGGGTGCGGCGCACGGCGTCGGAGACGGCGCGGACGGCCTCGCCCTGGCCGATCAGGCGGCGGCCGAGTTCGGCCTCCATGCGCAGCAGCTTCTGGGTCTCGCCCTCCAGCAGGCGGCCGGCCGGGATGCCCGTCCAGGCGCCGACGACGTCCGCGATGTCGTCGGGACCGACCTCGTCCTTGACCATGGTGCGCTTGGCCGCCTCCGCCTCCGCCTCCGCCTCGGTGGCCTCGGCGAGCTCCCGCTCCAGCGCCGGGATCTCCCCGTAGAGCAGCTTGGAGGCGGTGTCGAAGTCGCCGTCGCGCTGGGCGCGCTCGGACTGGCCGCGCAGCTCGTCGAGGCGCTCCTTGAGCTCGCCGACCCGGTTGAGGGACTGCTTCTCCTTCTCCCAGCGGGCGGTCAGGCCGCGCAGCTCCTCCTCCTTGTCGGCGAGGTCCTTGCGGAGCTTGTCCAGGCGTTCGCGCGAGGCGGGGTCGGACTCGTTCTTCAGCGCCAGCTCCTCCATCCGCAGGCGGTCGACGGCGCGCTGCAGCTCGTCGATCTCCACCGGGGAGGAGTCGATCTCCATGCGGAGCCGGGAGGCGGCCTCGTCGACGAGGTCGATGGCCTTGTCGGGCAGGAAGCGGGAGGTGATGTACCGGTCGGAGAGGGTCGCGGCGGCCACCAGGGCGCTGTCGTTGATCTGCACCTTGTGGTGGGCCTCGTAGCGGCCCTTGAGCCCGCGCAGGATGGCGATGGTGTCCTCGACGGTCGGCTCGGCGACCAGGACCTGCTGGAAGCGGCGCTCCAGCGCCGGGTCCTTCTCGATCCGCTCGCGGTACTCGTCGAGGGTGGTGGCGCCGACCATGCGCAGTTCGCCGCGGGCCAGCATCGGCTTGAGCATGTTGCCCGCGTCCATGGCCGAATCGCCGCCGGCACCCGCGCCGACGACGGTGTGCAGCTCGTCGATGAAGGTGATGATCTGGCCCTCGCTGGACTTGATCTCGGCGAGGACGGTCTTCAGGCGCTCCTCGAACTCGCCGCGGTACTTGGCGCCGGCGACCATCGCGCCGAGGTCGAGGGAGACCAGGCGCTTGTTCTTCAGGGACTCGGGGACGTCGCCCTTGACGATGCGCTGGGCGAGGCCCTCGACGACGGCGGTCTTGCCGACGCCGGGCTCGCCGATGAGCACCGGGTTGTTCTTGGTGCGCCGGGACAGGACCTGGACGACCCGGCGGATCTCGTGGTCCCGGCCGATGACGGGGTCGAGCTTGCCCTCGCGGGCCGCGGCCGTGAAGTCCGTGCCGAACTTCTCCAGGGCCTTGTACTGGCCCTCCGGGTCGGGGGTGGTCACCCGCCGTCCTCCTCGTGCGTTCTCGAAGGCGTCCAACAGCTTCTTCGCCGTCGCGCCCTGGGCGGAAAGGACCTCTCCGGCCGCGCCGCCCTTGCCGGCGGTCGCGATGAGCAGGTGCTCGGTCGAGAGGTAGTCGTCGCCGAGCTCCTTGGCCTGCCGGTCGGCCTCGGCGAGTACGGCGAGCAGCTCGCGGGTGGGCTGCGGCGGGGCGACCGTGGAGCCGGTGGCGCTGGGCAGTGCGGCGAGGAGCCGCTCGGCGCCGGACCGCACGGCGGCCTGGTCGGCCTCGGTGGCCGCGAGGAGGTCGGTGAGGTTCTCGTTCTCCTCGCCGGCGAGCAGGGCCAGCAGCAGGTGTGCCGGGGTCAGGTCGGCGTGGCCGTCCTTGACGGCGCGGGTGGTGGCGTTGTTCAGCGCGTCCCGGCTCTTGTTGGTCAGCTCGGCGTCCACGTGCGGCTCTCCTCTCCGTACGGTGCATCCGTGTCGGGGCTGCATCAGGCGATCTGACACAGTCAACGTGCGCAAAGTTGAGTCTATTCCACTCAAGGCCGGTTTCGGAGCCCGGAGTCGTACGCTCAGCGCATGTCCCATGACGTACTCAACCCGACGCCCGAATACCTCGCCTTCTGGCGGGAGCGGCACGTCTGCACGCTGACCACCCCGCGCCCGGACGGCAGCCCGCACGTGGTGCCCGTGGGCGTGACGTACGACCCGGAGGCCGGCCTGGCCCGGGTGATCAGCAACAAGCACAGCAAGAAGGTCCGCAACGTGCTGGCGGCCCAGGCGGTGGACCCGGGCTCGGCCCGCGTCGCGGTGTGCCAGGCGGAGGGGCGCCGCTGGGCGACCCTGGAGGGGCGCGCGGTGGTCCGCACGGACGAGGAGGCGGTCGCGGACGCGGTCGCGCGCTACGCCGAGCGGTACGGGCGGATGCCCTCGCCGAACCCGGACCGGGTGGTCATCGAGATCGCGCTGGACCGGGCGATGGGCCGCGCCTGAGCCTGCCGCACCCGCCCCGGGGGCTCCGGGGCGTTCCGGACGGTCCGGGTTCCACCTTGTCCGGTTCGACCACTGGACGGCGAAACCACAACGGCGCCATCGTGGTCAGGTCCACGATGGCGCCGTTGTGTGGGGGAAGCACCTGGAGCGATCTGCAACGACGGGGGAATCGCTTCAGGCACTGCGGGGGGTGGCGGTGGTGATGTCGGGTTCGAAGAGCTGGTGGTCGCGCTGGTCGAGGTTGACGAAGACCATGCCGTAGCGCACCTCGCAGCGGACCGGCTGCGGCGCGCCGCGGGGGCGGCGCAGGCAGCGGTACGCCCGCACGTCCTCGTCCTCCTCGCGCGTGATCACGATGGGCTGGCCGAAGAGGGTGACCATCAGCGAGTCGCCGACCTGGGGAATGGCCGTCGCGAGGTCGATGAACTGCCAGCCGGAGCGGTAGGCGGAAGCCATTTCGCGGCGGAAGCCGCGGTCATCGGGGGTCATACCGCGCTCTCCACGACAAGGGCTGCGGAATCGGCATCTGCGGGGGTCGAGCGCCAGCCGCTGTCCAGCGGGGTCGCGCGCCAGCCGCTGTCCGCCGCGGGCTCGCGCCAGCCGCTGTCCGCGACCGCGGCCTGGACGTCCGCAGCACCTCCGGCGCCCCCCAGCGTGCCCGCGGCGAGTCCCAGACCGGCCACAGCCGAGAAGATGACGGTGGCAAGCGCCGAGCGAAGCATTCTCTTGTTCATGGTCGGCTTCGTCCTCACTTGATGAAATCCTCTCCCCCGCCTGTCAGACGATGGCTCATTCAGGCACGTCGCTGCCACAGGGACGATGCATCATGTTCTTGCATGTTCAGGACCCTGGGGGGTGGAGATTTGACAATAAACACAGCAAAAGCGACACATCCCCACTCGGTCGCGAACCTGTGCCCTGAAGGAGCGCGCCTCTACACGAGCGCGCTGCGCACCGGTCGCATCGCACGTGGAGACGTGGAAGCGGCGCCCTGCCTGTTCGACCTGGCCCTGCTGCAGCCGGATCCTGATGACGTCAATTCACTGCGCCCGGTTCCACCGGCGGTCGCCCTGGCCCAGCGGCTGCATCCGATCGAACGCGAGATCCGCGAGCGGCACCGCGATTCTCTCGAACTCTCCGAAGCGTTCGAGCCGTTTCTCGCCATCAGCGCACAGGCCCCGGCCAGCACGCACGCCATCACCGTGCTGGAGGGCTTCGACGCCATCAACGCGGCCCTCAACCTGGCCACCGCCGAGTGCCATACCGAGATGCTCACCGTGCAGCCCGGCGGCGCCCGCCCCAGCCTCGAGCTTACGGAAGCCCTGGAGCGCGACCAGCCGCTGACCGACCGCGGTGTCCGGATCCGGACCCTCTACCAGCACACGGTCCGTCACAGCCGGGGCACGCTCGCGTACGTGGACATCCTCAAGGCCGGCAAGGTCGAGGTGCGCACGCTGGAGGAGCTCTTCGAGCGGCTCATCATCTTCGACCGGACGGTCGCCTTCATCCCCGCCAGCGACGACCGCCAGGTGGCCCTGGAGCTGCGCCACCCGGGGCTCGTGGACTATCTCATCAAGATCTTCGAGCAGTTGTGGCACCGCGCCGTGCCGCTGCAGGAGGAAGTGACCTACCAGCCCACCCGGGACGGCATCTCGGGGGTGCAGCGCACCATCGCCCAACTCCTCGTCGAGGGGCACGTGGACGAGGCCATCGCCCGCCGACTGGGCATGAACGTACGGACCTGCCGCGCGCACATCGCGAAGCTCGCCAGCACCCTCGGCAGCGGCAGTCGCGCCCAACTGGGCTTCCTCATCGCCCGGTCGGGGATCCTGGAGGAGAACGGCCCCGACTGCTGAGGCGGCGCACGCCGGTGCAGCGGCGCGCCGAAGGCCCTGCCCGGGACGTGCCCGGGCAGGGCCTTCGGCGTCGGTGTGCCGGCGTGTCGGCGTGCGAGCCGCTAGCCGTTGGTCCGCTTCGGGGCGGGACGCCAGACGACGAGGGCGTTACCGCCCACCGGCGGCTGGTACTTGACCAGGTCACGACGGTACGAGGCGTGGACCTGGGCCTCGCGCTGCTGCATCACCGCGGCCGCGCCCTCGACGGCGGCCGAGAGCTCGGCCACGCGCTGCTGGAGCGCCTCGACCTGGTTCTGCAGCTCGATGATCCGTTTGATGCCGGCGAGGTTGATGCCCTCGTCCTGGGACAGCGCCTGCACCGTGCGGAGCAGCTCGATGTCCCTGGCCGAATACCGCCGCCCGCGGCCCGCCGTGCGGTCCGGGGAGACCAGGCCGAGGCGGTCGTACTGGCGCAGGGTCTGCGGGTGGAGACCCGAGAGCTGGGCGGCCACCGAAATCACGTAGACCGGGGTCTCGTCGGTCAGCTCGTACGCCCCGCCGCCGAAGCGGGGCTGTCGTCGGCGGCCGTCCATGTCATGCTCCCTTCGCGGACTCGAACAGCGCGGCACGCGGGTCGACCGAGTCCGTCGCGTCGCGGTACATCTCCAGCGCCTCGCGGGCCTTGTCCGTCAGCTCGGACGGAACCGCGACCTCCACCGTCACCAGCAGGTCGCCGCGGGTGCCGTCCTTGCGGACCGCGCCCTTGCCGCGGGCGCGCATGGTGCGGCCCGACGGGGTGCCCGGCGGCAGCTTCAGCGTCACTGCGGGCCCGCCCAGCGTCGGAACCTTGATGTCGGCGCCCAGGGCCGCCTCGGAGATCGTCACGGGGACGGTCACCGTCAGGTTGTCGCCCTTGCGGCCGAAGACCGGGTGGCTGCCGACGTGGACGACGACGTACAGGTCGCCGGCCGGGCCGCCTCGCTCGCCCGGCGCTCCCTTGCCGCGCAGCCGGATGCGCTGGCCGTCGGAGACGCCCGCCGGGATGCGGACCTGCATGGTCCGGGAGGACTTGGCGCGGCCGCTGCCCTTGCAGACGTCGCAGGGGGTCTCCGCGATCAGGCCGCGGCCCTTGCAGTCCGCGCAGGGGTCCGTCAGCGAGAAGCCGCCGCCGCTGCCCCGCGAGACCTGGCCGGTGCCGACGCAGGTCGGGCACACCCGGGGGGTGCCGTTCTTGTCGCCGGTGCCCGAGCAGGCCTTGCAGGGAGCCTGGGAGGACATCCGGAGCGGGACCGTGGCCCCGTCCACCGCCTCCGTGAAGGAGAGGGTCACCTCGGACTCGACGTCCTGGCCCCGGCGCGGCTGGGTGCGGGTCCCCGCACCGGCGCCGCCCCGGTTGAACAGGCCGCCGAACACGTCGCCGAGGCCGCCGCCGCCGAACCCGCCGGGGCCGCCGCCCTGGGCGCCCCCGAAGAGGTCGCCGAGGTCGAAGTTGAAGGAGCCGCCGCCCGCGCCGGGACCGGGGCGGAAGCCGCCGTTCCCGAACAGCGCGCGGGCGTCGTCGTACTCCTTGCGCTTCTTGGCGTCGCCGAGGATGTCGTTCGCCTCGGAGATCTCCTTGAAGCGCTCCTCGGCCTCGGCGTCGCCCTTGTTGGCGTCCGGGTGGAACTCGCGGGCGAGCTTCCGGTACGCCTTCTTGATCTCCGCCTCGGTGGCGTCCTTGGGGACACCGAGGACCTTGTAGTAGTCCTTCTCGACGAAGTCCTTCGTGCTCATCCCCGGTGTCCCTCCTCTCGTGCCATCACATGATCAGCTTTGCCGATGTCAGCCCTTGTCGGCTGCATCCGCGTCCTTGTCCGCAGGCGTGTCGCCCTCCCCGGACTCGGACTTCGGAGCCGCACCCGGCTGGGGCTCGGCCACCGCGACCCGCGCGGGGCGGATCGTGCGCTCGCCGATCCGGTACCCGGGCTGCAGGATCGCCACGCAGGTCGTCTCGGTGACGTCCGGCGCGTACGAGTGCATCAGGGCCTCGTGGATCGTCGGGTCGAAGGGCTCGCCCTCCTTGCCGAACTGCTGCAGACCGAGCTTGGCGGCAGCGGTCTCCAGCGATTCGGCCACCGACTTGAAGCCGCCGACCAGTTCGCCATGGTCCCTCGCCCGGCCGATGTCGTCCAGGGTCGGGAGCAGCTCGGACAGCAGGTTCGCGACCGCGATCTCCTTGACGGCGATGCGGTCCCGCTCCACGCGGCGACGGTAGTTCTGGTACTCCGCCTGGAGCCGCTGGAGGTCACCGGTGCGCTCGGCGAGCGCCGTACGGGTCTGGTCCAGCTGCGCCACCAGGGCCGCGTTCGCGTCCTGGGCGTCGGACTGTGCTCCGGAGTCCCCGGCCGGGGCCGCCGGCTCCTCCGAGGAGGAGTCGGCGGTCTTCGGCTCGGCAGCGTCCTCGGGGGTGGCGCCGTTGGGGACTTCGGGCTTCTCCTCGAAACCCGCGGTCTCCTCCGGCATCAGGCCGCGCCGCCCTTCGGCTTCTCGTCGTCGACGATCTCGGCGTCGACGACGTCGTCGTCGGCCTTGGCCTGGCCCGCGTCACCGGCGCCGCCGGCGGCCTGGGCGCCCTGGGCGTCGGCGTAGATCGCCTGCCCGAGCTTCTGGCTGACCGCGGCGACCTTCTCGGTCGCGGTGCGGATCTCGGCCGTGTCCTCGCCCTTGAGCTTCTCCTTCAGCTCGGCGACGGCACCCTCGACCTCGGCCTTCACCTCGCCGGGGACCTTGTCCTCGTTGTCCTTGACGAACTTCTCCGTCTGGTACACGAGCTGCTCGGCCTGGTTGCGGGTCTCGGCGGCCTCGCGGCGGCGCTGGTCCTCCTCCGCGTACTGCTCGGCCTCCTGGCGCATCCGGTCGACCTCGTCCTTGCCGAGCGAGGAGCCGCCGGTGACGGTCATCTTCTGCTCCTTGCCCGTGCCCAGGTCCTTGGCGGTCACGTGCATGATGCCGTTGGCGTCGATGTCGAAGGAGACCTCGATCTGCGGGACGCCGCGCGGGGCCGGCGGCAGGCCCGTCAGCTCGAACATGCCGAGCTTCTTGTTGTACGCCGCGATCTCGCGCTCACCCTGGTAGACCTGGATCTGCACGGACGGCTGGTTGTCCTCGGCCGTCGTGAAGATCTCCGACCGCTTGGTCGGGATCGTGGTGTTGCGCTCGATGAGCTTGGTCATGATGCCGCCCTTGGTCTCGATGCCGAGGGACAGCGGGGTCACGTCGAGGAGCAGGACGTCCTTGACCTCACCCTTGAGGACACCGGCCTGGAGGGTGGCGCCGATGGCGACGACCTCGTCCGGGTTCACGCCCTTGTTGGCCTCCTTGCCGCCGGTCAGCTCCTTGACGAGCTCGGCGACGGCCGGCATGCGGGTCGAGCCGCCGACGAGGACCACGTGGTCGATGTCGGAGAGCGCGATGCCCGCGTCCTTGATCACGTTGTGGAACGGGACCTTGCAGCGGTCCAGCAGGTCCGAGGTCAGCTGCTGGAACTGAGCGCGGGTGAGCTTCTCGTCCAGGTGCAGCGGGCCCTCGGCGGAGGCCGTGATGTAGGGCAGGTTGATCGTGGTCTCCGTGGAGGAGGACAGCTCGATCTTCGCCTTCTCGGCGGCCTCGCGCAGACGCTGCAGCGCCATCTTGTCCTTGGACAGGTCGACGCCGTGGCCGCTCAGGAACTGCTTCACCAGGTAGTCGACGACACGCTGGTCCCAGTCGTCACCACCGAGGTGGTTGTCACCGTTGGTGGCCTTGACCTCGACGACACCGTCGCCGATCTCCAGGAGCGACACGTCGAAGGTGCCGCCACCGAGGTCGAAGACGAGGATCGTCTGGTCGTCCTTGTCCAGGCCGTAGGCCAGGGCGGCGGCGGTCGGCTCGTTGACGATGCGCAGGACGTTCAGACCCGCGATCTCGCCGGCCTCCTTGGTGGCCTGGCGCTCGGAGTCGTTGAAGTACGCCGGGACGGTGATGACCGCGTCGGTGACCTTCTCACCCAGGTAGGCCTCGGCGTCGCGCTTCAGCTTCTGCAGGATGAAGGCGCTCATCTGCTGCGGGTTGAAGTCCTTGCCGTCCAGGTTGATCTTCCAGTCGGTGCCCATGTGGCGCTTCACCGAGCGGATGGTGCGGTCGACGTTGGTGACCGCCTGGCGCTTGGCGACCTCGCCGACGAGGACCTCGCCGTTCTTGGCGAAGGCGACGACGGACGGCGTGGTCCTGGCACCCTCGGCGTTGGTGATGACGGTGGGCTCGCCGCCTTCGAGAACGCTGACGACGGAGTTAGTGGTGCCCAGGTCGATGCCGACCGCACGTGCCATTTCGATTCCTCCAGCTGACTTGAGTGGAACAGACTCAAGAGTGCCCGACGCCTCGGCTCCCGTCAACAGAGGTGAGTGGAGCCGACTCAACTTTTATCGCCGCCTTGCGCTCATCCGGCGGCCGGACGGCGGCGGATCCGGCCGCGGCCCCCCTGCGGGGCAGGGCCGAGTGGGCGATGCTCACCCCCTCCACTGCGCGGCATCCGGGAACCTCCGCGAGGCGCAGGGCACGGTGCGTGCATGCCGCTGCCGCCGCCCACACTCCCCCCGGTCCGGCTCCCGCGCCCGCCCCGGCTCCGGCTCCGGC
>NZ_JACBGN010000134.1 GCF_013401435.1 Streptomyces sp. BR123
CCTCCCGCCTCCCGCCCGCGCACGCCCCGCGCCGCCCGGCCCGCGTCTCCTGCCCGCCCTCCCGGCGAACCACCACGACTCCTGGATTCCCCATGTTCCGTACCGCCCTGCGCAACGTGCTCGCGCACAAGGCCCGCCTGCTGATGACGGTGCTCGCCGTCATGCTCGGCGTCGCCTTCGTGTCCGGCACGTTCGTGTTCACCGACACCGTCAGCAAGGCGATGTCCGACCAGTCCCGCAAGAGCTACGACGGGGTCGCCGTCTCCGTCACCCACCACGGCCCCGGCCGCGCCGAGGACGGGACCAAGGAGGAGGGCGAGCCCGGCATCAGCCAGCAGACCCTCGACAAGATCTCCAAGCTGGGCGGCGTCGACTCCGTCTCCGGCCGGGTCTCCGGCTTCGCCGGCGTCGCCGACCCGAACGGCAAGCTGATCGGCACCGGTTGGGCCAACCAGGGCGCCAACTTCGCCCCCGTCAAGGACGGCAAGGACCCCCGCTACGCCTTCACCGAGGGCCACGGCCCGGCCAAGGCCGACGAGGTCGCACTGGACCGCGCCTCCGCGCAGGCCGGCCGCTACTCCGTCGGCGACAGGATCCGCGTCGCCACCAACGGCCCGGTCAAGGAGTACACCCTCTCCGGCGTCTTCACCACCGAGGACGGCGCGGTCAACGCCGGCGGCTCGCTCGTGCTCTTCGAGGCCAAGATCGCCCAGGACCTCTACCTGGCCCCCGGCTACTACTCCGAGCTCGCCGTCGCCGCCAAGCCCGGTGCCGACGCCGGAAAGCTGCTCTCCGAGATCACCCCGATCGTCGGCAAGGACGCCAAGGCCGAGACGGGCACCGCCCTCGCCGAACGCAACGCCAAGGACATCGAGAAGGGCATGAGCGGCATGAAGACGGGGCTGCTCGCCTTCGGCTTCATCGCGCTCTTCGTCAGCATCTTCCTGATCTACAACACCTTCACCATGCTGGTCGCCCAGCGCACCAAGGAGCTGGCCCTGCTCCGCGCCGTCGGCGCCACCCGCAGCCAGGTCCGCCGGTCCGTGCTGAGCGAGGCCCTGCTGGTCGGCGTCCTCGCCTCCGCCCTCGGCCTCGCCCTCGGCGTGCTCCTGGCCGTCGGCCTGCGCTCCGGCATGGACAGCTTCGGTGCCAAGATCCCGGCCGGCCCGCTGGTCGTCTCCTCGACCGCCGTGGTCACCGCGATCCTCGTCGGGGTGAAGGTCACCGTGCTCGCCGCCTGGCTGCCCGCCCGCCGCACCTCCAAGATCCCGCCGGTCGCGGCCATGGGCAGCGCCCACCTGCCGCAGAGCGCCAAGGGCTTGGTGGTCCTGAACAGCATCGGCGGCGTCCTGACCGGCATCGGCTTCGCGCTGATCCTGTGGGGCTCCTCGAAGGGCGGCGAGACCGGCCGCTGGATCATCGGCGGCGGCGCCTTCTTCACCCTCATCGGTGTCGCGGTGCTGATCCCGATGCTCTCGCGGCCGCTGATCGCCGTCGTCCGCCCGCTGCTGAACCGGGCCTTCGGCGTCGCCGGCAACCTGGCCGCCCGCAACGCGGTCCGCAACCCGCGCCGCACCGGTGTCACCGCCGGCATGCTGACCATCGGCCTGACCCTGGTCACCGGCCTGACCGTGCTCGGCGTGACCGTCGGCAAGTCCGTCGACCGCTCCACCACGGACCAGATCCGCGCCGACTACATGCTCACCATGGCCAGCGGCGGCGACCTGGACCCCTCGGTCCTGACCGCGCTGGAGAAGACGCAGGGCGTCTCGGCCGTCTCCGGCCAGCAGTCCGCGTACTTCAAGGGCTCCGACGGCCGCTTCCACTCCGCCTCCGGCGTCAACCCGGCGGCCATCGAGAAGCTCGTCAACTTCAAGGTGGTCAGCGGCTCGGTGGCCGGCCTGGCCCAGGGCCAGGTCGCCGTCGCCGACAAGACCGCCAAGAAGGCCGGGCTCACGGTCGGCAGCACCTTCGAGGCCGCCTTCGACGGCGCCCCGGCCAAGAAGACCCTGAAGGTCGCCGCGATCTACGAGGAGAGCGAGCTCGTCTCCCCGTACGTCCTGGACGTCAAGCAGGTCCCCGTCGCGGAGGGCGAGAAGCCGCAGATCCGCCAGGTCTTCGTGAAGATGGCCGGCGGCGAGTCCAAGGCCAACGAGCAGAAGGTCATCGACGCCCTCGGCGACAACCCCGCCATCAAGATCGCGGACAAGCAGGACATCCGCAACGAGATGGGCGGCATGATCAACATGATGCTGAACCTGATGTACGGCCTGCTCGGCATGGCCCTGATCATCTCGGTCCTCGGCGTCGTCAACACCCTGGCGATGTCCGTGTTCGAGCGGACCCAGGAGATCGGCATGCTGCGGGCGGTGGGCCTCAACCAGGGCCGGGTCAAGAACATGATCCGCCTGGAGGCCGTGGTCATCTCCCTCTTCGGCGCGGTGCTCGGCGTCGGCCTCGGCACCTTCCTCGCCTGGGCGCTGGGCCGCACCTTCAAGTCCACGATCCCGAACTACGAGCTGGTCATCCCGTTCGACCGGATCGGCGTCTTCCTGCTGCTGGCCGCCGTGGTCGGAGTCATGGCCGCCATGTGGCCGGCGCGCAGCGCGGCGAAGCTGAACATGCTGACGGCGATCAAGACCGATTGAGGTCCGCTCCCCGCCCCGAGGGCGGGGAGCCCCACCCCGGTCGTCCGACCGTCCCGGCGGGTTCCTGCCGGTCGAGGACGGCCCGGACGTCGCCGGGCCGGGACCGGTCGTCGGCCTTCCTCGCCCCGGTGATCAGCCGCCCGGACAGGAACCCGGTCTCGGGCAACGCCCCGGCCGCCGGCGCGACCGGGCGAGGGAGCCGCACGGGCCCCGGGGCACCCGCCCCGGGGCCCGTCCGCGTGCGGGGCCCGTCCGCGCGGGAGCGGACCCCGCGGCCCCTCCCGTACGGGCGTACGGGCCCTGCGCGCCCACGCGCCTACGTGCCCCAGGTGCGCAGGCGCAACGGCAGCCCCGACGCCCCGTCCTCCCCCGGGCGCACGGCCAGTACCTGGTTGACGCCCAGGCGGCCCCGCTCGAAGCCCAGCGCCGAGGCCGCCATGTACAGCAGCCACACCCGGGCCCGGCCGGGCGAGGTCAGCCGTACGGCGTCCTCCCAGTGCTCCTGCAGGCGGTCCACCCAGGCCCGCAGGGTGAGCCCGTAGTGCTCGCGCAGGGCCTCCACGTCCCGGACCTCGAAGCCGGCCCGCTCCAGTTCGCCGACGGTCGTGCCGAGCGGCGAGAGCTCCCCGTCGGGGAAGACATACGCGTCGATGAACTCGTTGACGCGGTAGGCGCCTTCGTCCGGCTCGGGTCGGCGCGCGATCTGGTGGTTCAACAGCCGGCCGCCGGGGGCGAGCAGGCCGTGCAGGATGAGGGCGTACTCGCGGTACCGGTCGGCGCCGACGTGCTCGGCCATGCCGATGGACGAAATCGCGTCGTACGGGCCGTCCTTGACGTCCCGGTAGTCCTGCACCCGGATCTCGACCCGGTCCGCCAGCCCCTCCTGCGCGACCCGCTTGCGGGCGTACAGGGCCTGTTCGCGGGAGAGCGTGATGCCGGTGACGCGGGCGTCGTACGCGCGGGCCGCGTGCAGGGCCATGGAGCCCCAGCCGCAGCCGACGTCGAGGAGCCGGTCGCCGGGGCGCAGGCCCAGCTTGCGGCAGACGAGGTCGAGCTTGTCCCGCTGGGCCTGCTCCAGGGTGGAGCCAGGGCTCCAGTAGGCGCAGGAGTACACCATGGAGGGGCCGAGGACCCGCTCGTAGAACTCGTTGCCGACGTCGTAGTGGTGACTGACCGCCTGCCGGTCGCGGTCCTTGCTGTGCGCCGCCCCGCCGCGGCGGACGGCCTCCTCGGGCGGCGGCGCCGGCGCCGGCCAGGGCCGGGCCAGGGTCACCAGGTCGCGTACGGCGGCTCGGGCGGCGGGGTCGCGGAGCCTCGCCGCGGCGCCGGCCGGCCCGTCCGATGCGGCGCCCAGGGACAGCTTCGGCAGGGTCGGGCGCAGGGCGGTGACCTTGGCCAGGCCGGTGCGGCGGGCCGGCGGCCGCATCCCGGGGACCGCGCCCGCGACCGGGACCACCGCGACCTGGGTTCCGGCGGGGGGTCCTGCCGGGGTTCCGGCCGGGGCGGCGGTCTCCCGCTCCCAGAGCAGGCCGGCCACCCGGTCCAGCAGTTCGTACAGGTCCCCGTCGACGGTGATGTCCCCGGCCACCCAGGCGCGGGCCAGGCCCATTTCGCCGGGCCGCCACAGGATCCGGCGCAGGGCTCGGCGGCGGGTCAGGACCAGGACCGGCCCGGCCGGCGGTCCGGCCTCGCTCCCGTCCCAGGCCCGGATCCGGACGGGCAGCGGGGCACCCAGCAGGGTCTCGGCCACAACGGCCAGCCGCGGCGCGGCGTCGGTCATCGGCGGCACCTCCAAACCATCCGACGAAACGGCTTACCCATTTCCGTCGGCGGCATGCGGTACCGGCCGCCAGGCCCCCCGGAGGCCGTAACGCCGACACCGGAACGCCCGCCCGGCGGCGGCCCGGCAGCGGCCCGGCGGCGGCCCGGCGGCGGCCCGGCGGCGGCCCGGCGGCGGCTCGGCGCGGGGGGGTGCCGCCGCTCGCCGGGAACGCCGAAGGGGCCGCCCGCACCACGGATGGCGGACGGCCCCTTCGGGGACGTGCAGGACGTACGCGCCGTACGCGACGTACGGCCGGTCAGGTCAGGGCCCGGTCAGGAAGCCTTGGCCTTCTCGGCGGGCGCGGCAGCCGCGGCGGCCGGGGCCGGAGCGGGCTTGGCGGCCTCGTAGAACTCCTCGCGCGGGGTCTCCAGAGCACCGAGGGAGACGACCTCACGCTTGAGGAACATGCCGAGGGTCCAGTCCGCGAAGACGCGGATCTTGCGGTTCCAGGTCGGCATGGCCAGGCCGTGGTAGCCGCGGTGCATGTACCAGGCGAGACGGCCCTTGAGCTTGATCTTCGTCTTGCCCATGACGATCATCGCAACGCCCTTGTGGACGCCGAGACCGGCCACCGCACCCTTGTTGGAGTGCTCGTACTCCTTCTGCGGGAAGCCGCGCATGCCGGCCACCACGTTGTCGCCGAGGACCTTGGCCTGGCGCAGCGCGTGCTGGGCGTTCGGCGGGCACCAGGCGTTCTCGACACCGGCCTTGCGGGCGGCGACGTCCGGGACCTGGGCGTTGTCGCCCGCGGCCCAGATGTAGTCCGTGCCCTGGACCTGCAGGGTCGGGGCGGTGTCGACGTGGCCGCGCGGGCCGAGCGGCAGGCCGAAGCGGGCCAGCGCCGGGTTGGGCTTGACGCCCGCGGTCCACACGATCGTGTTGGAATCGACCTCGAGGCCGTTCTTCAGCACGACGTGGCCGTCGACGCAGGAGTCCATGGAGGTGCCGAGGTAGATCTCGATGCCGCGGGACTCGAGGTGCTCCTTGCCCCAGGTGCCGAGCTTGGGCCCGACCTCGGGGAGGATCTTGTCGGCCGCGTCCACCAGGATGAAGCGCATGTCCTCGCGCTTGATCGTGGAGTAGTACTTGGCGGCGTCGCGGGCCATGTCCTCGACCTCGCCGATCGTCTCGGCGCCGGCGAAGCCGCCGCCGATGAAGACGAAGGTGAGGGCCTTGCGGCGGACGTTCTCGTCCGTCGTGGACTCGGCCTTGTCGAGCTGCTCGAGGACGTGGTTGCGCAGGCCGATGCCCTCCTCGACACCCTTCATGCCGATGCCCTGCTCGGCGAGGCCGGGGATCGGGAAGGTGCGGGAGACGGCGCCGAGCGCGATCACCAGGTAGTCGAAGGGCAGCTCGTACGCCTCGCCGACGAGCGGCGTGACGACGGCGACCTTGCGGTCCTGGTCGATGGTGGTGACCCGGCCGGTGAGGACCTCAGCCTTGGGCAGCACGCGTCGCAGCGGGACGACGACGTGCCGCGGCGAGATGCTGCCGGCGGCCACTTCGGGGAGGAAGGGCTGGTAGGTCATGTAGGACCGGGGGTCGACGACCGTGACGGTCGCCTCGCCGTAGCGCATCTTCTTCATGATCCGCTTGGCCGCGTACAGGCCTACGTACCCACCTCCTACAACGAGGATCCTGGGACGCTCCGTGGTGCTCATGGAACGAGTATCCAGCACCCCCAGGGGTGATGCTCGTGAGCCCCTTCACAAGAACCGACAGGGCCTCTGCTACACTGCGCCGCCCACGTGACCCAGGTCATGGTGCGGGACGGGAACCAAGGTGTAACGGGATTCGTTGTTCACCCGCCCTGAACTGGCCTCCCAGCACGTCAGCGGGGTGGACCACCGGGGCCGCGTATACACACCGGCCATCCGCGGCGCCTTCCCCGCTTCGCACCGACGCGCACACAAAAAGGACCTGCGGCCCCCGCAAACCCCCCGAACGGCCCTCCACTTGACCCGACCGGGCCTTTTTCCTTGTGAAGAACTTCACGAACTTTCTTCGGGGGCAGGAGCCCAAGACCCTCATAAAGGCCCCTCCAGCCCCTTGCACCCCTTACATTCCTCTGCGCCCGGGCCGCCCACGCCCCCGCCCAAGGCCTTCGACATCCGCCACACGGCCCTGCAATCGGCGCGTACGCTCCAGCCGAACGCAGTGACCGTACGTGAGGCGCGTGCCCGCCTCGCGGACCACATCGACCGCGCCGAGCAGGACGCTGCGACCGTTCTGTCCGCCGCAGGCCGGCACCCCCGATCAGCGGCGCGCCTCGGCCGAGGTGCCCCGGCACTCGGGGCGTCAGATCACCGGGGGGCGGCCCAGTCGGGTCATCCGCCATACCGTCCGCCACCGCATGGGCCGCCTCGGCGGGCACGGCACCCGCACCCCTTCGAAGAAGCCGGCCCACCAGGCGGCCAGGCCGGACAGCGGGGGCCGCTGCGCAAGCGTGTACGCGGCCCACGTCGCCAGGTAGACCGGGACGAGGACCGCGGGCAGGTGCCGTTTGGCCAGCCAGACCCGGTTGCGGCCGGTGTTGCGGTAGTAGACCGCGTGCCGGGACGCCTCGGTGCGGGGGTGTTGCAGCACCACGTCCGCCCGGTAGTCGATCTCCCATCCGGCGTCCAGCGCCCGCCAGGCGAAATCGGTTTCCTCATGGGCGTAGAAGAACCGGGCGGGGAAGTCGCCCACCTGGTCGATCACGCTCATGCGGATGGCGTGGCCGCCGCCGAGGAAGGTCGTCACCGGCCCGGACACCAGCGGGTTCCTGCCGCCCAGACGGGGGACGTGCCTGCGCTGACCCGCCCCCGACTCGTCCGCGATGCGGAAACCCGCGACACCCAGGCGCGGCCTGCCCGCGAACGCTTCCCGGACCAGCCGGAAGGCGTCGGTGCGGGGCAGCAGCCCGTCGTCGTCCAGGACCACCACGACGTCCACTCCGCCCCGCTCGCGCAGCCACCGCACGCCGGCGTTCCGGCCGCCGGGGATGCCCAGGTTCTCCGGCAGCTCCACGCCGTCCACTCCGTCCGGCAGGGGTGGGAGCTTCACGCCTTGGCCGATGACCACGACGGTTGCCGGATCGCCTTCCTGAGCGGCCACCGAGTCCAGCAGGGCCTCCAGTTCTGCGGGCCGGTCGCCCATGGTCAGGACCACAACCCCGATCTTCGGCATTGCGCTGCCTGCTCCTCTCACGCCTGGTTCCTCAGCAGTTCGCTGGCGTGCCGGTCCCGGCTCGCCGCACAGGCCGCACCGCGCTTGCCGTACCGGGCCGCCGCCACCTGGCCGAACAGCTCGCCGACCTGCCCAACGAGCGGGGTGCCCGCCGATCACCCTGCTCGCGCTGCCCGACGCGTGTACACATTCACGCGTACACTACTGTCATGAGTGAGAACGCTGTGACCGTGCGCGAAGCCCGTGCCCATCTCGCGGACCACATCAACCGGGCGGAGCAGGGCGCTCCGACCGTAATCACCCGCAACGGCGCCCCGGTGGCCGCCCTGGTTCCCATCGCGGACTTCAACGCACTCGAAGAGGCGGCCGACGAACTGCTCGCACGCGAGGCGGAGGCCGTGCTGGCCGAAGGCGGGCCGACCGTGACCATGGCCGAGCTGCTGGCCGACCTGTTCAGCGAGCGGGGTGACGGAGCGGCGTGAAGTACGCGTTCCGGTTCACCACCGCGGCGCAACGGCAGCTTCGCGCGATCGACAAGCCGGCCGCGATGCGCATCCTCGCCGCACTGACCTCGCTGGGAGACGATCCGTACAGCGAGGACGCCGACGTCAAGAAGCTCACCGGACCGTCCGGCCTCTACCGGCTCCGGGTCGGCAGTTACCGGATCGCCTATCGGGTCCTGGACGGCGAGCTCGTCATCCTCGTCGTCAAGGTCGGCGACCGGCGCGACGTCTACCGCACTGTCTGAGTCCGGCACGACGACGGTGCTCCGGTCAGCCGACCGGAGCACCGTCGTTCAGCGATTCGGCAGGTCAGGCCCGCCTTTTGTCGGCCTCGACCTCTTCTGCGGTCTTGATCGCGATGCCGTCCAGGATGTCGTGTTCCGAGACGACGACCTCCGTCGCGCCGATGCGCTCCATGATCGCCTGGAGGACCAGGGCGCCGGCGCCGATCACGTCGACCCGGCCCGGGTGCATGACCGGGATGGCGGCCCGCTCGGCGTGGGTCGTGGTCAGCATCCGCTCGGTGACCTCCCGGACCGTCGCGTACGGGACGCGGGCGTGGTGGATCTGAGAGGAGATGTACCCCGGCAGGCCGAGGGCGATCCCGGCGACCGTGGTCACCGAGCCGGCCAGGCCGACCAGGGTGCGGGCCTCGCGCAGCGGGACCGTCTGCTCGGCCAGGTCCAGGGCAGCCTCGATGTCGGACCGTATGGCGGCGATCTGATCCGCGGTCGGCGGGTCGGTGACCGTGCCGTCGACCACCAGGTGGCGCTCGGTCATCCGGACGCAGCCCACGTCGACGGAGCGGGCCGCCCGGACGTGCTCCTCGCCGACGACGAACTCGGTCGAGCCGCCGCCGATGTCCACGACCAGGAACGGCTTGTCCATGTGGTCCGTGCCGGTCAGCTCTTTCGTGGCGCCGATGAAGGAGAACTCCGCCTCCTCGTCGCCGGAGATCACCTCGGGCTCGACGCCCAGGATCTCCACGACCCCGCGGACGAAGTCGTCGCGGTTCTCGGCGTCGCGGGAGGCCGAGGTCGCCACGAAGCGCAGCCGCTCGGCGCCGAGCTCCTTGATCACCCGGGCGTACTCGCGGCAGGCCGCGAAGGTGCGCTCCAGGGCCTCCGGGGCCAGCCGGCCCGTCTTGTCCACGCCCTGGCCGAGCCGGACGATCGTCATCCGCCGGTCGAGCTCGACCAGCTCGCCGGTGGCGGGGTCGAGGTCCGCCACCAGCAGGCGGATGGAGTTGGTCCCGCAGTCGACGGCCGCGACCCGGGTCACGCCTCCGGCTCCTTCTGCCCGGTCGGCTCCGCGTCCGCGGTCGCGTCCGCGGTCGCGGCCTGGTCGCCGCCGCCGCACGGGGTGACGCACGGGCCCTTCGCCCACCACTCCGGCAGCATGGCGAGGGCCTCGTCGCCGAACGGGTTCACGCCCGGGCCGGCGGCCAGCGAGTGGCCGACGAGCACGTGCAGGCACTTCACCCGGTCCGGCATGCCGCCGGCGCTCGGGAAGCCCTGGAGTACCTCGATGGCGTCGCGGCGCCGGATGTAGTCCTCGTGCGCGGCCTGGTAGGCGGCGGCGAGTTCGGGGTCCTCGGCGAGGCGGGCCTGCATCTCCTTCATCACGCCGTTGGCCTCCAGCGTGCCGATCGCGGAGGCGGCGCGCGGGCAGGTCAGGTAGTAGAGGGTGGGGAAGGGTGTGCCGTCGGGGAGGCGGGGGGCCGTCTCGACCACGTCGGGCTGGCCGCAGGGGCAGCGGTGGGCGATGGCGCGCAGCCCGCGCGGCGGGCGTCCGAGCTGCTGCTCGAACGCCTCGATGTCCGCGTCGGTCGGCTCGGTCCGGTCGGTCTGGGGCGGGGGCGTCTGCATGCCTGGAGGAAGTCTCTTCGTTCTTGTGGTGTGGGTGGGGTGGTGCTCTCGTGCTGCCGGTGCTCTGGTGCTGCTGCCGGTGGTGGCGTCAGTCGCCGGGGCGGTCGGCCTTGTCGACGCCGTCCCAGACGTTCGAGTACCAGGGGCGGTCGGACCCGGCCTGTCCGGTGCGCCGCTGCTCCGCCGCCTCGGCCCCGGGGTCGTTCATGATGTAGCTGATCTCGCCCGGGCGTACGAAGTGCAAGTGTTTGCGGGCCTGCTGCTCCGCGTACGCATCGTCCTGCCAGCGGGCCTTCTCGTCGCGGAGCCGTTCGAGCCGCTTGCCGGCCGCCGCGGCCGCGCGCTGCTGCGCGGCGATCTCCGAGCGCTGGGAGACGTACTGGCGCATCGGGTACGCCAGGGCGACGACCAGCGTACAGAGGACCAGCACCAGGAGGGCGGCCCGCCCGGTCAGCCGGCTGCGGCGGACCTGGCGGCGGCTCTGGGAGCGGTAGACGTGGGCGGCGGTCCGCTCGCCGAGCTGCTTGAGCCTGGTCGCGGTGGAGAAGGTGGAGAACCGATCCGTGTTCCGGGCCATTGTTCCGCCTCCCCTGCTGTCCGCGCGCCGACGCGCGCCCTCGGCCACTGCACAACCCGCGCTGCGCACTACGCACTACGTCCCCGCACACGGTACGGGACCGGGTGCGGGGACGTACGGAGGCTCAGGGGCCCGTCAGCCCTTGAAGCGGGGGAACGCGCTGCGGCCCGCGTACACCGCGGCGTCGTCGAGGATCTCCTCGATGCGCAGCAGCTGGTTGTACTTGGCGACGCGGTCCGAGCGGGCCGGGGCGCCGGTCTTGATCTGACCGCAGTTCACGGCGACGGCGAGGTCGGCGATGGTGACGTCCTCGGTCTCACCGGAGCGGTGCGACATCATGCACTTGAAGCCGTTGCGCTGGGCCATCTCGACGGCGTCGAGAGTCTCGGTCAGCGAGCCGATCTGGTTCACCTTGACGAGCAGGGCGTTGGCGGAGCCCTCCTCGATGCCGCGGGCCAGACGCTCGGGGTTGGTGACGAAGAGGTCGTCACCGACGATCTGGACCTTGGAGCCCAGCTTGTCGGTGATGGTCTTCCAGCCGGCCCAGTCGTCCTCGAACAGCGGGTCCTCGATGGAGACCAGCGGGTACGCGGCAACGAGCTCCGCGTAGTACTCGGTCATCTCGGCGGCCGAGCGGGACTGGCCCTCGAACTCGTACTTGCCGTCCTTGTAGAACTCGGACGCAGCGACGTCGAGCGCGAGCGCGATGTCCTTGCCCGGGGTGTAGCCGGCCTGCTTGATGGCCTCGACGATGAGGTCGAGCGCGGCGCGGTTGGACTCCAGGTTCGGGGCGAAGCCGCCCTCGTCGCCCAGGCCGGTGGACAGGCCCTTGGTGTGCAGGACCTTCTTGAGGGTGTGGTAGACCTCGGCGCCCCAGCGCAGGGCCTCGGAGAAGGACTCGGCGCCGATCGGCGCGATCATGAACTCCTGGATGTCCACGTTGGAGTCGGCGTGCGAGCCGCCGTTCAGGATGTTCATCATCGGAACGGGCAGCAGGTGCGCGTTCGGGCCGCCGAGGTAGCGGAACAGCGGGAGGTCGGAGGCCTCGGACGCGGCGTGTGCGACGGCGAGGGAGACGCCCAGGATGGCGTTGGCGCCGAGCGAGCCCTTGTTGTCGGTGGCGTCCAGGTCGAACATGGCCTGGTCGATCAGGCGCTGCTCGGTGGCGTCGTAGCCGACGAGCTCCGGGCCGATCTGCTCGATGACCGCGAGAACGGCCTTCTCCACGCCCTTGCCCATGTAGCGGTTGGGGTCGCCGTCGCGGAGCTCAATGGCCTCGAAGGCACCGGTGGAGGCGCCGGACGGAACGGCAGCACGGCCGGTGCTGCCGTCGTCGAGGCCCACCTCGACCTCGACCGTGGGGTTGCCTCGGGAGTCCAGGATTTCCCGGGCTACGACGACGTCGATGGACGGCACGAGCATCTCCTTCTGGGATGTGACGCTGGGTGTGCGGTGGCGGGTCAGGCCGTGGGCCGGCCTTGCCGCCTAGAGCCTAACCGGCTCCGGGCTGTCGGCCAGCCGACCGCCCGGGTCCTGGGACGAAAAAGGGCCCGAATACCCCGCTTCCGGGACATACGGACCCTCATTCGGGCTGCCACCGACCGCCGTCGGGGGCGCACGCACCACCGCCCGGCGCGTGGGGGGGATACGCGCCGGGCGGTGGGCTTCACACGTGCGGTGACCTTCGCGTCAGTCCGCGCGGCCTACGCACGCGGGGCTTCGCGGGATGTTCAGCCGAGCTTCAGCTTCTGGCCGGGGAAGATCAGGTCGGCGTCGGAGACGATGTCCTTGTTGAGCTCGAAGAGCTTCTCCCAGCCGCCCTTGACGTTGTGGGCCTCGGCGATGGTGCCGAGGGTGTCGCCGGACTTGACCTCGTAGGAGCCGTTGCCCGTCTTCGGGGCGGAGGCCTCGGAGCGCTCGGACCGCGTCGCGGGGGCCTCGGTGCGCGAGGGCGCCTTCTTGGTCTCGATCTTCTGCGGCTGGGTCTTCTTGGTCTCGGTCTTCGGGGTCGACGACTTCGGGGTCGACTTGGTGGTGGTGCTGTTGTTGGTGGTGGTCGAACCGCCGCCGGTGTACGACGAGTTGGACAGGCCCTTGCCGCAGTGCGGCCAGGCGCCCTTGCCCTGGCCCTTGAGGACCTTCTCGGCGATGGCTATCTGCTGCGCCTTGGTGGCCTGGTTGGCCTGCGCGGCGTACGCCTTGCCGCCGTACCCGGCCCAGGTGGAGGCCGAGAACTGCAGGCCGCCGTAGTAGCCGTTGCCGGTGTTGATGGACCAGTTGCCACCGGACTCGCACTGGGCGACGCGGTCCCACTCCGAGGCCGTGGCGGCGGAGGCGGTGCCCGCGGTCATCAGGGGCGCGGCGACGGCGACACCGGCGACGCCTGCGAGCGTCACGATGCGGGTGGTCCGCTCGATGGCGGTGGCGCGGCGGTGCTTGCCCTTGCCCGAAAGCAGCATGGAGTTCTCCTCACCGACGCCTGCGAGGTGAGCTGTCGGGTTCGGGCAGATGAGTTGCCCGGTCGCGCGGTGTGACGCGCGGCTTCACCCCAAGCCGGTCCGCGCCGTCTTCCGACGGCCCTTCCCGGCACCTACGTTGGTTCCCCCGCTCCTGCCTTCGGCGCTTGACGCGACGAGTGTTCCCCCCGTCCGCCGGCAGGATTCGGCGATGCGGTCGAAGGGGCCCGCGGTGGCGAGCGATTCAGACCGTAGGCATGTCCCTCCCCGATGTTCAACGAGGAACACCGGGGAGGGAGAACCCCTACTTGCGCTGGTTTTCGGGGTGTTTGCGCAGGTGAGGGCCGGGTTTACCCAAGCACTCGGGCGGGACACGCCAGTTGACCGGAAGAGACGCATGTCTCATTTGAACGAACCGGGCATTCGACGCTTTCCGGGTGACCGAACTGCCCCTATTTCTGGCTTAGATCCAGGTTCTGCCCCGGCTTGATCAGATCGGCGTTACCGCCGATGACCTGCTCGTTGGCCTTGTACAGCGCGCCCCAGCCGCCCTTCACGCCGTTGGAGCTCGCGATGGCCGCCAGGCTGTCGCCCTCCTTGACCGTGTACGAGGCCGGAGACACCTCGACGGCGGGCGTACCGCGGTGCTTGCCGGTGCCCGTGACGTCCGGGACGGCGCCCGGGTCGGTGGAGGCGCCGGGTGCGCCCGGCGTGCCCGGTGTGCCCGGTGCCGACGGGGCGGAGGCGTTCGCCGGGTCGGCCGGGCCGCCGCCCGGGTTCGGGGCTCCCGGGGTGCCGGGCGCGGAGGCTCCCGGGGTGCCCGGCGTGACGCCCGGGGTTTCGGGGGTGCCCGGGGTGCCCGGGGTCCCGGGGGTGCCCGGTGCGGTCGGGGTCGGCGTCACCGGGTTCGCGGTCGGGTCGCCGGGGAACACCGGCGGGACCGTCGGGTTCGCGGTCGTACCGTCCGGCGCGGGCATGACGGGCAGTCCGCTGGACGGCCCCGTCGGCGCGGGCGGGATCGTGTAGTCCGGCGCGGGGGTCGGGGCGCCGAAGTCCGTGGGCCGGCTGCCGGAGCCGTTGCCGTTCGAGGGCACCTTGTCGTCGGGGCGGCTCGGCGTCTGGCCGACGGCCCGGTGCTGGCCCTTCGCGCCGGGGTCCACGTCCGCGGCGGGGGCGTCCTTGGCCAGCCCTGCCTGGGCGGCGCAGTTCTGCCATGCCTCGGGGCCCTGGGAGCCGAGCACGCGCTCGGCGACGGCGATCTGCTGGGACCGGCTCGCGAGGTCGGCGCGCTCGGCGAACTCCTCGCCGCCCGCGTTCTTCCACTCCTCCTGGGTGAACTGCAGCCCGCCGTAGGCGCCGCTTCCGGTATTGGCACTCCAGGTGCCCCCGCTCTCGCACTCGGCGACCTTGTCCCAGGTGGCGGCCTCCGCCGCGCTCGCACCGGTGGCGGCCAGCAGCGGCATGGCCAGTGCGGAGCCGGTGACTCCGGCGGTGACGACAATCGCGGGGACCTGGCGGGGGCGTCTGTGGCGGCCGTTCCCGGAACGCATGGGCAGCACCTTTCGCATAACGACTGGGTAACGGCAGAACCTAGCCGCCTTCGAACGATTGTCACAAGTTGAGCAAGAACCTGACTTTCCTTCAGGAAGAGTTCAGATGTTTCGAGGTGTGAATCGGACGGGAAGAGTGCGCAGGCCACGCATGATCAGACCACCCCGCCACCGAAGGTCAGTTGACGGAACGGCGAGTTCCAGATCCGGCAGACGCGTCAGCAAAGTCGCAAGTGCCGTCTGTCCCTCAAGTCGTGCGAGCGGGGCGCCCAGGCAGTAGTGGATCCCGTGCCCGTACCCCAGGTGCTGGTTGTCGGCCCGGGAGAGGTCCAGGGTGTCCGGATCGGCGAACCGCGCCGGGTCCCGGTCGGCGGCGGCGAGCACGACCAGCACCGGGTCGCCGACGGCGATGTCCTGGCCCCCGAGGGTCAGCGGCCGGGTGGCGAACCTCCAGGTGGCGAGCTCCACGGGGCCGTCGTAGCGGAGCAGTTCCTCGACGCCGGTCTGCAGCAGGCCGCGCTCCCCGGCGGCGAGGGACTCCTGGAGGCGGGCGCGCTCACCGGGGTTCATGAAGAGGGAGTGCACGCCGTTGCCGATGAGGTTCACGGTGGTCTCGAAGCCGGCGAACAGCAGGATGAAGGCCATGGCGGTGGCCTCGGCCTCCGTCAGGTGGTCCCCGTGGTCACTTGCCCGGATCAGGTCGGAGATGAGGTCATCGCCCAGATCATCCCTTTTACGGTGGATGAGTTCCCCGAGATAGGTCCGCATCTGCTTGACGGAACGAGCCACTCCGCCCCGCGGGCCGCCACCGTGCCGGATCATCATCCCGGCCCAGTCGCGGAAGTCGTCCTGGTCCTCGCGCGGTACGCCGAGCATCTCGCAGATGGCGTAGATCGGCAGCGGGAACGCGAACTCGTGGATGAGATCCGCCTCACCCCGACCGGCGAACGCGTCGATGAGCTGGTCGGTCAGCTCCTGCACCCTCGGTGTGAACTCCGCCACCCTGCGCGGGGTGAACGCCTTCGACACCAGCCGCCGCAGCCGGGTGTGGTCCGGCGGGTCGATGTTCAGCAGATGCGTCATCAGCTCCGCCTTGCGCTCCCCCGGGATCCCGGTCTTGCCCTTGGCGTGCGCCGGCTCGGCGTGGTGCGCCGGGTTCTTGCTGAGCCGCTGGTCGGCGAGGGCCTGGCGGGCATCGGCGTACCGGGTCACCAGCCAGGCCTCGACCCCGCTGGGCAGCCTGGTGCGGTGCACCGGCGCATGCTCGCGCAGCCAGGCGTACGCGGGGTAGGGGTCGGTCGCGAACTCCCAGTCGAACAGGGTCGGGCCCTGGGCGGGAGCGGGGTCTTCGGCGGCTGCGGGGGTCGGCTCGTGCACCCGTCGACCGTATCCCGGCCGCCGGAGCGCCATCCCGCGACTCCTCCCCGGCTGGGCACCGACGGGGGCGTTCGCCGCGGCTGACCCGCTGCCGGCCCGCGGCCCGGACGACGCGGCGCCGGGCGGCCCCCTGCTGCTACGCGCCGACGCCCTCCGCCGCGCGGATCGCGTCCCGGTAGGCGCGGGCCGCCGCGCGCAGCGCGGTCTCGGGGTCGACGCCCGCCGCCTCGGCGCGCGCCGCCATCCGCAGCAGCTCGTACCCGATGCCCTCGCCGTCCGGCAGCTCCACGGCCACGCCGCCCGCCCGGACCCGGCCGGCCAGCTTGGCGGCCAGGGCCAGGCCCGGCTGGCCCAGGGGGATCCCGTCGGTGACCGACTCCCGCTGCTTCTCCACCGCCTTGGTGCGCTGCCAGTGCACGGCCACGTCCTCCGCGGTCCGCGCCTCGGCGTCCCCGAAGACGTGCGGGTGCCGGTGGATCAGCTTCTCGACGAGGCTGCCGGCCACGTCGTCCACGGAGAACGGCTCCTCCGGGTGCTCCTCGGCGATCCGCGCGTGGAAGACCACCTGGAGCAGGACGTCGCCGAGCTCCTCGCGCAGCTCCTCCCGGTCCCCTCCCTCGATGGCCTCGACCAGCTCGTACGCCTCCTCCGTCGCGTACTTGACCAGCCCCTCGTGGGTCTGGCGCGAGGTCCACGGGCACTCGCGGCGGACCCGGTCCATCACCTGCACCAGGTCGAGCAGCCGCGCGCCGGGCAGGTCGTACGAGCCGGGCAGCAGCTCCAGGTCGGGCATCGCGACCCGGCCGGAGCCGGCCATCCGGGCCAGGCCGTCGGTGAGCCGCCGGTCGCCCTCGCCGGCCGGGATCAGCACGACCGTGCGCCCGCCGGCGCAGGCATCGACCAGGTCCTGCGCGTCCGGGCTGTCGATGGCGACCTCGACACCCGCCTCGCGCAGGTACGGCAGCTGCGGGTGCTCCGGGTCGGCGCACAGCACCCGGTCCGCGGCGTGCAGGGTCTGCCAGGCCGGCCAGGACAGCAGGCCGGGGGCGACCCGGTGGCTGGCGGTGAGCAGGACGATCCGGCCGACGGCGGTCTCGTCCGCCGGCTCGGGAGCGGGTTCGGGGGTGGATGCGGCGGCGTGGGAGTTCACTCTCCGAACCTACCTCCCTCCCCCGGCCCGCGGTCGGGGCCCCGGCCCCGGGGGCTCAGGCTCCGGCGGGGGCCGGCCCGGGCCCGGTCCGCCGGGTGATCCAGGGGGTGACCTGGTCCCCGATGGCGATCTGCTGTGCGTCCCAGGCCCCGTAGCGCGGGTTCACCTCGATGCGCAGGGCCTGCGCGACCGCGCCGAGCTGCTCCACGGCCTTCTCCGGGCTGCCGTAGTGGGAGAAGAGCCTGTCCCGCAGCAGCTTGAAGCGCAGGTCCGCCTCCACCTGGCCGGGAGCCAGCTGGGCCTGTTCGAGGGCGGAGGCCTCCAGCCGCTCGGCGCCGCCCGCCTTCTGGAGCTGCTCGTTCCGGAACTCCTCGATCTCCCGTCGGCTGAGGGTGATGCCCGCGTCCTTCGCGGCGCGCTCCAGGACGGCCGTCTGGAGCATCCTGTTGAGCTTGGACCGGTCCAGGCCCGGCGTGGACTGGATCAGCCCGGCCGCGGCCTCGCCGGCCCGGTTCTGGGCGGCGCGGACGTCGTTCACCTGGGCCTGGAGAGCGGAGGTGGTGATCCGTTCGCCGCCGACGACGGCTGCTGTTCCGGGGCGTGCCTCGCCCGAGCAGGCGGACAGGAGGGGGGCCGCCGCGAGCAGGGCGGCGGAGACGGAGAGCGCAGTGCGACGGTGCAAAGGAGCCTCCAGGGCCGGGAGATTGTGCGTCGGTGCACAAAGGCCGTGCGGTGATCGATGGTATGCAGTCCGGGTGGCCCGAGCCACCGGTTCGACCAACGATTCCCCGGGGTGTCGCGGTACGCGTGTGGTGCCCGGGCGTGCCGCTCGGCGCCCTGTTCCCCCGGCAGGAGATCGCCCTCGCGGTGTACGGGGTCACCGTCTCGAAGACGGCCGCCGTCGACGACCGGTGACCGGCGCCCTCTTCGCGGTCGGCGCCCGGCCCCGGCGGGACGCCACGGCCGCCCCGCACCGAGACGCTCCCGCTGGTCACGCTGCGCCCGGACCGCGGCCGGCCGGCTCGACGTGGCGGTGGCCGGCCTGTCGGTGCGGCTGCGAATGCGGCTGAGTCAGCGGACCCGGCCCAGCCACTGAAGGGTGCGGCGGACCTCGGCGGAGAAGGGGTGCCCCGGGCCGTGCAGCCGCTCCGCGTCGAACAGCAGCCGGGCCAGGGTGTCGTGGGCGGACGCCCGGTCGCCCAGCGACAGCAGCAGCTGCGCTATCCGGCGGCGGACCTCCAGGGGCAGCCCCGGGTCCGGGTTCGCGTAGTGGTTCTCGAACATCGGCAGCAGCGAGCGGTACTCCGCCAGCGCCGCGGCCGGCTCCCCGAGCTGCTCCAGGCACTGGGCCGCGTCGTAGCGGAACCGCAGGGCCTGCGCGTCGCCGGCCGGGAACTCCTCGGCGAGGCGCCGCAGTTCGGGCAGGGCCCGGCGGTACTGGCCGTCGTCCATGAGCGTGGCCGCGTACTGCTTGCGCAGGCTGCGGACCACCGGTGAGTGCTCGCCGTGCTCCGCGGCCGCCGCCGGCAGGATCCCGCCGAGGATGTCCACGGCCTGGGTGAGGCGGCCCTGGTCGAGGAGGCTGCGGGCCTCGTCGACGGCGGCCGGGATGTCCGGCCGGGCCGGCGGCGCGGTCGGCTGCGGCGGGATCGCGGCGGCCCGGTCCGGCCAGGGGGCGTGCGGGCGCAGGAAGGGGC